>JBIMKD010000110.1:0-7429 GCA_043673815.1 Chromatiales bacterium
GCGTGGAGCGCAATCCGCCACGCAGCCTATCCCCCTTGCCAGGGCTCGCCCTCCGGGGCACCACGGCCGAGCTTGTCGGGCAGCGGCTCGCCCTGGGGCGTAAAGGCCAGAGACACGGAGTTGATGCAGTAGCGCAGGCCCGTGGGCGGCGGGCCGTCGGGGAACACGTGCCCCTGGTGGCTGCCGCAGCGGGCGCAGAGAAGCTCCGTACGCGCCATGCCGTAACTTGAGTCACGCTCTTCACGCAAGTGATCGTCGTCGAAGGGCGCCGTGAAGCTCGGCCAGCCGGTGCCGCTTTCGAACTTTTGCCCGCCCAGGAACAGTGGCAGGCCGCAGAGCCGGCAGGTGAAGACCCCCGGACGCTTCTCGTCCAGGAATGCGCCACAGAACGGCGCCTCCGTGGCGTGACGGAGCAGCACATTGGCTCCTTCGGCCGTCAGATCCGCTTCTAACAGCTTGCGCTGCTCCGGGGACGGAGGGGTCAAATCAAATCCCGAGCCGGAATGTGCGGCCATTACTGCGTCTCCTCGTCCTGATGCTCCTTATACGCCTGCATCGTCTCGATCTTGGGCTGGGCCACGGCGTGGATATAGGGCTGATCCGGGTTTCGCGCCGCGTAGTCGTGGTGATAGTCCTCGGCGACGTAAAACGCCTCCAGCGGCACAAGCTCGGTGGCGAGCGGTGCATCGAACACGCCCGCGCGCTCGATCTGGTCCATGTAGAGTTCGGCCACCTCGCGCTGCATATCGTCGGCATAGAAGATCGCCGAGCGGTATTGCCGGCCCACATCGTTGCCCTGGCGGTCCACCTGGGTCGGATCATGGGCGATGGCGAAGAACACCTTCAGGATCTCGCCGAGGCCGATGCGGCCTGCGTCGTAGACCACTTCCACCACCTCGGTGTGGTCCGTGCGGCCGGTGCAGACAGTCTTGTAGTCGGCCGTCGCCGCGGTGCCACCGGCATAGCCCGGGCGGACGTTCGTCACCCCGTCCAGCTCCTTGAACACGGCCTCCACGCACCAGAAGCAGCCGCCGCCCAGCACGATGGACTTTTCCCCCTCCCCTTTGGGGTCAAGCTCGGCCGCGGGGAAGGACCAGGGGTCGATGGTCAGGGACATGGGCGAACTCCGAAACGATTGAATGCGCGAATCCGCTGGTACGTAGCACCTTTCTGTTCGAGCGCTCGACAACTGGTCCGAGAGTACCACGACGAGCCAGCCGGTGTGAAATGGCACATTGCCCAGTGACTTCCTGTGCCTGTATGAGGATAGCGAGCCCCGCTATCCTAACAAAGTTCACGCTACTGGCGGTGTGTCGCCTTTACAACGCGTTGGTCGACTGAAAAGTGCGATCGCTCCAGAGACAAAAGCAACTTCTGCCGTGCGATAGCTGCGCCAACGCAAGGCGTTTGATACTGAGGTCGCAGGCGTATAGTTGCCTTGCTGAAGCTCGAGAGCTTATGTGCCTTCAAGAAGACTTGTCCGAGTTACGTCCAAGGACCAACCAATTATTCGGCAAGCCAGAATCCAAGTAGCAAGCGACGAAAAGAAAGCAGGGGATTGTGGTCCCCCGCTCCTAACCGCTAATGTGGAGCTAACTCGTTGAATTGAAAGGAGTGGGCCCGGCAGGACTCGAACCTGCGACCTGAAGATTATGAGGCACCTGCTCCTACCATAACCTATTGTTTTTATTAACTACAATTCGTCGCCCGTTGCCTATGAAATGTCGTACGGTGTCGTACCGTGTCGTACGACGTCCCGCAAAAGTCCCGCAAGCCGTTTTTCGCCTCACCAAACCCATTCAATATCATTAGTCTGAGTTGCAAATGCTAAAATGGAACCTGAAACCTTAAATGGAGCTGGTGTCATGAGCGCTGCCAAACAAGAGGTGGAAGCACTGCTTCGCAAGCTGCCTGACGAGTGTACCCTCGAAGATATTCAATATCACCTTTACGTGATAGAAAAAGTACAGCGTGGGATTGAAGTTGCCGAAACCCAAGGCGGGATCCCGCAAGAAGAAGCTGAGCGGCGCTTCGCTAAGTGGACCACACCGTAATTTGGTCACCGGCAGCACTGAATGACGTTGATGCCATTGCCGAGTACATCTCTCAGGATTCGCCGGTATACGCAGCTGCGGTTGTCAGCAAGATAATAGACGTTTCGCGTAAACTTAAGCTGTTCCCGAGCATCGGTCGGATTGTCCCTGAAATTGGCGACGTCAATATCCGGGAGTGTTTCGTCTATAGCTATCGAATCATCTACCGGATTACCGATCAGACTGTCCTTATTGTCGCGGTGGTTCATGGTAAACGATTGCTTGCGCCTCTATTGGACCAGATGAAAGAGGCTCCGTAGTCGCTGAGTGCTCCTCGCCATTTGTTCGTATGGTCTGGAATCAAACGTCGACAGATGTTCATCATGCTATTTTAGGGGGGACGCTATAACAATTCGCCACAGACACGGCTGCGCTTTCCTGACGCATACAGCCATCGATACTTACACCGTACCAAAGCTCGGTGAAACTGCGTGAAGCTAGAAGGCTTGAGAACGACAGCGCACTTTGCGAGGCGCTTCGGTGGGATCCAAGCAGCGCACAGACCAAAGACCAATCGATCCCACGGCGTCATTCTTGGCGCACGACGACGCGTCCGGTTTATCACTTGCAGTTGATGCTTCACCGCCAGTGACTCGGCCACTACCACATGAAGGCCACGGGGCCGGCATAGCTTGAACAGCGTCGTGACAAGATGCGCAAGGAGGACGAAGAGTTCCCGCATGCCACCACCATATCAACTCAGCTCCGATTCACAAGACTGCAATCAGCGTGTAAATTCTCCTAGAATTTGGAATTCGCCACAGACAGCCACATGGCCGTGAAGCTGGCCGACGCAATTGACGCGCGGGTTTTGGAAAAGGCCCTCGAAAAGTCATGGTCCCGGAGATAGAGCGAAGTTCCCATGACGCGGCGTCTATAGAGGGTGACGCGCCCGCCGGAATGTGTCAACAACTTTGAGACACCAGTTACGAGCTTCATGCAGAAGTGTGGCGAGTCGACGGGGGTAAAGGCCATGAGCAAGGGCGCCGGACGTTTTGTCAATCTTCATGCGGCAGCAAGGCCCCAGGGACACCGTGGCGTTCCAAACCATCTTTGTCTAGCCAGCGTGTCGTCGCTTCCTCCGCGCGGTCGATGAGTTCACCGGCACGTGAGAAATTGTGAGGTGCAATAGTGAGCGGGCACAGCGGAGGCACGACAGTGAGGTTTCCGTCATGCGTAAAGCGCTCAATATCCCGCACCAACTGGCGAATGCTGTAGAGCACAATCGTCTGCAACGCCATGCCGATGGTGCTGGTAGGAACGTGCTCTAACGCACACGCAAACCCCGTCGGCAGTACGATGGTACGCGTTGCTCCCAACGCAACGGCTGTGGAGATGGGCGCGTTGTTCGCGATGCTCCCGTCAACCAAGTGCAACTCGCCAATCCTCACCGGCGGGTACACCGTAGGAATCGCGGCGCTGGCAACCACGGCCCGGATGGCCGGCCCAGTAGAAAAACAGATCTCCCTGCCTTGGAAGAGCTCGGTGGCAACCACGTGACACGGGATCTTGGCTTGCTCGAGCCGCGCATAGGGGAGGTGCGTCTCTAAAAGATGCCTGAGCGCGGATGATGACACCATATGGTCTCGCCGCGCGAGCAAACCCAGCAGTGCCGAAAAGGGACTGACAGGGAAAACGTCCCGCCGCCGGAGATGTCGCCAGATCTGATCGAGCCGTTTGGTCCCTTCTATCGTAGGATCGGATGCGAAATAAGCAGCGTTAATGGCGCCTACCGAGGCACCAATCACCAGATCGGCGCGTACGCCGTGCGCTGCCAACGCTTTTAACATACCCACTTGCACGGCGCCGAGGCTCCCGCCACCGGTGAAGACAAAAGCTGTCCTTCCTTCCTGAACCATAAGCAACTTTACTTACTGGCCTCAGCTGCGCACATCACGTTGTGCCGATGAGAAGGCGTAGAAGACTACCAACGGCTGGGTTGCAAACGTGCGCGTGCGAATGCTGCATGGCGCATTAAAACCTCCAATCGCTTGCAGTTTGTTTTGACAGATTCTTAGTCCGGCTGCAACTTAAGGCAGACCCGGAAAGTCTGCGGGTCGGGGCGGTGATGAATCTCAAAACCGAGATCTTCAGCCAGCGCGAGCATGCGTTCGTTCCCGGACGACACCTTGCCGAATAATTCGCCGATGCCGCGCGCCCGGCAGTAGCGGATCAGTCTCGCGACACTCGGAAAAGCGCGCACCCCGGCTACTTCCTGTATTTGGGGTTGACCGGCGTAATGGGTTCGCTGAAGCCGCCTTGAAGAAGATTACGCATCACGGTGGCGCCCACGCTGTGCGGCGTATCGGAGGCGCCGATGAACCGCAATGGATTTGGGCTTGAATAAGTATTCGAGGTTGCGGATAGTCATTGTGCGGCCGCGGCGCGGTCAGACTTGGTCGACTTGGGCATGTTCATGGTTCGAGTCACCTCATCGGTTCTCAAGTAACGCCACGGTGCCCTGGCCACCGTCGGCACAGATGCTTACGATGGCCCGGCAGCCGCTCGGCATGGCGGCGAGTTCCTTGACAGCCTGGCTCAGGATGCGCGCGCCGGTGGCGGCGAACGGATGGCCGAGCGCGAGGCTACCCCCGTTTGGGTTCACGCGGTCGCGTGGGAACCGACCGAAGGTGTGCTCGACGCTGGCTTTGGCGCGGACGAAGTCCCGGTCCTCGAGCGCTCTCACGTGACAGAGCACCTGCGCCGCGAAGGCCTCGTGGATCTCCCAAAGCGCGATGTCGTCGAAGGTCAGGTGATGTCGTGCGAGGAGCCGCGGGATCGCGGAGACGGGGGCCATGAGGAGCCCCTCCTCGAAAATACCGACCGCAGCGATCTCAAAATCGACGAGCCGCGCGCGCGGGAGGCCGTCCGGCAGGCGCGCGAGGCCCGCACTGTTTGCGACCCAGACGGCGGCCGCACCGTCGGTCAGGGGAGAGCTATTCCCGGCGGTGAGCGTGCCACGTCCGCTCTGCTGGTCGAACACGGGTTTCAGCTGCGCGAGCTTGTCGAGTGAGGTGTCGCGGCGGGGGAAACCGTCGTGGGTGATCCCATCGACCGGTATGACGAGATCAGCGAAGAAGCCGCGGTCCTGTGCGGCGACGGCGCGCCGGTGGCTTTCGAGGGCGAGTTGGTCTTGCTCCTCGCGGCCGATATTCCAGGTCTTCGCCATATCTTCGCAGTGCTCGCCCATGCTCCTGCCCGTGGCCCGGTTTTTCACTTGGGGAACATAGAGCCCGATGTCGGAGGGCCTGAGCTTGCTCAGGATCTTGATGCGCTGGCCGAAACCGCGTGCCTGGGTGATCCGCCGGAGCCAGTCCGAGAGATTCTGCCGGAGGCCGACTTGTACGTGGGTCATGCTCTCGACACCGCCAGCCATGGCTAGCGCCGTTCCACCGTAACCCAGCATCGCAGCCGCCTCGAAGACTGCGATCATGCTGGTGCTACACTGCATGATCGTGGTGAAGGTGGGAACGTGCGGCTCCAGCTTCGCATCGAGCCAGAGTTCGCGCGCGAGGTTGTTGTAGGCGAGGTTCAGGATCACCGGACCCCACACCGCGAAATCGATCGGCCCCTTGACCTGCTCGGCCATTGCGCCTGCGACCGGTACCGAAAGGGTTAGCGAATCGCGGTGTAGGAGCGGTCCATCGACGCGCACAAACGGTGTGCGAACGCCAGCGGCAATCCACACGTCGCGCTGAGACTTTTCCTCTGCATTGACCGTATGGGTATTCATGCGTGTTCTCGAATTACGGTAGATCTCGATCGTTTCTCTGTTGATATCCCAAAGGCTCAGTAAATACGAATTGCCCGTGCGGGAATGGGAATATTAAAAGGCCTTATTCTTCAAGAGGGAAGATACGACTGGACCTGTTAGCTGTCAAACACGAGGCAGGGGGCAAGGGTAGATAGGGAGGCTGTAGGCCGCAAGCCTGTGTCCTCCGCATTTATTTTCCGACCAGTCAATTCCGTGGTTTGATATGGCGCACTAGCCATGCAGTGCGGTGTCGGTGTAGCCAAGGCATGGGCCTTTTCAGTTGTCTCCTTCATTGTTTGACTGAACTTGCTGCCCTCGTCTGCGAGCTCGTCAAGAACGCTACATGTGCTGGCCCTGTGCACGAAACGTCACGCGGCGCTGACAGCGGAGAATCTATTTCTTCGCAAACAGCTGGCGTATTACTAAAGAGCGCAAGATCTCTCCACGGCGTTTTAACAACGCCTCGCGCTATCTTATGGTCTTGCTGTCGCGTTGGTTTGATTGGGGAGAGGCGCTGGTCGTTGTCACACCGAAAACGCTTATTGGTTGGCACCGTGCTGGGTTTCGGCTGTTCTGGCGGTCGAAATGCCGTCGTGGGCGACCTCGGATCCCTGCAGAGCTTCGTGCGCTGATTCGTCAGATGGCACGGGACAATATCAGCTGGGGCGAGGAGCGCATCGCCAACGAGCTCTTGCTGAAGCTTGGGATCCAGATCTCGCCGCGTACCGTACGCAAGTACATGCCCAAGCGTCCGCCGGGTCGGCCGCGAGGTGACCAACGCTGGTTGACGTTTGTACACAACCACGCCAACGCGATCGTGGCATGTGACTTCTTGACAGTCGTCACCGCGACCGTCAAGTGCCTTTATGTTTTTGTCGTTATCGAACTCGGTAGACGGACACTGATACACATCAATGTAACCGAGCACCCACAGCGACGTGGACATTACAACAGCTACGCGAAGCGATACCCTCCGACCACAATTACAAATACCTACTCCACGATCGAGACAGTGTTTTCGCCGCGGGTCTTGATGCGTCCGTCAAGAAACTGGGGCTACGCGTTCTAAAAAGTCCTTACCGCAGCCCGTTAGCGAATTGCATTTGCGAACGCATGATCGGAAGTCTCCGCCAAGAATGTCTCGATTTTCTAATTCCACTCACCGAGCGACACTTACTTACTTCGCGTTGTGAGAGAGTGGTTCAGTTATTACAACACCGCGCGACGCCACATGTCGCTAGGTCCCGGGATCCCGAGCCCGCCGGAGACATTGTCAGTATCTCGGACATCTCACCGTCATCGGCTCTCTGAGAACCGAGTCATTTCCGCACGCTCAGTGCTGGGCGGGCTACACCACGACTATCAGCTTGCAGCGATCGCTACATGATTGCAAAAGCATTTTGCGCATTACAGTCCACGGAATTTGGCTCCTGTCACGCTGATTCTTGTTCGACCAACGGGTCTTTTGACGAGCGTCGTTTCGCTGGCCGCGTGTTCATTCGATCGCCATTCGTCGGCATTGCTTCAGTCGTTGCTTGGCTCTTTTTGACAAGGGCCTCGTGCATCACATCGAACACCCGCA
>JBIMKD010000111.1:0-5782 GCA_043673815.1 Chromatiales bacterium
ACATGCCTGCACATTATAACACTATACTCCATAGATACAAGCATCATATGTGCATATACATGCCTACATATCGGCACCACATTAACCCCTTTCTCCTCGCCTTTCACTAAGTTAGCAAAATCCGATTAAGGAAGATCCGTCAGGGAAAAAGGGCTCTGGTCACGGGCGCCTCACGGGGCATCGGCGCTGAGATCGCGACCATTTTCGCCGATGCCGGAGCCGATGTTGCCATCGTCGGCAGAGATGCAGAGGGCCTCGAAGCGACGAGGCAAGCCATAGCCGGTAAGGGTCGCCGGTGCGTCGCGATTCAGGCGGACCTGCGGACAGTCGATGGCTCGCGCACCGTCGGCACCGAGGCCATCGAGTTCCTAGGAATCGTGGACGTACTCGTGAACAACGCAGGGGTCTTTCATCGCGAGAGTCTGCTAGAGACCACGGTCGAACACTGGGAGGAGACTCAGGCCGTCAATCTCCGGGCGCCATTTTTGCTGGCGCAACTCGTCGCGCCTGGAATGATGGCACAGCGGTGTGGCAAGATCATCAATGTTTCGTCCCTCGCTGCCCGGGTCGGATGCGAGGGACATGCCGCCTACAGCTCCTCCAAGGGCGGGCTGAACATGTTGACGCGCGTCATGGCTGCCGAATGGGGGCCGTTCAATATTCAGACGAACGCTGTCGCGCCTACCGTCGTCCTCACCGAGATGGGGAAGATGGCCTGGGGTGACGAGGCAAAGAGCGCCCCCGTGAAAGCGCGTATTCCACTTCATCGATTCGGGACGCCGCTGGAGATTGCAGACTTGGTTCTTTTCCTGGCATCGCCGGCTTCGGACTTGATCTGCGGCCAGGTCGTCTTCATCGACGGTGGCTACAGCGCGGTATAGAAGAAGGGCGTGGGCAGCGAGGTTTTGGTCGCCCCACGGGGTTGCATACCCCGTGGTGGCGAAATCGAATTGATTACAGCTTCTAATTAATGCAACCCCTGAACCTTACGATCTACGAGTATCGCCGTGGCCACTGCCTCCCCTGAGGGATCGGGATCCCCGTCGCCAACCGAGGTCCTGTGCAGCGTGCACACCTCGAACCTGCCCGCCCTTTTCGAACAGCTTCAGATCAGCCTCGTCGTCTCCACCTATCAAGCAGGCAAGATCATTCTCGTACGCAACGATGGGGCCGTGCTCAACACCCATTTTCGCACCTTCGGCAAACCCATGGGGATCGCTGCGGACCGGGCGCGGCTCACCATCGGCGGGACCAACACCGTCTGGTATTACCGCAACGTGCCCGCCGTCGCCCCGAAGCTCGAGCCGCTCGGCAAGCACGATGCCTGCTATCTGCCTCGGCGCCTCCATGTCACCGGCGACATCGATATCCATGAGATGGTCTATGACGGCAAGGACGAGTTGTGGATCGTCAACACGCGCTTTGGCTGTCTTTGCACCCTCGATGCCGACCACAGCTTCTATCCCCGCTGGCGTCCGCCCTTTGTCAGCGCCCTCGCCCCCGAGGATCGCTGCCACCTGAACGGGCTCGCGGTGCGGGAGGGGCGGCCAAAGTACATCACCGCCTTGGGCGAGACCGATACTCCAGGGGGCTGGCGGGCGAATAAGGCCCGTGGCGGGATCCTCATGGACATCGAGCAGAACGCGGTCTGCCTGCGAGGTCTCTCTATGCCGCATTCACCGCGCTGGTATCAGAACCGGTTGTGGTGCTTAGAATCCGGGGAGGGCAGTCTGGTAGAAGTCGATCTCAAGCGGGGCACCTGGCGTACCGTGGCCCAGTTGCCGGGCTACCCGCGCGGCATCGATTTCCTCGGCCCGCTCGCCTTCATCGGCCTCTCGCAAGTGCGCGAGAGCGCGGTCTTCAGCGGCATTCCCTTGGTCTCGCGGTTGCGAGAGCGCACCTGCGGGGTGTGGGTGGTGCACATCGAAAGCGGGGAGACGCTCGGGTTCTTGCGCTTCGAGTCGGGGGTGCAGGAGATCTTCGCCGTGCAGGTCCTGCCCGGCCTGCGTTATCCCGAGGTGCTCGAATGGGACGATGAGCGCCTGGCCCATTCCTACGTGCTGCCCGATGAGGCCCTGGCCCAAGTGGTCCTTCCGACCGAAGAGGAGCTCCGCCGCTCCCCCGCCTTCCACTTTCAGCAGGGCCTGGAGCACTATCGCCAGGGGCGGTTGCGCGAGGCGATCGCGGCGTACCGCGACTGTGTGACTTTAGAGCCGACCTTTCCCAATGCCCGCTACAACCTCGGGGTGGCCTTGGGCGATGCCGAAGCCTTCGATGAGGCGATGGGGCACCTGCACGCTGTCATCGAGGCCGAGCCCGAGCGGGCCGAGGCCTTCAATAGCCTCGGCTATCTCGCCGCGCGTCAGGGCCGTCCCGAGGCCGCCATCGGCTACTGCGAACAGGCCATCGCCCTGCAACCCGACTACGCTCAGGCGCACTTCAACCTGGGGATGACGCTGCTCCAGCTCGGCGACTACCCGCGCGGTTTCGCCGAATACGAATGGCGCTGGCAGACCGGGCAGTTCACACCCTTCGCCTGCCCCCATCCGCGCTGGGACGGCCGCTTTATCCCGGAGAAGACCCTGTTGATTCATACCGAGCAAGGCGCGGGCGATGCCCTTCAATTCGCCCGCTATCTGCCCTTAGCGAGAGAGCGCTGCGGGAAGCTCATCGTCGTCTGCCAAGCAGATCTGCTCGCGGTCTTTGCCACCCTTCCGGGCATCGATGAGCTGCGAGAGCCGGGGAGCATTCAGGTGGCGGAGTTCGATACCTACCTGCCGCTCTTGAGCCTGCCCCAGGTCTTCGGTACCCGGCTTGAGAATATCCCGGCCGAGGTGCCCTATCTCGATGTGGCGGCCCTCCGCCGCCGCAAAGATCCGGGCGCCTTGCCCGTGCTGAGCGCGTCCGATCTTCCGAGGGTCGGGCTCGTCTGGGCCGGCAGCCCCACCCATCGCCAGGACCGGCACCGCTCCTGTGCTCTCCAGGAGTTACTGCCGATCCTGCCTACGCCGGGAGTCACCTTCTATAGTTTACAGAAAGGCGAGCGTAGCGCAGATCTCGCGGCGCTCCCCGAGGGGGTGCGGGTGCGCGATCTCAGTGCGTACCTGCACGACTACGGAGATACGGCGCTGGTGCTGGATCAGCTCGATCTCCTCATCGGCGTCGATACCTCGGTGGTGCATCTGGCGGGGGCCTTGGGCAAACCGGGGTGGGTGTTGCTGAGTGCCGTGCCCGACTGGCGTTGGGGGCTCAGCGGCGAGACCACGCCCTGGTATCCGAGCCTACGGCTCTTTCGGCAGGCCTCTAGAGGCGATTGGGCCGGGGTGATGGCACGCGTGGCGCAGCGGCTCGCCGAGTGGAAGAGGCCGTGGGGATGAGGGCTGGCGGAAGGTCCTTGCACTAGGGTTAATTTAAGCCCTAATACAAAAAAGGTGACCAGGTCCTGGGCCGGTGAGCTCGAGGCTGTCCTGGATCCGGCGAGAACAACGTACGCACCGAGCAGAGGAGGCTCTTATGTCCCATCCATCCTTCATCCCCACGAGAGACCCGCGCGTGCGGGCCGTCCTAGAGACCGAGCTTGCCCGCGCCGCCAAGACCCGAGGGCTTAGGCCCCTCCTGCGGCACGAGCCCGACCTCTGGCCCCGGTTTGCCGGATACTATCAGCACCTGTGCCACTTACCCCGGCGGGTGCGGCGAAGTCTCCAGCGGCAATGGAGGCGCTCGCTTTCGGCCATCGCTCTCCTCTTGGCCTTGGGCCAGGCGCCGGCGCTGGCCGCGACCCTCCCGGTCGCTCCGGGGATCCCCCCGGACATCAATAACGACGGGCTCTGCGCCCTCATCGAGGCCATCGAGAATGCCAATGCCGATGCCGCCACCCACGACGACTGCCTGGCGGGGAGCGGGGCGGACACCATCCGCTTGCCCGCGGGGAGCACCCAGAGCCTCACCGCCGTCCACCCTAACACCACCTATGGCGAGACGGGCCTGCCGGACATCACGAGCACCATCACCATCGAGGGTAAGGGCAGCACGATTGCGCGGGAGGCGAGTGCGCCGGAGTTTCGCATTCTTGCCGTGGGCACCGCTGGGGACCTGACGCTTAATCAGACCACGGTGAGTGGGGGAGCGGCGATATTTTGTTGTGGCTATGGTGCCCGTGGTGGCGGTGTGGCCAACTATGGCGGCACCCTCACCCTGACCCACAGCACCGTCTCGGGCAATAGTGCCGCCATTCGCGGCGGAGGCGTGGCCAACGAGTACGGCGTCCTCACCGTGACCAACAGCACGGTCTCGGGTAATACCGCTTTTATTGTCGGCAGTGGCATTGGCGGCGGTGTGTTCAACGACGGCACCCTCACCCTGACCCACAGCACCGTCTCGGGCAATAGCGCTGGTGATGAGGGTGGCGGCCTGCATAACAGAGGCACTCTCACCCTGACCAACAGCACCGTCTCGGGCAATAGTGCCATCTTTAGCGGCGGCGGCGTGAGGAACCCCCGCTACAGCGGATCCTCCCTGACGAACAGCACCGTCTCGGGTAATACCGCTGGCGCTGGCGGCGGCCTGGATAACGGAGGCACTCTCACCCTAACCAACAGCACCGTCTCGGGCAATAGTGCCATCTTTAGCGGCGGCGGCGTGAAAAACGGTACCTACTACGGCTACGGCACCCTCACCCTGACCCGCACGCTGGTCTCAGGCAACACCGGCTCCACCGGGCCTGAGATTCTGCACTCGGGGCGTACTGTTGCCGCCAACAACCACAACCTCTTTGGCCACGACGGTGACGCGGGGGTCTCTGGCTTCACACCAGGCCTCACCGATATCGTGCCGAGCGAGGCCTTGAGCACCATCCTCGCTCCCCTCGCCGACAACGGCGGGCCGACCCAAACCCATGCCTTGGTCGCCGGCAGCCCGGCCGTCGATACGAGCCCCGTGGATAGTGAGTGCCAGCCCGTCGATCAGAGGGGCGTAAGCCGCCCGAAAGGGGCGGCTTGTGATATCGGCGCCTTTGAGCAGGGCCCGCCCCTGCGCTGCCAGGGAAAGATAGTCCGGATCCTCGGCACCATCGGGCACGATAACCTCATCGGCACCCCGGGGCCCGATGTCCTCCACGGGCTCGGCGGACGCGATGTCATCCATGGCCTCGCGGGCAACGATAGCCTTTGCGGCGGTACACACCGCGATAACCTCTTCGGGGGCCGCGGGGCGGATAGGCTCGATGGCGGTGGCCAGACCGATAACTGTAACGGGGGCGCCGGGACCGCAGATGCGGCCGTCAACTGCGAGACGATGAGCGGCGTGCCCTGAGGAAATAGGTATTGGGAATTAGGGACAGACCACGATATATCTGTTTATGCGTCGGCAGGTGCGCTATTGGTATCGATATATCGTGGTCTGTCCCTAATTCCCGCGGGCTCGATCATAGAGCCTGGTGGGGACAATGTTCGCATGCTCGTTCGGCAGAGCTCTAGGGCACGGCCAGAAGAGGCCGGTGTGACCGGGAAATCCTGGAAATCCAGGATCTCCCGCTGCATCCTCTCCATCTCTACGCGATATCCAGAACTGAGCGCCGGCCACTCTTGAGGCTGGGCCGTTTTCCGCCAGAAAGCGCTCCATCTTAGCCAGCCGTTCTCTCGTACCGCTAGCCCGCATTTCTCACCAATGTGTCGATACATGGGCTAAAGGCATTGATGAGGACATCAGAAAAGAAGACCGCTTGAATTAGCCGCTGCGGTTGACACGCCAACGGGACCAAACGAGTAATTTATGGAGGTTTCTG
>JBIMKD010000112.1:0-6605 GCA_043673815.1 Chromatiales bacterium
ATCGTCGCCTGCATGCGGAAACTGCTCACCATCATGAATGCCATATTGAAAAATAATGCCCCTTGGCAGCTGCAAAGCACTTGACTTTGAACACGGTTGCTCTCCCGGAGGGAGAGGGAACTTAATCAGAGCTTCCTTAAATCTATTCCCCGCGGTCTTGCCGCGGGGACCTTAGCGTTGGGGTTTCCAAAGGGGAGAAGCGCAGCTCTCCCCTTTGGTCGCCCCACGGGATTGCATACCCCGTGGTGGCGAAATCTATATTGAATATCTATGCGTCCAGGGCCTGTCGAAGGCGGAGGGCTGTCTGAGCGAGGCGCCTGCCGAGGGCGACACAAAGCTCGTGCTCATCGCCGCTGATCGGTCGATCGCTATCGGTGCCCGCGACATGGCTTGCGCCGTACGGTGTGCCCCCGCTCGCGCTGCGCATGAGCGCGGGCTCGCCGTAAGGTAAGCCCAGCACCAGCATTCCGTGGTGCAATAACGGAAGCATCATCGAAAGCAAGGTGCTTTCTTGCCCGCCATGCTGGCTGGACGTGGAGGTAAAAACGGCCGCCGGTTTGCCGATCAACGCGCCCGACACCCACAGATCCGATGTCCCGTCGAGAAAATACTTGAGGGGGGCGGCCATGTTGCCGAAGCGCGTTGGGCTCCCGAGCGCAAGCGCGGCGCACTCGACCAGATCATCGCGGGTGGCGTAGGGAGGTCCACGTTCGGGAATCAGATCCTCGCTCGCCTCGGATACGGCCGAGACTGCGGGAACCGTACGCAGGCGGGCTTGGCAATTCGAGACCCCATCGATACCCCGCGCGACGAGGCGGGCCATCGCGGCGACGTTGCCGTGGCGGCTGTAATAAAGCACCAGGACATCGATCACACCACTCACAGAATTTCCAACACTCGTTCGGGCGGACGGCCGACGACCGCTTTGGCGCCGCTGACCACGATCGGACGTTCGAGCAAAATCGGATCTTGAATGAGCGCGGAAATCAGATCCTCGTCACTCAAGGTGGGATCATCGAGACCGGCTTGTTTATATTCGGGCTCGTTCTTACGCAGGAGCTCGCGTGGCTTGATGTGCAGAAGCTTTGAGAGCCGCGCTAGGGTCTCCCGATCGGGGAAGGTCTTAAGATATTCAACGATTTCCGGCTCGATTCCGCGTTTCTTAAGTAGCTCGAGGGCTTGCCGGGACTTGGAACAGCGTGGGTTGTGATAGATGGTTACCTGCATGATCCGATCTCCTGTGTTTCGCATTGCGTGCCGTATCGCACCAAGCTAGCGTAAAATCGAGCTTAGGTGAACACCTGTGTTAAGTGCCTGGTCAGCGGCCGCGTGCAAGGCGTTTATTTTCGGGCCCATACCCGCTACCAAGCGTTGCAGCTCGGACTCAGCGGCTGGGTACGGAACGTCCCTAGCGGCCAGGTCGAGGTTCTGGCGTGCGGTCCCGCGGTCGAGGTCGAGCAGCTCATCGCGTGGCTTTGGCAGGGACCGCGAGAGGCGCGCGTAGCCGACGTTCGGTGCGAACCGGTATCGACGCCCGCCCCGGCAGGCTTCGTGATCCATTAAGGAAGCTCTGCAAAAGTGTCGCGAGCACTGCGCAGCCCGAATCAACCGGCGAGACGAGCCTTGATAAACAGCACGGCCTCGTCGAGCTTGATATGGCTCGGGTGTACATCCCGCCGGCCTTTGTACTCCAGTGTCTCGTTGTCCAACCCGCGTTCGCTAGGCACCAAGCGATGCGGGATCCCCACCAGATCCAAATCATTGAACATAACGCCCGGCCGTTCTTTGCGATCGTAGTACAGGACCTCGATACCGGCCGCCAACAGCTCGGCATACAGCCGCTCGACCACCTCACCCAAGCGTCCCGAGCGCTGGATATTGATCGGCGCGAGCGCTACCTCGAAAGGTGCGATCGCCTCCGGCCAAATGATGCCGCGTTCATCGTGATTCTGCTCGATTGCCGCGGCCACGATCCGCGATACACCAATACCATAGCACCCCATGATCAAGGTCACCGTCTCGCCGTTTTCGTCGAGGCAAGTGGCTTTCATCGTCCGGCTGTACTTGTCGCCTAGCTGAAAGATGTGACCGATCTCGATGCCGCGCGCGATAGTCAAGGTTCCCTGGCCGTCCGGACTGGGATCGCCGTCTACCACCTTGCGGAGATCCCAGACTTGTGGCGGCAACTGCTGGTCGCGGCCCCAGTTGACGCCCTTGAGATGGTAGCCGTCTTCGTTGGCGCCGCAGACGAAATCGCTCATGCAGGCGGCCGAGCGGTCGGCGATGATGCCCATGTCCGGTGGTGTGTGTTGCAGGTTCACCGGGCCGATGTAGCCAGGACAGCAGCCCAGATAGCCTTGGATCTCCTGGTCGCTGGCGAAGCGGAAGTCGCCGATCTGCTTGCGGGCCTTGGCCTCGTTGAGCTCGTGGTCGCCCCGCAGCAACAGTAGACAGAGTTCTTCGCCTTGACCGGATCGGACCATCACGGCGATGGTTTTCAGTATCCTTTCCGGTGGCAGGCCCAGAAAGTCGCTGACGTCGGCGATGCTCGTCCTGCCCGGCGTGGCGACTGTTTTCATATCTTCATTGGGATGCGGGCGCGTCGTGGCAGGCGCCAGGGCCTCCGCCAGCTCGACATTGGCGGCGTAGTCAGAATGCGGGCAGAATGCGATCGCATCCTCGCCCACTTCGGCCAGGACGTGAAATTCATGAGATAGGTTCCCGCCGATGTTGCCGGTATCCGCAAGCACGGCGCGAAATCTAAGCCCCATGCGGGTGAAGATTCGAGTGTAGGTCGCGTACATCTGGTCATAGGTCGCTTGCAAGGAGCTTTGATCAAGGTGAAAGGAATAAGCGTCCTTCATCAAAAACTCGCGCGCCCGCATGATGCCGAAACGCGGCCGCACCTCGTCGCGGAACTTGGTCTGGATCTGGTAGAAGCTCGCGGGCAGTTGCTTGTAACTACGGATCTCCCGGCGCACCAGATCCGTGATGACTTCTTCATGGGTCGGACCGAGACAAAACTCGCGTTCATGCCGATCCCGGAAGCGCAGAAGCTCCGGGCCATAGTGCTGCCAACGGTGCGATTCCTCCCACAGCTCCGCCGGTTGCACACCGGGTAGCAAGACCTCTTGGGCACCGCTGCTGTCCATTTCTTCGCGGATGATGCGTTCCACCTTGCGCAGAACGCGCAAGCCGAGTGGAAGCCAGGTATAAATCCCCGCCGCGAGCCGGCGGACCATACCCGCCCTCAGCATGAGATGGTGGCTGATAATCTCGGCGTCGGCGGGGGATTCCCTCACGGTCGGGAGTAAAAACTGCGAGATCCGCATTGTGGTGCTCTCCTAGCGTTGCCGGATTAGTTTCGGCCGGGTCGGCAACGCCCTTTGAGCCGCGCATTCTACACCATTGCAGCGGCTTGACCTGATTCGCAAATGCCAGTAGCTTCTCATATTTCAAGGTCCCGAAAGGTATTAGAGGTGACAGAAAAATTACGCGGGGCGGAGATCTTCGTACGCTGCCTCAAAGACGAGGGGGTCGATTACATTTTCGGCTATCCCGGCGGGGCCGTGCTCCATATCTATGACGCGTTGTATAAGCAGGACGCCGTCAAGCACATCCTCGTGCGGCACGAGCAAGGGGCCACCCACGCCGCGGACGGTTATGCGCGGGCGACCGGCAGGCCGGGCGTGGTCTTGGTAACCTCGGGTCCCGGCGTGACCAACACCATCACCGGGATCGCCACGGCCCACATGGACTCGATCCCGCTGGTCGTATTCACCGGTCAGGTGCCGACTCATCTCATCGGCAATGACGCTTTTCAAGAAGTCGATGCGATCGGTATCACGCGTCCGTGCGTCAAGCACAATTTCCTGGTCGAAAACGTCAACGACCTCGCGAGCGTAATCAAGAAGGCGTTTTACATCGCCACCACGGGCCGCCCCGGCCCGGTGGTCGTAGATATTCCGAAAGACGTCACCGCCGACCTGGCCGAGTACCATTACCCGGAAACGGTCGAAATGCGTTCCTATAAACCGGTCACCAAGGGCCATCCGGGCCAGATCAAGAAGGCCGTGGCGCTCATCCTCGCGGCCAAGCGTCCTATGATTTACACCGGCGGCGGTGTCGTGCTCGACAACGCCGCAGGGGAGCTCATCGAGTTTACGCGCCATCTCGGCTATCCGATCACCAACACCTTGATGGGGCTTGGCGCCTACCCGGGAACGGATCCGCAGTTCATCGGCATGCTCGGGATGCACGGCACCTACGAGGCCAACATGGCGATGCACCACTGCGACGTGCTCATCGCCATCGGCGCGCGCTTCGATGACCGCGTCACGGGCGATCTCAAGCACTTTTGCCCGGAGGCCAAGATCGTCCATATCGACGTCGATCCCTCGTCGATCGCGAAGAACGTACCGGTGGCCGTACCGATCGTCGGCGGCGCGGGCAGCGTCTTGCGCGATTTGATCAAGGCGCTGCGCGAAAGCGGCGCGAAACCGGATCAGGGCGTGCTGGCGGCGTGGTGGGGACAAATTAAAGAATGGCAGGCCGTCGATTGCCTGTGTTACGACCGCTCCACCGAGGTCATCAAACCGCAGTATGTCATCGAGCAGCTCTATGAGCTCTCCAGCGGCGATGCGTATATCACTTCCGATGTCGGCCAACACCAGATGTGGGCGGCGCAGTTTTATAAGTTCGACCAACCCCGGCGGTGGATCAACTCCGGAGGGCTCGGCACCATGGGGTTCGGCTTGCCGGCGGCCTTGGGCGTGCAGCTCGCGTTCCCCGATCATCTCGTAGCCTGCATCACGGGCGAGGCCAGCTTGGTAATGTGCATCCAGGAGCTCTCGACCTGCCTACAGTACGGGCTGCCCATTAAGATCATCAATCTTAACAATCGCTACATGGGAATGGTGCGGCAGTGGCAAGAATTCTTCTACGATCGGCGCTACTCGCACTCGTATATGGATGCCTTGCCCGATTTCGTCAAACTGGCGGAGAGCTTCGGGCACGTCGGGATGCGGATTGAAAAGACCAGTAGTGTGCGGCCGGCTCTCAAGGAAGCGCTGGGGATGAAAGAGCGCCTGGTGCTGATGGATTTCATTACCGATCAGACCGAAAACGTCTACCCCATGATTGCCGCGGGCAAGGGTCACCATGAAATGCATCTGTCGCCGGAAAGGGAACTGGCTTAGAGGTGCGCCGGATCATCTCTATTTTGCTCGAAAATGAGGCCGGCGCTCTATGTAGGGTGGCCGGTCTTTTTTCGGCGCGCGCCTATAACATCGAGTCCTTGACCGTAGCCCCGACGGAGGATGCAAGCGTCTCACGCTTGACCTTGGTCACGGGCGGTTCCGACGAAATCATCGAACAAATCACCAAGCAACTGAACAAGCTCGTCGACGTCATCAAGCTCATGGATCTGAGCGAAAGCCAGCATATCGAGCGCGAGTTGATGCTAATCAAAGTCAGCGCCGGTGGCACGGCGCGCGAAGAGCTCAAGCGCCTGGTCGATATCTTCCGCGGGCGGATCATCGACGTCACCAACACCATCTACGTCATCGAGCTGACCGGCACCAGCGAGAAGCTGGACGCCTTCGTTAACGGCCTCGACAGGAAGCTCATTGTCGAAGTCGTCCGATCGGGGGTTTCCGGCATCGCGCGCGGCGAAAAATCGCTGCGCATATAATCATCCAAGCAAGGCATTCATTATGAAGATCTATTACGATAAAGACGCCGATCTCTCCTTAATCCAAGGCAAGCGCGTCGCCATCATCGGCTACGGCTCTCAAGGTCACGCGCATGCCAACAATTTGAAGGAGTCGGGCGTGCAGGTGGCCGTCGGCTTGCGCGAGGGATCCGGCACCGCGGCGAAAGTGTCCGCGGCGGGACTGGCCGCCGCCTCGATCGAGCAAGCGGTCGGCGCGGCCGATGTGGTCATGGTGCTCGCGCCCGATGAGCAGCATGCCGCCCTCTATCGCGAGCATATCGAACGCAACATCAAACCGGGAAAAGCGTTGGCCTTTGCCCACGGGTTCAACATTCATTTCCGTCAAATCGAACCGCGCCCCGACCTTGATGTCATCATGATCGCGCCCAAGGGGCCCGGGCATTTGGTGCGCTCCACCTATACCCAGGGCGGGGGGGTGCCTTGCCTCATCGCGATCCATCAGGATGCCACCGGTCAAGCCAGAGAGATCGCGCTCGCTTACGCGACGGCCCTCGGGGGCGGCCGGGCAGGGATCATCGAGACCAACTTTCGCGAGGAAACAGAGACCGATCTATTCGGGGAGCAAACCGTCCTGTGCGGTGGGATCACGGCGCTTATCCTAGCCGGGTTCGAGACCCTGGTCGAGGCGGGCTACTCGCCGGAGATGGCCTATTTCGAGTGCCTCCATGAGACCAAGCTCATCGTGGATCTAATCTATGAGGGGGGCCTCGCAAACATGCGCTATTCCATATCCAACACCGCGGAATACGGCGATTTCACCCGCGGGCCGCGTGTCGTGGGCGAGGAAGCGCGTAAAGCGATGAAGGAGATCTTGCAGGAAATCCAAAGCGGGCAGTTTGCCCGGGAATTCATCCTCGAGAACCAGAGCGGC
>JBIMKD010000113.1:0-13460 GCA_043673815.1 Chromatiales bacterium
GTCATCGATCCGGAGGGCGACTACGAGGATCCGGACCATGCACTCATGCTGGGTAATCGCCATGACGCACCGAGCGTCGATGAGGTGTTGCAGGTATTGGATGACCCGGCACGCAATGTCGCAGTCAATTTAGTAGGCTTGCCGCTCGAAGAGCGACCTCGGTTCTTCGGTGCATTGATTTCGCGCCTGCAGGATCTGCGCGCCCGCACCGGACGGCCGCATTGGATCGTGGTGGACGAGACCCATCATGTGCTGTCGGCGAGCTGGGAGCCGGGCGAGATCACGCTAGCCCAAGGCTTTACCAGCATCGTGTTTATTACCGTCCATCCCAAGTCGGTGGCTCCTGCGGTGTTGAAATCGGTGGATCTCGTAATCGCGCTCGGTAAGGATCCGGCCGAAATGCTGGATGAGTTTGCGGAATGCGTCGCGGAAAGCCTGCCTGCCTCCGATTCCTTGGAGAGCGGCTCGGGACACGCGTTGCTATGGCAACGGAATACAGGCGATGCGCCATTTCCCTTCCTCCCCGAGGAGAGCCGCGGCGAACGGCAACGGCATCGCCGTAAGTACGCCGAAGGTGACCTAGGGGAGCGTAGCTTCTATTTTCGAGGTGCACAAGGCGAGTTGAATCTACGCGCCCAGAATCTCATTGTCTTTAGTCAAGTCGCCGAGGGAGTCGATGACGCCACGTGGGTCTATCATCTGCGCAACGGTGATTACTCGCGCTGGTTTCGGGAAGTGCTCAAAAATCAGGATCTCGCCGCCGAGGTCGCACGGATCGAGCAGTCCGAGAAGTTGTCTCCCGGCGAGAGCCGCGCACAAATGAAGGGCATTATCGAGCAACATTACACCCTACCTAGCTCGACCGGCGCATCGGGCTCCGATAACACGACCTAAGTACCGCTCTATCCGAATGAGACTGGTCTCACAGCGCAACCAGGAAGTATAGCGCCAAGACTGTACCTCACCGCGGTAAGGATTACAAAGAAGTTGGTAAAACTTGCGAGGGATACCCGTGCCTCGCTGACTGTTCTTCACTAGTAACTCTTAGAGCAGTGTTTCCAAAATCGATAATTCCATTCTCCGAAGCTTAGACGAGGAAGGAACAAAATCATAGACTTGTAGCTCTCACCTCAATCCACTTACAAGGGGAAGAAGATCCCCGGAGCGCCCATCGCCCAAGATGAGCGACCGCTGATACAATATGGCATGTTGAGTGCCCATAAGCTTAGTGTGGAAGCGCGGACCACCGACTCGGGATGACACGTTGATGTTCCGTCACCCGCGAGATTGCGGCAAATCACGATTAATGTACCGGTGCGGCATGCCCCGGCAGCTTCGCGAGGAACCATGAGAATAGCTCAAGTTGCACCGCTTTATGAGAGTGTCCCGCCGCAGCTCTATGGAGGCACGGAACGGGTAGTCGCGTATTTGGCCGATGAGTTAGTACAGCAGGGACACGATGTTACATTGTTTGCGAGTGGTGACTCGCAGACGCAGGCGCACCTGCGGCCGGTTTGCGAGCGCGCGTTGCGCCTCACCGATTGCCGTGACGCCTTGGCGCATCACATGCTGCTCTTGGATCGGGTCGGCCGCGAGGCGCACAACTTCAACATCGTTCATTTTCATATCGACTACCTGCATTTTCCCCAGACGCGCCTGATGGACCTCCCCAACGTCACCACCTTACACGGCCGTTTGGATCTGCCGGACTTGGTACCGATTTATCATGAGTTCAACGAGATGCCACTGGTATCCATATCTAATGACCAACGCACGCCGCTGCCTTTGGCGAATTGGCAGGCTACCGTGTATCACGGGTTGCCCGAGGATTCCTACCGCTTGTATCCCGAGCCGGGCAAATACCTAGCTTTTCTGGGGCGTATCTCTCCCGAGAAGCGTGTCGATCGGGCGATACGGATCGCACAGCGCGTTGGGATGGAGCTGCGTATCGCTGCCAAAGTGGACAAAGCCGATGAGGCCTATTTCAAGGAATGCATTCAGCCCCTGCTTTCCGACCCCCTCGTCCAGTTTATCGGGGAGATAGGGGAAAAGGAGAAGAACGATTTTCTCGGCAACGCATACGCTTTACTGTTTCCCATTGACTGGCCGGAGCCTTTCGGCTTGGTGATGATCGAGGCGATGGCCTGCGGTACGCCCGTTATTGCGTACCGGCGCGGCTCCGTCAGCGAGATCGTGCGTTCCGGTGAGAGCGGGTACATCGTCGATAATCTCGACGAAGCCGTGGCCGCGGTAGCAACAGTCGATGCCATAAGTCGTCGACGCTGTCGCCAGGCATTCGAAGCACGTTTTTGCGCTGCTCGCATGGCCCGCGATTATCTCGCTGTCTACCGCGCTATAATTGACGCCGGCGTCCAGACACAACAACCGGCAGCATAAGCCGCGGCCGGGCACGGGTAGAGAACAGTGCCGGAACTGATTCAAGTCGAAGACAACTGGTACGTGCGTGCGACCTCCGCGCGCGCCGACGACCGCCCCCGTGTTCTCAAGCAGGGGGAAACCTTCGGGATCTTCGACCGATCCGGCGATATTAGCGCGAACGGCCTCGGCGAGGAGGGGCTTTACCATCAAGGGACGCGTTTTCTCTCGGGCGTGGAACTGAAGATCAACGGGGCCCGACCCCTGGTGCTCTACTCCGAGGTGCGGAAGGACAATAGCCTTCTCATGGTGGACCTGACCACACCGGATCTTTACGAAGCCGCTAAGCTCAGTATTAACAAGGACACGTTGCACATCTTCCGGGCCAAACTCTTGTGGGACGGAGCGCAATACGAACACATACGTCTGGTGAACTACGGCGATCACCCGATGAGTCTTAGGATAAGCGTCTTGTTCGAGGCGGACTACGCGGATATTTTCGAGGTTCGAGGTATTCGCCGAGCAGTCCGAGGGAGCTGCCTTCCCGCACGCCGCCTAGGCCATGAGCTGGTGCTCGCATACCGCGGTTTGGACCATGTGTCGCGTCATACCCGGATCATTGCGAGCGTCGATCCGGATCCGGGCACGGGCGCTCGGCTGTATTTCTCCCTAGTGCTCGGCCCGCGCGATGAACACGAGCTGTCTTTAACCGCGGTCTGCGAAATCGGCGAACGAATCCAAAGCGCCCCGAGCTACGAGCGGATGATGGAGCGATGGACCGTGGCAGTCACGGCGAATACCGAGGCCATCGCCGAGGTCCTTACGTCGAACGAGCCGTTGAATCAGTGGTTACAGCGCTCCTCGGCGGATCTGCACATGCTCACGACCGAGACACGGCATGGCCTTTATCCGCACGCGGGCGTACCGTGGTTCTGCACCGAGTTCGGACGCGACGGGATCATAACGGCGCTACAATACCTTTGGATGCAGCCCGAGCTCGCTCGCGGGGTTTTGAATTTTCTCGCTGCCGAGCAAGCCGATACCGAGGCGCCCGCCCAAGATGCCGAGCCCGGGAAGATCTTGCACGAAGCCCGGCGTGGCGAGATGGCTGTGCTCGATGAAATCCCGTTTCGCCGCTACTACGGCAGCGTGGATGCGACGCCCTTGTTCATCCTGCTGGCGGGAGCCTATTTCGACCTGACCGGCGATCGGAGCTTCATAGAGAGTATTTGGGCAAATATCGAACGTGCCCTCGATTGGATTGACCGCTACGGCGATATGGATCGCGACGGCTTCGTGGAGTATGCGCGCGAGAGCGTGGATGGTCTCGTGCACCAAGGTTGGAAGGACTCGGCGGATGCGGTGTTCCATGCGAACGGTCAGCCGGCGCGGCCGCCGATCGCTTTATGCGAGGTGCAAGGATACGTGTTCGCGGCAAAGCAGGCGGCCGCCAAGCTGGCCGCCCTTCTCGGCGAGCATCGGCATGCGGAGATCCTTAGGGAGCGGGCCGAGCAGTTGAAGACACGTTTCAACGAGGTGTTTTGGTGCGCGGACATCCAGGACTTTGCTCTGGCATTGGACGGGGAGAAGCGTCCTTGTCGCGTGCCGGCATCGAATGCCGGGCATGCGCTGTTCACCGGCATCGCTAATACCGAACACGCCCAGAGCGTGGCGGAAATCCTACTCGGTGAAGACTCGTTCAGCGGCTGGGGTGTACGCACCATCGCCCAAAGTGCCGCGCGCTTCAATCCGATGTCCTATCACAACGGCTCGGTGTGGCCGCATGACAACGGCATCATCGCCATGGGGCTCGCCCGTTACGGATTCAAGGACCAGGCGCTCGCGATCTTCACCGGGCTATTCCAAGCAAGTACTACCATGGATCTTTACCGTCTGCCCGAGCTTTTCTGCGGTTTTCCTCGTCGCCCCGGACAAGGCCCAACGCAGTACCCGGTGGCGTGCTCTCCCCAGGCCTGGGCGAGCGGGGCCCCCTTCCATCTGCTACAGGCATTGCTGGGATTGACGTTCCATGGGGAGAAGCCGCAATTGCGTATCTATCGTCCCTTGTTGCCCGACTATTTGGACTGGCTGCAAATCAAGAATATGAAGGTGGGAGATGCCGTCCTCGATCTCGGTTTCAGCCGTCACGACCAGGATGTAGCCGTCAACGTATTGCGCAAGGAAGGCGACGTGGACGTCGCGGTCATCGTTTAAACAGAAGGAGGTTCGGGTGACGGTCGAATGGACGTGCCCCGCCGTCAATCGTGGTCCGGACATTCACCGATATGACAAAACCTTAACTCCTCGAGATGTACCAAGCGTGTAGGAATTTCTGATCGACGGTAACAAATACCGATGGGCAGGGGCCGCCGACGGAGTTCCACCCAGCCGTTTCAAGCAGCGGCGCCGGATCGCGCAATGGTACGAAGGTTGCGCCGTCTCCGAACGACCAATTACATTCTTCTACTATGGAGGTATCTATGAATGAGACATTGCACCAATGTATCCAGGAATGCGTTAACTGCCACGGCATTTGTCTGAATACCATTACCTATTGTTTAGAGCAAGGCGGCCGGCACGCCGAGGGCGGCCATATCCGGCTGTTAATCGATTGCGCCGAGATCTGTCAGACCAGCGCGAACTTCATGCTTCGCGGCTCCTCGCTGCATGCACGTACCTGCGCCGTGTGCGCCGAGATTTGCGCTCAGTGCGCCGAAGATTGCGGGCGGTTCAAGGACGATGCCCATATGCAGCGCTGTGCGGAAGCATGCCGACGCTGCGCCGAATCCTGCCGAGAAATGGCGGCGCATGGCTAATATTTTACGCGCAAGCTTCGGTGGACGTTCAGCATATAGGCGCGGATCCTGCCGCGAGGGCAAAGCAGCGGGGCTGCGCACGCATATGCTGGTGGCCGTGGGCACAGCTCTATTCGTGATTGCCGCCCTGGAGGTCGGTATGTCCATGCGCGATTTATCACGGGTGATCCAAGGCATCGCCGCGGGCATCGGATTCATCGGGGCAGGAGCGATTCTCAAGCTTGCCGAAGAGCGTCAGATCCAGGGGCTGACGACGGCTGCCGGCATTTGGATGACGGCAGCGGTGGGGGTAGCGGCGGGCCTGGGCCAGGTGGGACTGGCGCTACTTAGTGCTGTTCTCGCTTGGATGATCCTTGCGGTTTTCGGAGCAATCGAACATCGAATCGAAAGGCGTGCAGCGAAAGCCGAAACCATGCGCCAAACTGTATCGATAATAAGTTGCTCCGGTGAGGCGAAACGGTGAGCAGAGAGGCATAGTGACGGCAGAAATTCAATGGGACGAACTGTTCGGATTGAGCATACCGGCACTCGAGTTGATCATTCGGCAGTACACCGGGGCCAGCAATTCATGGATGCGACCGGTACGCTTTCAAGCTAGCCCTGTTTATGCCCGCGTCTTTTGATCTCAGTAATCCGGCCATCAGCCCAAGACCACCGAGGAGGTAGGATATGCCACCGATGACGAGCATAATCACCCCGCCGAGGGCTTGGTCCGCGAGCGGCGAGAGCCCGGCGAATCCATGCGCATGCACATAGAGGGCTCGCGGCGCGAGCGCGAGCAGCGCACCGAGCAAGGTCATGTGCATCGAAGTCAACAGTAACCCCACGACTCCTCCAGCGCGGCGGGCGCCGTGCCTGTCATTACCGCCGTAAGCGGATAGCCACAAGAGCAGAGCGGAGATCAGAAACATCCCCTGTTCGGCTATCGAGCCTATGGTGCTATGCCGTGCCAGATGGTGTAGCATCGGCGCGTGCCAGGTCCACACTACAACCAGTTCCAGCACGGAGGCGGGGATGGAAGCGAAGAGCCGCGGCATTTTTAGTACCGGATCGAACCGCCCGCCCGCGACTCCCAGTGCCAGAAGCGGCGCGACGACTGCCACTACGCCCATGTGCATCAGCATGTGCGCGGAAAACGCCTGGCGCGCCGCGTCAGCCAGCGGTCCCAGCCACACGGCGGCAAGCGTGAGGAGTCCCAGTAGGAGTAGCAAGCGGCGCATCAGTAACAGCTTCTGAAGAAGAAAATTACCAGGCCCGCGTAGATGACAGCTACCGCGCTTAACGCCGACAGCAGTAGCGCGGCGAAGCCAAGGAAGCGGTGCCGATCTTCCGGCGTATCATCGTCGTGCGGTAGGGTCGCGTTGCCGTGGCTGTGCCTGCGGTAGCCGATTCGCCCGACGATCCCGATCCCGGCGAGCGCCAGCACCGTATAGACGGCGATTGCCATGCGGGCGCCGGCTAGCGAACCGCCGAGGCCGACGACTTTCGCGCACCAGATGGCAGCGGTGACGTAGCACAGCAGGAAGTGCGCGACCCAGAAGATCGGCGAGGCGGTCAACAGCCACAGACTCTGATCTTTCTCCGCGGTCTCAGTCATCTTGCCCCTCAGGCCACCATTGGAAATCCGGCGATCACCGCGACGGTGACTACCGCGGTGAAGGCGGTGAAATGCCGGTACAACGCCACGTTGTGCATGTCGATGTCGTAACGCGCCGTCATGCGTCCTGCCACTCTGCGCGCTATACAGTAGAGCTGCATGATGACGCCAATTAGGACCTGGAATGTTGTCCAGGTAACCAGTATCCAGACGGTCGCGGGATAGACGTGGCTGGTCGGGTCGAGCTCGGTGACCCACGGGCCGGCGAGCAACGCTGCTCCCCCGCCGACGGCCAAGATGATCGAGAGCAATAGCCCGGTGTAGAAAGCGCTAGCATGGTCATTGCGGTTCCAGCGCCTTGCCAGCACCGTCTGCGCCCATGCTCCGAGCAACAACAGCGCGGCCACGAGAGGCCAGAAGACCCCCGGCCCGGGCACCGGATCGGGCGGAAAATCGGTGCGCACCGTCCAGAAAAAAAAGTAGCCGAAGACCAGCGAGATGAACGCGGTCAGCATGGCCAGCATGGTGATAAACATGGCCCACCAGCCAGCCGACTCGGGACCCGACACATAGATTGGCAGGTTTAGGCCGAGGCCCACCGCTTTCTCCTCTTTCTCCGGGATGATGGCCGTCCCCGTCCACAACCAGTAGAGGATCACACCGAGCGCCGCTACCAGACTGATGAGCGCCGGCCACCACCAATGGTAGGTGCCGAAGATAAAAAAACCGCCCGTCGTGAGGCCGGCCCACAGCGTGATGAAGGTCGGCCCTGGCAGCCGCATGCATTGCCGGGGTTGCGCATCTATGACCGAGGTCATAATCGTTTCGCGCATGCCTTCTTCGGCGTCGGAGAGGTAGAAGCGGCCCTCGTCGACGTCGCGTAGGAAGTTTGGCTGCTCCCAGAGCGGGTAGCGGCTGTCGATTTCTGGGATCGAGCGCATGCCCCAGGGCTTCCCCGGCATCTCCTGCGTCCACTCCAGTGTCCCGGCATGCCACGGATTGCGCTCTGAATAGGACTGCTTCTTTTTCGGACGAACCATGTCCCAGAAGACGATGGCGAGGCCCGCTGCCAGAATAAACGCGCCGATAGTCGAAACCAGATTGAGCATATCGAACCCGATCCCCGCCGGATAGGTGAAGACTCGGCGCGGCATGCCAAGGAGTCCCGTCGAGTGCATCGGCAGGAAGGCGAGGTTGAAGCCGGTGAATGCAAGCCAAAAGGCGATCTTTCCCAATTTGTCGGAGAGCTTCTTGCCGTTGATAAGGGGAAAGAAATAATAACAACCGGCGAGGATCGGAAAGAGCGCACCGCCGATCAACACATAGTGGAGATGGGCCACGACGAAGAAGGTGTCGTGGGCCTGAAAATCGAACGGGGCTACCGCCACCATTACGCCGGTCAAGCCGCCCAGTACGAAAATCACCAGGCTGCCGAAGGCATAGAGCATCGGCACCGAGCGCACCGTACGCCCCGCCGCGAGCGTCGCGATGAAGCAGAAGATTTGCACCCCGGTCGGGATCGCCACAGCCTCCGAGGCCGCCGAGAACAACCCAAGCGAAATCCCCGGCAAACCGGTGGTGAACATGTGGTGCACCCAGAGCCCGAAGCTCAAGAATCCCACGCCCACCGCCGCCAGCACGATCCACCCGTAGCCGACTATGGGCCGCTGAGCGAAAGTCGGTACGATCATCGCAATCAGCGCGACCGAGGGAAGGAAGATGATGTACACCTCCGGGTGGCCGAAGAGCCAGAAGAGATGCTGCCAGAGAAGGGGATCGCCGCCGCCCGCGGGATTGAAGAACGGCCAGTGAAAGGCGCGCTCGATTTCCATGAGCATGCTCCCGGCGATGAGCGGGGGGAAGGCGAATAGGATCATCGCCGCCGCGACCAGTACGTACCAGACATAGAGCGGCATGAGGTTGATGCGCATCCCCGGAGGGCGGGTCTTGAGCGCACCGATGATCATTTCGACGGCGGCGGCGATGGCGGCGATCTCGATGAACGAGAAGCCCAAGAGCCAGATGTCCGTGCCGATGCCCGGCTGATAAGTCGAGCTCAACGGCGGATACATGAACCAACCGCCACGCGGCGCGGCATCGAAGAAGATCGAGCCGCACAAGAATATCCCGCCCAACAGAAAGCACCAGAAGCCGAAGGCCGACAGACGCGGAAACGGCAGATCTCGCGCGCCCAACATCTGGGGGAGGAAGGTGACCGCGATGGCCTCGAAGACCGGGATAGCGAAGAGGAACATCATCACCGAACCATGCACCGTAAAGGCCTGGTTGTATGTTTCTGCGGAGAGAAAGTCGTTGTTGGGCACGGCAAGCTGGATGCGCATCAAGAGCGCCAGGACGCCGCCGAAGAGCAGAAACAAAAACGTCATCGCGGTGTACCAAAGTCCGACCTCCGAGTTATTGACCGCCGACCAGTAGCGCCAGCCGGTAGGTTTCTTCCAGGCTTCGAGCAGTCGTTCTGTCTGAGCGCGCTGGACTTCTTCGGATGGGGCCGCTGTGAGCGGCCCTGGGTCGATGCTCATCGGAGTCCTTCCAGATAGAACGCCAGCGCTTCGAGATCTGCTTTCGGCAGCATTCCGAAGGTCGGCATGAGAACACCGGGCTTCGCTTGATCGGTGCGGGCGATCCAATGCAGGAACGCTTTGGGCTTATTGGGGAGGATGCCGGCGCCAATACTGAGCCGGCTCCCCACGTGAGTCAGGTCCGGCCCTACCACACCCTCGGCCGGCGTACCGCGGATGGCATGGCATGCGCCGCAACCGTTCGCCAAGAAAGATGCCCGTCCGCGCTTCGCAAGAGGGGTGCTTGGCGGCAGTGCCGTTGCGCGTTGCTGCATGAGCCAGCGGTCGAAGGCTGCTTTTTCTTCGACCCTGACATAGAAGCTCATCAAGGCGTGAGAAGTCCCGCAATATTCGGCACAGGTGCCGCGAAAGACGCCGACTTTTGTCGGTGTCAATGCAAGCCGGGTCACGCGACCCGGAATCATGTCGATTTTGCCGCCGAGCGCAGGGATCCAGAAGGAGTGGATGACATCGGGGCTTTCCAGTCGAAACTCCACCGGCTCACCGACCGGCAGATGGATTTCGTTCGCCAGCACCACGGCTTCGCCGGCGTGAGGTTCATAGCGAACTCGCCACCACCACTGTTCACCGGAGACGATGATCTTGAGGCTGCCTTCCGGCGCCGGCGCCAATAGCTCCGGTAGCGGCGCTAGCCCATAGATCAGCAGCACGGTCAGCACTATGGTTGGGAACAATGGCGCCGCCGCCCACGATCAAATAATTCGCCCGCCGCGGGCTATGAGAACCGGGGTGAGCCCGGACGGCATAGATGGCGAGAGCGATCACGGCGATCCAGATAACGATGGCGCCTCCGGCCATCCACCAGAAGATCTCGACGATGTGCTCGGCGCCGCGCCCTGCCGGGTCGAGCGTCGATTGGACGCCGCCGCAACCGGCTAATGACAGTGCGCACAGAAGGGCAAAAGGCGCGCTTCGTGCTACGCCTGCTTGCCGGCGCACACCCCCATTCACTCGGCGAGGAGCGAGACCGACGTCTGGAGTAAGAGGCTTGAGACTCGCGTTGGTCACCGTGTACCACGATACCTGACGGCGGGTCGGTTGTTGGCCTTTCTTTCCTGGGAATGTTATGCGGGGCTTGTAAGCAGGTGGCTGCTTCGAGCACGAGTACCTAAACGATGGCCTCATTCCAGCTCTCATTAGTTATCAATCAGTTATCACCTATTAACGCCGGCGCACTCTGGTACGGTTTCCGACCCTTACAGCCTCGACCGGCAAGTGTTACCGATTCGGCGCCCGATTGCACACCCGTACCTTGTCCCTCGTACACCCTAACTGCCTGACTGGGCGTGTTTATGGCGGGACACGCCAGAGCCGGGCATGAAGAATGCTCTCCAGTCAGTCATGGCCACCAGAAGAACTAAGATCGCGGCTACGCCGCATGCTGACTACCCCCATTTGCCTCCCCCATTTTGCCCGCCCTCGGGTGCCCCCCTCCCCTAACCGGCATCACGGACGGGATTCTTTTTTACCTGGCGGTGAGGCTGTTGGCGAAGCGGTGTACTACTGACCAGGGAAGAAACCCCGGCCGGGGGCAAACTATGAGAAACTTGAGACCAGCTCGTTCGCGTATCCTAGCGCGAAGTAAGGCAGATACCTTGACGGTCAGGATAACCGGAAACCTAGGCATCAGCCTCAGCTTCGATCTCTGGCATATCTGCCGTTTGGAGCAAAGCCGCTACCGTCACTATATCTTCGATTTGGAGAAGATCGTGGTGCTCCATGACTCTGGTTTAGCGTGGCTCCTGATGTTCCAGCGGCACGCACTGCGGGCCGGGGCGCGGGTCCTGATCGTGAAATGCCGCAACACAATCGCTCGCCGCTGCGCGGCGGTCGGTCTTGAGGTGATACCCGTCGAACCATGGATTCGACAGCCGATGCTTCGCCAAGGCATGCCTTGCTGCGCACCGGTTTGGGGATCCGCAATCGCGCTGAGCGGTGGAAGTCGGGTGCCACACCTCAGTAGCAAGAACGGTAAACTACACGAGCACAATGCACGCGTAATTCACTGATTCTTTATTCGGTTCCGTTCCGTACTCCGTTCCACCTCGGCTAGATTCTCCCCAAGAGCAACAAGATCAGTACCACCAGCAACACCGTGCCAAGGATACTGCTTGGACCGTAGCCCCATCCGCTGCTGTACGGCCAGGACGGTATGGCACCGACCAAAAGCACGATCAGTACGATCAATAATATGGTTCCTAATGACATCGCTTTTCTCCTATCTCATAAATCGTATGTCTACGCTCGGTGCACGGGCTATTACCGCAATTATCAGCAGTCTCCTCAGGTGCACCCTCGCATGAGGAAAATGACCAATAGAATGGGTATGGGCACGCCTAAAAGCCACAATAGGATGTAACCTGCCTTACCTGCTTGCGACTTCAAGGTCGCAGGATGCTTGAAGATGCGCCGCAGCTCATTTTTCAATCCCATGCCACTCTCCTCTACGTTCGTTGGGTTTGCTCCGCGGCCACCGAAGCCGCGGAGCGTAATATCCGGATTTACTATAGGTTCCTGACCCACCCATCGGCTTCTTCCTGCGCTTTTTCCTTGGTATAACCATATTTGGCCTGTAACCGACCGACCAGCTCTTCGCGCTTCCCTTCTATGACATCCAACTCGTCATCGGTAAGATCACCCCACGTCTGCTGCGCCTTACCTTTGAGCTGCTTCCAACTACCCTTGACTTGATCCCAGTTCATGTTGTCCTCCTCGTATGTATTGCGGTTTGTGCTTTAAACCCGCGACTCGGCCGCGGATGTCCAAATCGAGTTCAAGTACCGTGCCGCTAAACGGCATAACGCAATTTGCCTTTCGGTTTAGTGGGATAGCACAGTCGCTTCGGCGAACGGAGAGGTCGCGAATGAAGATTGGCAGCAAGAATTTCCGGTTGATTTGTAAGCTTTACGCGGAGCGGCGTTCACCTCCCGAGGTAAGCGATCAGCCATTCTAGAGCGCGCGTGGCCATACCCCGGGACCAACAACTGGATCTTCTCCCAGAGGCTATAGTCGACCACATCGCCGCACAAAATGAGCCGCTGACCCATGTAAGATTTGCAACGACGCAAGGTAATATTTACACGAATTAAACGCAGCGTTTCTTCCTAGGGAACCGTTTCTGGATTATTAACGAGCGCAAACCGACAGCGATTGTTCCTCTCGGATGCACCAGCCAATAGCAGGCATAAAATGTGCTCAGTGGCATATACGATAGTAAACCTCTGGGGCGAAGAGGCTTTCGACTAATTCGCGAAAGCTGGAGAATCAAATGAACAAGTTAACTTCTATGATACTTGAGTTAACTTCTATGATACTTGGTGGTCTTATACTCGGTTCGCTGGCCGGTTGCGGAAATCAAGGCCCTGCGGAACGAGCCGGGGAGAATGTGGACGAGGCCGTCGAAGAAATGAAGGATGAAGCCGATGACGCGACCGACGCGCGTTGATATCCCACTAGCTCGGCTCTGCGGAGGGTAACTTTCGCATCTGTCGCAGTATTCAACATTTTTCGGAGAAAGGATCTGGCGAACCGAAACCACCCATGAACAAAACACCGGCTCCAGGTCCGGTCTCTCCGACCCCGCTTATAAGCGGGATGGAGGAGTACGACGCGGACTTTCGGAATAACTTCCAAGCCACCTTCGGGCTTCGCGGCTATAGCTACAACCAGTGTGCGCCAGCCTATGAATTCGGTTATACGATTGCTGTCGACCCACGTTACCACGGCCAGGAGTGGATGACGATAGAAACCGAGGCCCGCCGCGAGTGGGAGCTTCGCCATGAATTCGCATGGGAGGAATTCAAAGGCGCCGTGCATTACGCGTGGGATCGCGTGCACGGGCTCGATCATCGAACGCAGCTCACCGTTTAGATACAATCTCGGAGGAGCGCGAGGGCCCCCCAGCCGCCTCCTGCCGATCTGGCCGAGCTCAGCGGCCTCATCCACGTTCTTCTAATACCCGACGACCCGATTAACGATCGGGAGCTCGTCCGCGCGGCGATCCCAGCTCTCCTTGTCTTTCGACCATGGCTGGTTTGTCTCCACGCTAGCATGCCATAGAATGACGCTCGA
>JBIMKD010000114.1:0-10516 GCA_043673815.1 Chromatiales bacterium
GTTTTTGAAGAAGGATTTCGCGAGATGCGACAAGCGATGGCCGACGGTGTTGCCGCGTTTAAAGCCGAAGGCTATGCGAAACTGCCTGACCTACCCGGCGACTTAGGACTTACCGCGCAATTCATAGCAGTTGTTTCTCCCGCGCAAGCAATTCTCACTGGTACGAGCTCTTTTCGACTGGATAAGCTTGCTGCGTGCCTTTCAGGTGAAGGGCCCCGACTGTACTTCGAAGAGGGCTTAGGCATTGCTTACTCAAGGCACGATGCGCGGAGGTTAGCAGATGCAATTATGGAGGAGGTTCTGGGTGTCTACCAACCGCCAGATGTCAGGTATCAAAGCCATAATCAGTATCTGGCGGCGGCGTTTTGCTTACCGGAAAACCGCGCCCGAGCCGATGGGATCTATCTATCTCTATTGCAGGAAATCGGAAGGCTCTGGGGAACATTATTGGCCGTCGGAGGTCACTCTCGGGGTGAGTCATTTGTCGCTAGAAACGTTGGCTTAAAGTGTTTTTGGGACGCCGGCCAGTGGAAGGTAAAAATCATCTTCATGGATCATGACGCTGTCGTAATTCCCGGCCCTCAGGACAGAGAGTTTTACGCCCATGATGCGCTCCCAGCGATGACATTAGACGAAACTTATATCTGGGGCAGATCGGGCTCTATCCTCGGCACAGTTGGGCACCTGCGGGGTATTTATCGGACCAGCGATAACGTTTATCAGCAGGGCCAAAAGCTGGCAAGAATAGCCTTGAAAAAAGCTTACAAAAAGACTCAGCACAAGTTGTCGAGCGATGCAAAGCTGCGAGCGTTATTTGACCAGATATTCGTAGAACGACTCCTTGACTGGGATACGCTTGTAAGAGGCTATCTTCGGATAAAACCCAACACCGCAGCGAGCTCAGAGTGGAAGGACAAGAAAAGAGACATGCTGGCGGAAAAGGCCTACGAGGGGCATGAGTTTGATGCGTATATGGAAGCAATAGAAAACAATAAAGCGTTCCTCGAGAGACACTCGTTTCTTTTTGATGTCGCCAGCGAAAAGATAACTTGAACGGGTACTCTCACACGAGAACCTGCACATTGTCAGGAATCAATGAATATCGTCACCTATTCCCTCTCCGCTAGCGGTCCCCCGCAGAAGACGGACTACCACGAGCAGCTGCTTTACAGCGTGAGAAGCCTGCGTACCTACAACAAGAACGTATCCATTCATGTGTTCCTTTACGGCGAACATCCTCCCGGCTCCATTGCTGAGCTCGAAGCTCATGCGGTCAGCATCCATCATAGGGGTGCGTACGTCGATGCCATCAGACAAATCCGTCCTCGAGCCTTTCGAACCCTTGCCCACTATCCCGTGATCCACAAGTGGCTTAACTTTTCGGAGCTTGAGGCGCTGGCCCCTTCACAGATCCTTCAGACCGACTGCGACACGTTTTTCTTTGACGACGTTGGCCTGCTGTTTGAGCGTTACGCGGAACGACAATTCTATGCTCGAGAAGAACCGGCATCGAAAGCGAGTCACTACGGTTACGACCCATTCTACGTGGACGAGGACGCGCTCTTCACGCTCGCGCGACTAGAAGGCGCAGGCGAGGTCAATCCCTACAATATTGGGGTGTGCATGCTTAATCATGGGCTCTGGACCGAGATCGCAAAAAGAAGCGACAAGTTTCTGTCTTATATATTCCGCTTTGCGGCCTGTACGGCCCGCAACCCGCAGACCCGCGAGAAGTTGTGGCCGGGCCTGGCAGAGCTTCTTGAACAAGACCTGGCGGAAGAACCAGAAGTATCGGAGCTGCCGTTTCCGTCAAACAACCTCTGGATCCTCGAACAGGTGGCGTTTTGGTTAACCTTGGGCCAAATCCGTGGACTGACTCACGGATTCCTCTCGCGCGAACACGTCCTCCAGGGCGGTGAACAACCCGGACTCCCAGCGACGGAGGTGGTCCATCACTACTTCGGTATCGACAAAATCGCCTTTCTTTCGGAGATCAGCAAGAACTTCGGAGATTGATCGTGAGGATTGCGAACGCTTTCGTTGCGCAATTCCGCCCCGCCCCGCGCTTATGGCTTTAGCGTGTCTTGCAAGCTCGGTCTTGGCTCAAACGCAAAGCGCGATTGGGAGATTGAAATACTCGAAGCTGTGTTGCCTGCAATGACAGAAGGAGCCCCGCTTTTTCCAAACCTCCTTCGTCCCATCCCCCCAGAATCTTAATCGCCTCACGACTGAAAAAGCGACAATAACCCTGGCGCTCATTGCTCAGCGAAGTCGTTTTCGTGATGGCGATCCCTCGCGTGGTCTTCGTGTTACGAAGGCGGAGAGAGTCTTCGTTGGTCAGGTCAATAATCTTACTAAACCCGGTGACGCAATCGTACCGTTCGCACATCCTCAGATTAGCCCGGATATCCAGAGTTTCTAAAAAGATGTCGTTGTCTGAGAGGATGACAAACTTCCTGCTCGGATTAGAGTGGCTAATCCCCGTAATAAAGCACCGTTCTCTATTAAAGGGACCCTCATCTCGCAAAAAAACATATCTGCAGTTTGTGGGCAAGTTCGCGGGGTTAACAGTGGGTTGAGCGCCTTGCTCGACAATCACCATGGAAATGTACGGTGAAAAAAACTTGGCATAATAGCGCACCAGATACATCAGATTATCGGTAGCACGTCCGACCCCAGTGTGATCTCCGTGTGCGAAAACGATTGTCGTCTCGCCCAAAAGGCGATCCACCTGGGGCCCAAACAACACTAGCGATTCCCGTAGATACCAGTGGTGCACCAGGCGTTGCTGAGCATCGGAGTAATCAGTTTCTACCCAGGCTAAATGCGGCATGAAGCAGTAGCAGTTGAATTGGTGTTGCAGAACAAGACTGTTGTTGTCCAACTCATGTTCGGTTTTGCGATTCAATTCGATGAAATCATCAAACATCGTGTCCTTCAGGACATAAGCATAGGTCGAATACGCCTGTGTGATACGCGCAATATTATCAGCGACCTTGATGGGCTCATCCTTATGGAGGGCGCCGAAAAACAACATGTCCCAATCGGGCGGCAATTGGTCAATATAGATGCTAAACTTCTTCTCTAGATGATCATCAAAACCAACATCATCTTCAAAGATAAGAACGCTGGGCACGCCGAGTCGCCGTGCCTCGCGAACGACCTGCAAATGGCTGAGCAAGCATCCATAGGCGCCTGGCGTGTGGACCCAGTTCGCCGGGAGCTTCATCTTGTCTCCGTCCAACGCCTGAAACCGGCGCACTGAGTGAATTCCATGCTGATCGAATTTTCGCTGCATGCTTTGCCAGCGCTCCGGCCTCCTATCGAGGTTAATGCAAACCCTATATGGAAATGTTTCGTTGACTGTTCCGGTGGGTCGGTTTGTTATGGCTTTGGTCATATTCTCCAATCCCATGAAGTGTTTGCTTAGAAAGTGGTTGGCGGAAATATGCCGGTAGTCAGAATTTTATTACGCTTGCGGCTACGCCTCAACGGTTGAGGGATGCTTCGTTGATATTTCCGTTGACGATTGACCAACCATTTTTTACACTGGATACACCCACGATCTAGGCGGAAAAAGAACATGGCCAAAGGCGACGGTCCCATTCTTACTAACCAGCAGTTGGCGGACTACGAGGAATTGGGATTTCTTCACTCGATCCCGATCCTATCGGAGGAGGAAGTTAGCCACTACCGCGCCGAAGTTGAAAAGACCTGCCAAGCGATTGGCGGTGGGGTGACGCGGCTTGACGCGGTCCACCTCTTTTTCCGCTGGGCTTGGGATCTGAGTACGCACCCGCGCTTGTTGGACTGTCTCGAACAACTCCTTGGCCCCAACATCGTGCTCAAATCAACCAGGGTATTTTACAAATACGGACGAAGTGCCTCTTACGTCGGGTGGCATCAGGATGGCATCACCGAAAGACTGGAAGACGGTCGCGCCCCGGCCATCTGGCTTGGGTTAACAGCCGCCACTGTAGAAAATGGTTGTCTGCGAGTTGTGCCACGATCTCATCGGCTTGGCCTCTTGCAACATGACTCGAGCCCCGATTTGGAGCCCCTCCCCGGCAGCACATCAGCTCCGGTAGAGAGTTGGTTCCGGGCGCACGGGGACGAGCTTTCCGGTAGGATCACGAGAGTTTCACCAGACTCTGATTCAGGGTTTGATCTCGTTATGCCTCCAGGGGAGATGAGCATTCACCACCCAGTGATTCTTCACGGTTCAAACTCGAATTTATCAACTGAATGTCGAATCGGATTCTCCGCCAGCTACTCCGTTCCCGAGCTCTACAACGGTCGCAGAGCCGTTGTTTGGGGGCGCGAAGATGGCCCCAGAGATCAACACCACTTTGAGGTCATTGAGAAACGGCCTATGGCAACCCTTGAGGAAGCAGTCGCCGCATACTGCGCCAGCGACCGCCAGATATTGTTTGCCGCTGTCTGACTGCAGCTGAATTTGACGCCAGCCGGTGTCTGAAGCCTCTGTTGTTTCTCTCAAATTGCGAAGGACTTCACAATGTGACCACCCCGCTCCTATCTGTTGTGATCCCGACTTGGAATCGGGCTCGGCTGGTATGCGAGGCAGTTGAAAGCGCCTTAAACCAACGAATTGGGCAAGTTGAGGTCATTGTCGTTGATGACGGCTCTACTGACGACACTGCGAACATGCTCACGCGGAATTTTGGCTCCCGCATCCATTTGCTTCGCCTGCCAAGCCGGCGAGGCGTAGGCGCGGCGCGAAACGCCGGTGTACGCTTGGCGAGCGGGGAGCTGCTGGCTTTTCTCGACTCCGATGACCTCTGGCTACCTGGGAAGCTGGATGCGGAACTCCGCGTGTTGGGGCGATTCCGGGATGCGGAGGCAGTGGTGTCGGATAGCCTGTGCTTTGTTGAGGGAAAAGCTGACGATCGCAGTCGTTTCGCGCGAACCGGTTTGCTTGCAGCCGCCCAGGGACAAGTACGCTGGGTGAGTGAATGCCAGTGGTTATGGACCAACAGTATGAATGCCGTGCAAATGTCTTCGATAATCCTGCGTCGTAAAGCGTTAGCCCACATAGAAGGGACTTTGTTTGCCGAGGATCTCCTTTGGTGCGAAGATTGGGAATTCCAGATGCGTGTCTACTATCGGTGCCGAGTCGTCGTATTGCCGGAAGTCTGGACCCGGGCTCGGTGTTTGGACGACGATGCGCGACTCGGCCGCTGGGTCCCGGGGAAGCCTTTTACCCGGGAACAGGAAATTAGCTTGCTACGTGATCGACTCAAAGTTATGGAGCGGTCGCATTGGCTCACCGGACTTGACACCGATTTAGCCGCCGAGCTCGAGCGCTTTCGTGACGAAAACGCTCGTCAACTCGCTCAATTAATAAAGTTTGAACAGGAACGCGATCGCAATCGCGCACGATGAGGTTGAATCATGGAAGAGGTTCATCTATCACGAGGTTCGGCTGGGCAGCGAGCGCTTTGTTCTCAGTTGGGCCATTCGCCAACCGGGCGCGGCGATCCGTCCTCCGGTCAACGGTGAAATGCAGCATTGCTGCATTATCAGGGGAAGATGTGATCTCATCTGTGTGTCGAGATTTTTAGAAGGCGCTCTGAGCCTTTTCACGACCAGGAACAAATTGCATCCAGTTGACAGCGTCAAAAACTGTGCCCTAGACTGGCCGCAAGCAGTGTAACAAGTGGAAGAGTTTTCAAAGTGCCAAATACCTCAAGGGAGTAGATCCGAGATGCTCGCGCCGTTTCCGGACACGGCAAGGATCGACATTTCGTCCGTGCTGGCACGCGAACTACTAGAGGAGGCCGAGCGCCTCCCCTTTTACGATAACAAAGAATTCTACTCACCTGCTTTGCAGAACCTCTTACTTGATCGTTTTCGTGAAACTTGTCCCGATGGTTTTGAGTGGCTTGTCAGCCTGGTCAGGGAGCGAATCGCGCAGTGGCCCTACTGCGCGTTACTACGAGGTCTTCGTTTCGACCAGGGGAACAGGTTGTTCGTTGCCATCAACCGAGCCTTTGGGGAATTGGTGGCTCTTCCGTACCAAGCGCCACGGGCCCAACTCGTTCACTATATTCAGCCCGCAACCGATATACGTTCGTTGCGAGGAGGCCGTGAAGCTGAGAGATTGCATACGGATACCGCGGACTGGGAAACCCCGGTCGAATTGATCTCGATGGTGTGCGTCCACGCCGACCGTGGAGGCGGCGGTCGGTCACGAATTCTGGACATTGACACGGTACGAGGCGAAGTAAAAAACCGCCTGGGAACCGGGACGCTTGAACTGCTGGAGACCGTGCCCGTACCGTGGCAGTTGGCCGATTATTGTGGGGGCGGCTTGAAATGGCGGACTGTGCTGACCGAATCCGGTATGTGTTGGCGGCGGTATACAATTAATCTCGCGTTGGATTTTAACGGTGCTAAGCTCTCGGACGAAATGCTAAACTCACTGGACGCCTTTGAAGAAGTCATCGCTGCTTCCACTCGCACGATTGACTTCTTGATGCGGGAAGGCGAGTTATTGTTTTCGGACAACATGCGGACGATTCATGCTCGCACTCCGATTGCAGCAGGCGACGCTTCCGATCGCTTGATGATTCGCAGTTGGATCAGAACTTCTTGAACGGGGCAGCGAATGCAATTCGCCCAAATTTGTGATCGTGTAAATGCCGATGCGGCCGGGCCGATCGATATTCGGGCGTTCCCCGGGACTTGGATTAACTCAAATCCCGATACGAATGGCATCGCCCGGATCGTGATGTCCGAATCCCTTGGCAATCTCTCGCTGCAGACATACGCCATTGGCCCAGACCGTTTGATCGACTGGGGAACGGCTGCCGCCAACGTCTTTGCATCGACGCCATCGTCGCGCGTAGCTGCAGGTTTTACCTGCGTCTACGACTTCGGCTTCGTGGAAACACGGCTCCAAGGGATGATCATGAAGGGGCTGCTGGTACTCGCCCAATTGCACAGCTTCAAGGATGAGAGCCGCCGCGCGGACTATTTTGTGCGTGAGTACTTTGCTCTGGCCCACGAGCAATACAATGGAATTCACACCCACATAACACTGTAATCGAAAATTTTCTCTTCACAGGCCTATCGTAGCAACTATGCTATTGTAATAATAATCCCTGTATGCTTCAGGAATTTCATAATCTTTTTCACCTCTGACTTCGCTGACATACCTGCCTTTTATTGGGATTTTCGTTTGTGCGTTGCTGAGCATCCACATATATTCCACATCAATATGCCCGACGTCTAGTGCCCAATATCCGCTTTTTGCCAGGTCATAACTTAAAATGGTGGCCGTTGGCCCTAATGAAATGAGTATCAGTTTATCTTTTCCGTATTTTTTGGAAGCCTCCAAAATTTCATGATAATTTTCGAATGCATTTTCAGCCGGGCAAACCATCCGGCTCAGGCCGGCCGCATTTTCAAACAAATCATTGCCCACACCCATTCTTGACAATTCGCCCTCTATAATCAATATTTCTCTCTTATCCCATATCTTCGTTAGCTTTTCCAGGATTTGCACGGATAACCTTTTATCTTTTAAACCCATATAAAAGCGGGAAATTCCTGCATTTCCATACACTCTTTTCGGGTCTAAATATTCGGAAATCAAATTGCCATACAAATTGATAAACTCAATCCAGAAATACTTTGAGTTCAGGTTTTCTTTTTTTACAGAACATAACGGTCCGGGAAGCCCGATGATAAGATTGTCCAAATCGGAGCTGAGAACTTCCTTAAGCCTTTTGGACAATTCTGGACTTTCCGGCTGGAAGACAATTTTTCCTTTATTGAGCATCATTTTCAATTCGCCATCACCATAGCGGCTGATGCTTTTTTTATGCATCAATATATCGTCAATGGTTTCATTAAGGCTTTTAATTTTCACTTTGTGAAAATGGCTCCTTTGAGATAACGTACTGAAATACAAATAGTAATAATCTAATATTTGTTTCATAAATCATTGGCTTATCGAGAATGCTTTGACGCCATGATAATGGGAGGTGGGCCAAGGGCGTAGTTCTGCCATGTTAGTTTGATGGCTATTTACACGCTTCTTAACGGAAGCTCTGATCGAATTGATCGAGAGTTCAATTGTGACCGAGACCTTTGAGTTCAAACAGAGCGGCGATTTGGACCCCGCGCTCTCGGATCCGGCGACCAGAAAATTGAGCGCCGGCAAGCTCATTGGTCGATGGGTGAATACGGACCCAGACACGCGGGGAATAGCGGCAATTGTTATAGAACGGAACGACGAACACTTTAGCGTCGGTGTCAGGTGTGTTGGAGCCGACGGTCCGATTGACTGGCCGACGACCCGGGCGACGGCGCTGGCGAATCTAGAGGAAGAAGCAGGACAGCGGGCGGTGGCCCTGGCTGCCGATTTCGACTTGGGCTTCATGAGAGCGGAGACTTATCTTCGCGTCAACAAGGGTGTGCTGGTGATCGTGCTGTTCGTTACGTTCCGGGACGACAGCGGGAGATCAAACTACCTCAATCGCGAGTTCTTTTACCGCCGGGATTGAGGCTTGACCGAGTTCAGCAGATTCTCTTGACGCATTTATAGCGGGTTGGACTCATGCAGTGCGCCTTCCTCAAGGCAATCGCCAGAAGTTTACTGAGACCGCTTCCTAGTACGCGCTGAAACAACCCGGCTTGAGGATAACCGTGGCTTTCGTCTCAACGAAAACGGGGCAGTTTACTTATTTCTCCCTACAAGTGGGCGAATCGGTGTGGCGGGGGAAGAAGGTACTGGATTTCGGAGGGAACATCGGCAACCTCTTAGGAGATCCGAATTCAACCATCGAACAAGAACATTACTGGTGCATCGATGTCGACAGGGACACATTGGAGCGGGGTCAGGCATTCTACCCGAAGTCGCACTGGGTTTTTTACAATCGCTACTGCTTCTTCTTCAACCCGCACGGAGTTCCAAATCTAACACTTCCTGCTCTGGACCAGACATTTAATTATATCGTTGCTTATTCCGTCTTTACGAATACAACACAGACCGACATGCTTCAGTTGGTCAACCAGTTAGAAGGTCTCTTAGCGAACAATGGCGCGTTAGCCTTTACATTCATAGATCCACATTATTTTTCTTGGCCGGGGCAGTATCACGGAAATAACTTTCAGTGGCGATTGGAGCGAGAAAAGCAATTGGCAAGAGAAAGAGGCACTACCCTAAATATTGACATGCGGAACCTGATTAGAAGAGCACAACATGCCGATTGGCTCATGCTCGTAAACAGTGACGATCTATATATCGAGACGGAAGATATTCAACCTTATGAACCAGAACGACAGAAAACATGTCATGCCTTTTACACCGAAAAATATATGAAGATCTTGTTTCCACATGCTACTGTTCTGCCTCCTGTCAACAACGAGATGCAACATTGTTGTGTCATCAGAAAGTTATGAGTTAGGAAACGGAGATTATCTGACGTCGGAAAAGGGATAGCGCCATGGATTTCGTTCATCTCAAACCGGAGCAGCGACAATCCTTTGCCGAAGACGGCTTTTTAGTAGTGCGTGATGCTCTATCGGCAGTAACAGTAGACCGTCTCGTCGAGGCGAGCGACCGTCTGGCGGAACCGTTGCTTAAAAAACCCAAAATGACCGGACGGCCGGAGTATAACCATCTGGACTTACGACCAGGCTTACTCAGAGAAGAAGCACTCTTCGCTCTGGTCGCCAATAGTTCTACCGTCCCGCTCGTCGTCCAGTTGCTCAGCCCCAATATTCACCTGCATTCGCACACACTCATCTATAAGAGACCGGAATGCCCGAATGCGCCAACCTTTAGACGCGGATGGCATCGAGATATTCGGATTCCGCGTGACCTGGGCCACGACTCTCTACCGCTGGTAGGTATCAAGATCTGCTACTGTCTGACGGATTTTCACCAGCCCAACAGCGGCATGACGTTATTGGCGCGTGGTAGTCATCTCAGAACCAAACCACTGGCTCTTCCGAAGGGCCAGGTAGACCCAGCGGACGTGGAGGTATGCGATCTCACATTGAATGCGGGTGATGCCTTCCTCTTCGAGAACCGTGTCTTTCATACCGCTACTCCCAATCGGAGCAATCGCATATCAAAGGTGCTGATGTACGGCTATTCGTACCGCTGGATGAAGACCGAGGTCTACCTCGAAGTGCCAGACAAGCGGCATCTGGCGAAGACTGATCCGATTACGCGTCAATTGCTGGGCGAATATCGGGACGTTGACACCCAGGCCTGGGCATTACAACGATGGGCCAAACGTCATGGTGTCCTTCCAGAACCAGTACCGTGGATCGTCGAGGTTTGAAGGGGGTGAATGATGTCACTTGCCGACGAAGCGCTGTTTGTTCCCGGTGCGGGATCTCTAGTGGCCTGTAACAGGTACTTTAATAGTGATGTGGCGTGAGGGATCAAAGTATTTCCACTTCACGGTTTTAGGTTTCTTGTTGTAGTGACGGATGTAGCGCATGAGTTTTCTTTTAAGATCATTGACCGAGGTGAAGA
>JBIMKD010000115.1:0-15561 GCA_043673815.1 Chromatiales bacterium
GTTCTTCACATAATCCGCATGCCCCGGACAGTCCACATGCGCATAGTGCCGCTTCTCACTCTGGTACTCGACATGCGCCGTCGCTATCGTGATCCCCCTCGCCTTCTCCTCGGGCGCATTGTCGATCTGATCATAACCCTTCACCTCCCCTCCAAACTTCTTCGACATCACCATCGTCAACGCCGCCGTTAACGTCGTCTTCCCATGATCCACATGCCCTATCGTCCCTACATTTACATGCGGCTTCGTTCGCTGAAATTTCTCCTTGGACATAACTCAGTTCTCCGCCTTCGTTCGTCGTTACCGGGCCTGCTTCGTCACGGCTTCCGCGATACTCGCCGGCGCCTCGCTATACTTTGCGAATTCCATCGTATAGGTGGCTCGTCCTTGGGTGGCGGAACGCAGGTCGGTCGCATAACCGAACATTTCCGCAAGCGGCACCTCCGCGCGAACTATGCGGCCCGCGGGAGAATCCTCGGTGCCCTGCAGCACGCCTCGGCGGCGGTTCATATCTCCGTTTACGGTCCCAAGGTATTCCTCGGGCGTCACGACCTCGACCTTCATTACCGGTTCCAAGAGTACGGGCTTACCATGCGCCGCGCCGTTCTTAAACGCCATGGAGCCAGCGATCTTAAACGCTATTTCGCTCGAATCGACTTCATGAAAAGACCCATCATAGACTATCGCCCTGATATCTACGACGGGATATCCAGCCAGCACGCCGTTCCCCAACTGTTCGCGAACGCCTTTTTCAATTGCCGGGATGTACTCCCTGGGAATCGCACCGCCCACGATCTCGTTCACGAATTCAAACCCTTCCCCCGGCGCCCTCGGCTCCAAGCGCAAGAGCACATGGCCGTATTGACCCCGGCCGCCCGACTGCCGAATGAACTTTCCTTCCGCCTTTTCCACAACCTTGCGGATGGTTTCCCGGTAAGCCACGCGAGGTTTCCCGACGTTGGCTTCGACCTTAAACTCCCGCTTCATCCGATCGACGATGATCTCAAGGTGCAGCTCGCCCATGCCCGAGATAATCGTCTGAGCGGACTCCTGATCCGTATGCACGCGGAAAGACGGGTCCTCCGCCGCCAGCTTCGAGAGGGCCAGACCCATCTTCTCTTGGTCGGCCTTGGTCTTCGGTTCCACTGCCACCGAGATGACCGGATCGGGGAACACCATCCGTTCTAAGGTGATGATCTTGTTGACGGCGCACAAGGTATCACCGGTCGTCACGTCCTTGAGGCCCACCGCCGCCGCGATATCGCCGGCCCGGACTTCCCTGATCTCTTCGCGGCTATTGGCATGCATTTGCAGCAAGCGGCCGATGCGTTCCTTCCTGCTTTTTAGAGGGTTATACACGGTGTCGCCGCTTTGCAGGGCCCCCGAATAGACGCGAAAGAACGTCAGGGTGCCCACGAACGGGTCGGTCATGATCTTGAAGGCCAGCGAGGCATAAGGCGCTTCGTCCGAGGGCGGCCGGGTTTCCTGGGTCTTACCGTCGTCCAATGTGCCCTCGATGGGCGGGACATCCACCGGCGCCGGGAGTAATTCGATGACCGCATCGAGGAGCGCCTGCACGCCCTTGTTTTTGAATGCCGAACCGCACAGCACGGGAACGATTTCGTTTCGAAGCGTCCGCATCCTCAGACCCCGATAAATGTCCTTCGGATCAAGCCCGCCCGCATGAAGGTACTTTTCCGTCAGATCCTCGCTCGCATCGGCCGCTGCTTCCACCATTTTGTCACGCCACTCGGCGCACAAGGCCTTCATCTCAGCGGGTATTTCACGTTCCTCATAGCGCATCCCCTGCGACGATGGATCCCAATAAATGGCCTTCATCTTGACGAGATCGACCACGCCCTCGAACTTTTCTTCCGCACCGATCGGGATCTGGACCGGCACCGCCGCGCTGCCCAGACGCTCGCGGATCTGCCGCACCACACGCAGGAAATCGGCGCCCGCGCGGTCCATCTTATTTATGAATGCCAATCTCGGAACCGAATACTTGCTGGCTTGGCGCCACACGGTCTCGGACTGCGGCTCGACACCCCCAACGGCGCAAAAAACGCCCACCGCGCCATCGAGGACGCGCAGTGAGCGCTCGACTTCGATGGTAAAGTCGACGTGACCCGGCGTATCGATGATATTGACGCGGTGCTCGGGGTACTGGTTACCCATACCGCTCCAGAAACACGTGGTCGCCGCCGCGGTGATCGTAATACCGCGTTCCTGCTCCTGCTCCATCCAGTCCATCACGGCGGCGCCGTCATGGACCTCACCGAGTTTATGCGACACCCCGGTGTAATAGAGGATACGCTCGGTCGTGGTCGTCTTACCCGCATCGATATGGGCCATGATGCCGATATTGCGGTAGCGTTCGATGGGGGTTAACCGGGCCATGATGGGTTTCTATCGCTACCAACGCGCGCTACCAGCGATAATGGGCGAAGGCGCGGTTGGCTTCCGCCATCCGGTGAGTGTCTTCGCGCTTCTTAACCGCCGTCCCTCGATTCTCCAAGGCTTCCAGAATCTCGGAGGCAAGCCTCGATCCGAAGGTCTTCTCGCCACGCTTGTCCGAGGCATCGACCAGCCACCGCATCGCCAAGGTCGTACGGCGTTTGGCGCGCACCTCTACCGGCACTTGGTAGGTGGCGCCGCCGACGCGCCTCGACTTGACCTCAACGCGTGGCCGGACGTTGTCGAGCGCCTGCTTGAACGCCGCTAGAGCATCGCTTTGCCCCTTGGCGGCCACTTGCTCCAAGGCTCCGTAAACAATCCTTTCGGCGAGAGATTTCTTTCCCTGATTCATGACCATGTTTATAAATTTCGCAATCGTCTCATCGCCATATTTTGGATCAGGCAAAATGACTCGTTGTTCAGCGACGCGTCTTCTAGACATAGCGAGCTATCATCCGTTTCTACTTCTAAAAACTAAGACTTCGGGCGCTTAGCACCGTACTTCGATCGCCCTTGTCGGCGAGCCGCGACACCTGAGGTATCCAAGATGCCTCGTACTGTGTGATAACGAACACCGGGAAGGTCCTTGACCCGTCCACCACGGATCAGGATCACCGAATGTTCCTGTAAGTTGTGTCCCTCCCCTCCGATGTAGCTCGTCACTTCATAGCCGTTGGTGAGCCGCACGCGCGCGACCTTCCGCAGGGCCGAGTTCGGTTTCTTGGGTGTGGTCGTATAGACGCGCGTACAGACACCGCGCTTCTGCGGACACCCTTCGAGCGCTGGCACGGTGCTTTTTAGCCGCTGTTGCTTCCGTGGACGCCTGACCAGTTGATTGATCGTAGCCATACCGTTAAAGAGCACCCTGTGCGGCGATTAATTCCGGCCGCTTCTAAAAAAAACAACAGGCCGGATCGCTCCGGCCTGTCAAAACTACGGAATTCTAATAATTCGACTCATCAACTGTCAAGCTAAACTGGCCTAATCTTTCACGGTCTTGCGCTACTCCACGCACGCCAACTTTCCCTAACCCGCCGCCACATCCGCCCCGCCGAGATCGGCGAAGCGGGTTGCCAGATCCACCGGTTCCTCACGTTGGCTGCGCCGCTCCCCGTGAAAGGCGAATCCCGTTCCGCCTGGGATCAATCGCCCAACGATGACGTTCTCCTTGAGCCCGCGCAGCTCGTCGCGTTTGCCGGTTACCGCCGCTTCGGTCAAAACCCGCGTCGTTTCTTGGAAGGACGCCGCCGAGATGAACGATTCGGTGGCCAAGGAAGCCTTGGTAATTCCGAGCAGCATCTGCGCCCACCGCGCCGGTTTCTTGCCTTCCCGTGCGCCGCGTTCGTTTTCATCGAGCACCCGCTCCTTTTCGGCGTGCTCACCGAGGAGGAAGCGCGTATCGCCGGGGTCGGTGATTTCCACCTTGCGGAGCATTTGGCGCACGATGACCTCGATATGCTTGTCGTTGATCTTCACCCCTTGCAGGCGGTATACGTCCTGCACTTCATTGACGATGTAGTTCGTCAACGCATAGACGCCTTTCAGGCGCAAAATATCGTGCGAGTCCGGCGCGCCGTCCACGATCACTTCGCCCCTCTCGACATGCTCTCCTTCAAACACGGCGACTTGACGCCACTTCGGGATAAGGATCTCCGTTTGTTCGCCCGTCGGGTCGGTGAGCACCAAACGTTGCTTCCCCTTGGTGTCGCGGCCGAAGCTGACCGTCCCCGAGACCTCGGCAAGGACGGCGGCCTCTTTCGGTCGGCGCGCCTCGAACAGATCGGCTACGCGTGGCAGCCCCCCGGTAATATCACGCGTCTTCAAGGACTCCTGAGGCAATCTCGCGATAACATCCCCGACTTTCACGTTGGCGCCGTCCTCGACATTCACAATGGCCCGCGGCGGCAGGAAATAGTGCGCTGGGATCTCCGTACCCGGAATCTTGAGATCCGTACCCTCGGCGTCGACAAGCTTGACGACCGGCCGCAGGTCTTTGGCGCTGGACGGCCGTTGTTTCGGATCCATCACTACGATGCTGGTCAGACCGGTGATCTCATCGATGTGCCGGATCACGGTGACCCCTTCGACGATATCCGCGAACGCCACCACGCCTGCCACTTCCGTAATAACGGGGTGAGTATGGGGATCCCAAGTCGCGATCACCTGCCGGGGCTGAGCCTCAAACCCGTCGGTAACCGTCAGCACCCCGCCGTAAGGGACTTTGTAGCGTTCGCGCTCTCGCCCGAACTCGTCCACGACCGAGATTTCGCCCGACCGGGACACCGCGACGTAGGTCCCCGTTTCTTGCTTGAGCAATTTGATGCTATGGAGCCGGATTACTCCCTTCGACCTCGCTTCGATGCTGTTTGCCGCCGCCGCCCTCGAGGCGGCGCCGCCGATGTGAAAGGTGCGCATGGTCAACTGCGTGCCGGGCTCGCCGATCGACTGCGCCGCGATCACGCCGACCGCTTCGCCCACGTTAACCAGATGCCCGCGCGAGAGATCGCGACCGTAGCAGGCGCCACAAACTCCATAGCGCGTCCGGCAGGTGATCGGCGAACGCACCTTCACCTGGTCCACACCGGCGGCTTCCATTCGCTCGGCCCAGCGCTCATCCAATAGGGTTCCGGCGGGCACGACGACCCCACCCTCGCCCGCTCGGCGCACATCCTCCGCCACCACCCGCCCGAGTACCCGGTCGCGGAGGTGCTCCACGACATTACCGCCTTCGATGATCGGCGCCATGAGAAAACCCTCCGTGGTCTTGCAGTCCTCTTCGGTAACCACGAGGTCTTGCGCCACATCCACCAGGCGGCGGGTCAGATAGCCGGAGTTCGCGGTTTTTAAGGCCGTGTCGGCAAGGCCTTTACGCGCGCCGTGTGTCGAGATGAAATACTGTAAGACGTCCAGGCCTTCCCTGAAGTTGGCTGTGATGGGCGTCTCGATGATCGACCCGTCCGGTTTGGCCATCAATCCGCGCATGCCCGCGAGCTGGCGGATCTGCGCCGCCGATCCGCGGGCGCCGGAATCGGCCATCATGAAAATCGAATTGAACGAGGTCTGGCGAATGTCCTTGCCCTGGACCTTGACCAGATCCGTACCGAGCTTGTCCATCATCGCTTTAGCCACTTGATCATTCGTATGCGACCAGATGTCGATGACCTTGTTATAGCGCTCACCCTTGGTGACCAGGCCCGACGCATATTGCCCCTCGATCTCCTTGATCGCATCTTCCGCCCTGCCGATGATCTCTCTTTTCTCCTCCGGGACCACCATATCGTTTACGCTGATGGATATCCCCGCGCGGGTAGCATGATTAAAACCCGTGTACATGAGTCGATCCGCGAAAATCACGGTATCCTTGAGGCCCAATTGGCGATAACAGGCATTGATCAGATTGGAGATGGCGCGCTTATTCAGCTCCTTGTTGATGAGGTCGAACGGAAGCTCCTTCGGCAGCATTTGCGATAACAAGGCCCGTCCAACCGTGGTCTCGACGCACCTTGACACCTCCCGACGCTGCCCGAACTGGTCTTGAACGACCTCGCGGATCCTCACCTTGATGCGGGCGTGCAGATCGGCCGAACCGCTCGCATACGCGCGATGCACCTCATCGAGATCGGTCAAAGCCATACCCTCGCCGCTGGCCCCGGCACGCTCCCGAGTTAGGTAATACAAGCCCAAAACGACATCTTGCGTTGGCACGATGATGGGTTCGCCATTGGCCGGCGAGAGTATGTTATTGGTCGACATCATCAAGGTGCGCGCCTCAAGCTGAGCTTCGATCGACAAGGGCACGTGCACCGCCATTTGATCGCCGTCGAAGTCGGCGTTAAAAGCCGTGCAAACCAAGGGATGTAGTTGGATCGCTTTGCCTTCGACGAGCACCGGTTCGAAGGCCTGTATCCCTAGCCGGTGCAAGGTCGGCGCCCGGTTCAGCAGTACCGGGTGCTCGCGGATCACGTCCTCGAGGATGTCCCATACCTCTGGGCCCTCGCGCTCCACCATCTTTTTCGAGGCCTTGATCGTGGTGGCCATGCCCAGGCGTTCCAATTTGCTGAAGATGAAAGGCTTGAATAATTCCAGCGCCATCTTTTTGGGTAATCCGCATTGGTGCAGCTTCAAGGTCGGCCCCACCACGATCACCGAGCGCCCGGAATAATCGACGCGTTTGCCGAGCAGGTTCTGCCGGAACCGGCCTTGCTTGCCCTTGATCATGTCGGCAAGGGATTTCAGTGGGAGCTTGTTGGTTCCCGTGATGGCGCGCCCCCGGCGTCCGTTATCGAGCAGCGCGTCCACCGCTTCTTGCAGCATGCGCTTCTCGTTGCGGACGATGATGTCCGGGGCACTGAGATCCAACAAGCGCTTCAAGCGGTTATTCCGGTTGATCACGCGCCGGTAGAGATCGTTGAGATCGGAGGTGGCGAAGCGGCCGCCATCGAGCGGGACCAGCGGGCGCAATTCGGGCGGCAGGACGGGCAGCACGGTCATGACCATCCATTCGGGGCGGTTACCCGAGGACACGAGCGCCTCGAGCAGCTTGAGCCGTTTATTGAGCTTCTTTAACTTCGTCTCGGAGGCGGTGTTCGGCAGCGCCTCGCGGATCTTGGCGATCTCGACCCGAAGATTGATGGTCCGCAGGAGCGCGTGCACGGCCTCGGCGCCCATACGCGCGTTGAATTCATCGCCGTATTGCTCCATCGAATCCAGATACATTTCCTCGGTCAGCAATTGACCGCGTTCGAGGGGCGTCGTACCGGGATCGATGACGACGTAGGCCTCGAAATAGAGGATGCGTTCGATTTCCCGCAAGGAAAGATCTAGCAGCAAACCCATCCGTGACGGTAATGATTTCAAGAACCAGATGTGGGCCACGGGACTGGCGAGCTCGATATGGCCCATCCGCTCGCGCCGGACTTTGGCTAGGGTGACCTCAACACCGCATTTCTCACAGACCACCCCGCGGTGCTTGAGCCGCTTGTACTTTCCGCACAGGCATTCGTAGTCCTTAACCGGCCCAAAGATTTTGGCGCAGAATAGACCGTCGCGTTCCGGTTTGAAGGTCCGGTAGTTGATGGTCTCGGGCTTCTTGACTTCACCGTAGGACCAGGATCGGATCTTCTCCGGCGATGCGATGCCGATAGTGATGGCATCAAATTCCTCGCTAAGCCCCTGTTGCCTAAGGAGATTCAATAGATCTTTCAAGGCTATTCCTCCTTCCCGGGACCGTTCCAGGCGGACCCGAGAAATCAATATACTTCGCGGGCGCGGTATGAACCCCGCCCTTGACCAAAGGGGAGAGCTGCGCTTCTCCCCGTTGGAGACCCCATCGCTAAGGTACCCGCGGCAAGACCGCGGGGTACGCGTTTAATGATCCGTTGCGATAAGGCATCACTTCTGATCGAGCTCGATGTCGATTGCCAAAGACCGTAACTCCTTCAACAACACGTTGAAGGATTCGGGCATCCCGGCTTCCACACGATGGTCCCCGTCAACGATGTTCTTATACATCCGGGTGCGCCCATTCACGTCATCAGATTTGACGGTCAACATCTCCTGTAGCGTATAAGCGGAGCCGTAGGCCTCGAGCGCCCACACTTCCATTTCCCCGAACCGCTGGCCTCCGAACTGCGCCTTTCCGCCTAAGGGCTGTTGCGTCACCAGACTGTACGGACCGGTGGAGCGCGCGTGCATCTTGTCATCGACAAGGTGGTTAAGCTTCAGTATATACATGTACCCAACGGTCACGGGACGATCGAAGGGCACACCCGTACGGCCGTCACGCAGGACCGCCTGACCACTCTCGGGTAAGCCCGCGAGTTTCAGCAAGTCCTTAATCTCCCGGTCCGAGGCTCCGTCAAAGACCGGCGTGGCCACCGGGACACCTTGGCGGAGATTCATGCAGAGCGCGCGGATCTCCTCATCACTAAGCGTGGAAAACTCTTCCTCCTTGCCGCTACTGTTATAGACGCGCTCTAAGAACTGCCGGATCTCGGTCACTTTGGTCGCGACGTCCAACATCTTCCCTATGCGCTCGCCGACACCTTTCGCGGCCCACCCGAGATGTGTTTCCAGTACCTGGCCCACATTCATGCGCGAGGGAACGCCCAAGGGGTTGAGGACGATATCAATCGGGGTGCCATCTTCCATAAACGGCATGTCCTCGACGGGCACGATGGTTGAAATGACACCCTTGTTGCCGTGCCGGCCGGCCATCTTGTCACCGGGTTGAACACGGCGTTTTACCGCGAGATAGACCTTGACCATCTTCAGCACACCGGGGGCAAGATCATCGCCGGAGGTTATTTTCGAACGCTTTTCCTCGAAGCGGCGATCGAACTCTTGCTGTTGCTGGGCGACCAGCGCCGCCAATCGATCGAGCTGCGCCTGCCCCTCCCCACTGCGTATCTTGAGGTCAAGCCACTTCTCGCGCTTCAGCCCTTCTAAATAGGCCTTGGTGATCTTCGTTCCCGCCTTCAGCCCACCCGGACCTCCGTCGGCTACCTTGCCGAGCAGGGCTTTCTCTATCCGCTGATAAACGTCACCTTCGAGGATCCGCAGTTGGTCATCGAAGTCTTGCTTGACTCGCATGAGCTCCGCCGTCTCGATCTCCAAGGCCCGGGCATCCTTCTCTATCCCGTCGCGCGTAAACACATGGACATCGATCACCGTCCCGCTCATGCCCGAGGGCACCCTTAGCGAAGTGTCCTTCACGTCGGAAGCCTTTTCACCGAAGATCGCCCGAAGTAGCTTTTCTTCAGGCGTCAGTTGCGTCTCGCCTTTCGGTGTGACCTTGCCCACCAGAATATCACCGGGGTTGACTTCGGCGCCGATATAGACAATTCCCGACTGATCCAGCTTTCCGAGCGCACTCTCGCTCACGTTCGGAATATCCCCCGTGATCTCTTCGGGTCCGAGCTTGGTGTCGCGGGCGATGCAGTTGAGCTCTTCGATGTGAATGCTGGTGTAGCGGTCCTCTTCGACGACGCGCTCGGAAATCAGAATCGAGTCCTCGAAGTTGTAACCGTTCCAAGGCATGAAGGCGACCAGCATATTCTGCCCTAGCGCAAGCTCGCCGAGGTCGGTGGCGGGGCCATCGGCCAACACATCGCCTTGCGCGATCCGATCGCCCGGTTGCACCAGGGGCCTTTGGTTGATGCAGGTGTTCTGGTTCGAGCGGGTATATTTGGTAAGATTGTAAATATTGACGCCCGGCTGACCCGCATCGGTGTCGTCCTCCTCGCTCCTCACCACGATCCGGCTGGCATCCACCGAATCGACCACGCCGCTGCGTTCGGCCACCACCGCGACGCCCGAGTCGATCGCGACGGCGCGTTCCATACCGGTCCCGACCAGCGGCATCTGCGCGCGCAGCGTGGGCACGGCTTGGCGCTGCATGTTGGAGCCCATGAGCGCGCGATTGGCATCGTCATGCTCGAGGAAGGGGATGAGCGACGCCGCCACCGACACGATCTGCTTCGGCGAGACATCCATGTACTCGACCTTATCGGGCGTCGACAAGGTAAATTCATTCTGATAGCGGCACGAGACCAGGTCATCGATGAGCCGGCCGTCCGCATCCAGCTTTGCGTTTGCTTGGGCGATGACGTACTGGCCCTCCTCGATAGCGGACAGGTATTCCACCTCGGTCGTCACCTTGCTGTCCGCGACTTTTCGGTAGGGCGTCTCGAGGAAACCGTAGCGGTTCGTCCGCGCGTATACCGCGAGCGAATTAATCAAACCGATATTCGGTCCTTCCGGCGTCTCGATCGGACACACCCGCCCATAATGGGTGGGATGCACATCTCGCACCTCGAAACCGGCCCGCTCGCGGGTAAGTCCGCCGGGACCGAGCGCGGAGATGCGGCGTTTGTGCGTGACCTCCGACAGCGGGTTGTTCTGATCCATGAATTGCGACAACTGACTCGAGCCGAAAAACTCCTTGATGACCGCCGACACCGGTTTCGCGTTGATGAGCTCTTGCGGCATGGTCCCTTCCGACTCCGCAAGACTCAAGCGCTCCCTGACTGCCCGCTCGACCCGCACCAAGCCGATGCGAAACTGGTTTTCGACCATTTCGCCCACGCTACGCACGCGCCTATTTCCAAGGTGGTCGATGTCATCGACGGTTCCGTTTCCATTACGGATTTCGATTAACACCCTGAGCACATCGATAATGTCTTCCTTCGACAGAACGCTTGCTCCCTCCGGCTCCGCGCGCCCGACCCGTCGATTGAATTTCATGCGGCCCACCGCCGATAAATCGTAGCGGTCAGGGCTGAAAAACAGGTTCTTAAACAGATTATCGGCCGCTTCCCGTGTCGGCGGTTCGCCGGGACGCATCATGCGGTAGATCTCCACTTGCGCCTCTCCCGGAGAGCGCGTCGGATCGACCCGCAAGGTGTCCGAGATGTAAGACCCGCGGTCCAAATCGTTGGTATAGATCGTAGTGATGGACGGAATGCCGCAGGCGCTGCATTTTTCCAAGAGTTCGTGGGTGACTGGGTCATTGGCTTGTGCGACGATCTCCCCGGTATTGGAATCCACGACATCACTGACCAGCACCTTTCCGATCACGTAATCGCGTGGCACCATGATGTGCTTTAGTCCCGCCTTCTTAAGAGCATTGACGTGCCGGACCGTGATACGTCGATCCTTCTCGACCAGAATCTGATCATGATCGTCTTTGATATCGAAGGCCAGGGTCTCGCCCCGCAGCCGTTCTGCGATGAGATCCATTTTGATCGTGCGTTTTCTGATCTCAAAGACAATCTTTTCGAAGAAAACGTCGAGGATTTCCGCGGGGGAATAACCGAGAGCGCGCAGTAGGATAGTCGCCGGGATCTTCCTGCGCCTATCGATGCGCACGTATAGATAGTCCTTGGGATCGAACTCGAAATCCAGCCATGAACCCCGATAGGGGATGACCCGCGCCGAGAACAGTAGTTTACCCGAGGAATGCGTTTTGCCTTTATCGTGCTCGAAAAAAACACCAGGCGATCGATGTAACTGCGAAACGATGACGCGCTCGGTGCCGTTGATGACGAAGGTGCCGTTGCTGGTCATGAGCGGCAATTCGCCCATGTAAACTTCTTGCTCTTTGATATCCTTGACGGTGCGTGCTGCGCTCGACTCTTTGTCATGGATAACGAGCCTGACCTTCACTCGCAATGCCGCGGCATAGGTGAGCCCTCGCACCTGACATTCCTTCACATCGAATATAGGCGTACCGAGGCGGTAGCTGACATATTCGAGCAGCGCGTTTCCGGAGTAGCTCACGATCGGAAAGACCGAGGTAAACGCGGCATGTAAGCCCCTGCCTACGCGCGCTTCTTGCGCGCTATCGGCTTGCAGGAAATCCCGGTAGGAATCGATTTGTGTCGTCAACAAATAGGGAACGTCGAGTATGCTTGGACGCTTACCGAAATCCTTACGAATACGCTTTTTCTCTGTGTACGAATAGGTCATCGTTAAGATCCGCGTTCTAAAGGGCTATAGGACGGCCGGTGACCGGGGTCACCCGCCGCATGGGCGTGAGCAGACAACCGAGACAGGGTGCCTGCTGTTACTTGACCTCGACCGTCGCACCCGCCTCTTGCAGTTGCTTCTTGATGGTTTCCGCTTCCTCCTTTGGCACCGCTTCTTTAACCGCCGAGGGTACGCCTTCAACCAGGTCTTTAGCTTCTTTAAGTCCAAGGCCGGTAATCGCGCGCACCGTCTTGATCACGCCAACTTTGTTTTCCCCGAAGCTCGTCATCAGCACGGTGAACTCGGTCTGCTCTTCCACTGCCGCCGCCGGTGCCCCTCCGGCGCCGGCGGCGGCCGGCGCGACCGCGACCGCGGCCGACACCCCGAACTTTTCTTCCATAGCCTCAACAAGATCCACCACTTCGAGAACCGTCATCTTGGAAATGGCCTCCAAGATCTCTACTTTTGACACTGCCATGATAGCTAAGCCTCCTAACTAAAAATGCCTGTGACGATGAATTAAGCCGCTTGCTTTTGATCGCGTACCGCCGCCAGCACGCGCACCAAGCGCGTATGCGGTTCGGCTAGCGTCCGCACGAGCTTGGCTACCGGGGCCTGCATGACCGCCATCAGACGGCTGATAGCCTCTGCCCGCGTCGGGAGGCTCGCAACCGCCTTGATGGCGCTCGGATCGAGCAGCTTGCCAGCGAGCGCGACCAATCGCACGACGAGTTTATCGTTTCTTTTCGCGAACTCGTCGATCACTCGTGCGGCAGCCCCGGGATCCTCGCCCGCGAACGCCAATACCAGCGGTCCCACCATACCTTCACGCATGCACGAAAATTGGGTATCGGACACGGCCCTGCGCGCCAGCGTGTTTCTCACTACGCGCAAGTAAACCCCCGCTTTGCGCGCTGCGTTGCGCAGGTCCGTCATTTGTGCGACGGATAATCCCGCGTATTCGGCGGCGACCGCGGAATGAGCGCTACGCGCGACATCCGCCACCTCGGCTACGATAGCCTGCTTTGCTTCCAAATTAAGCCTCACACCTGCCCTCCTGTTTAAGACACTTCGCGACTCTCGTCGATCGCCAGCGGACTGGCTAAATCACCAAGTCAGCCATCTCCTCGTAGACTGGCGTCTTACCCAGGACTCCAGCCGTCACGGGGGACACCCTCTGCGCCGGCCTCGCACGGCCTAGGTCCCGGCGATGCTGACTCGATCCAACTGGATCCCCGGCCCCATGGTGGTGGCGACGCTCACCTTCTTCAGGTAAACACCTTTCGCTGCCGCCGGCTTGGCCTTGATGAGGGCGGCGACAATCGTCGCCAAGTTCTCCCGCAGGGCGCCGGTCTCAAACGAAACCTTGCCGATACAGCAATGGACTATACCGGATTTATCGCTCTTGAAGCGCACTTGTCCGGCCTTCGCGTTTCTTACCGCCGTAGCCACATCCGGGGTGACGGTGCCGACCTTGGGATTCGGCATCAGGCCGCGCGGTCCCAGGATTTTACCGAGTTGACCCACGACGGCCATGCTCTCGGGTGCGGCGACGGCCACATCGAAATCGATTTGACCCGCCTTCACTTGTTGGGCCAAATCTTGGAGTCCCACGATGTCGGCGCCCGCCCCGCGCGCCGCCTCGGCCTTGGCGCCCTCGGCGAACACGGCGACCCGCACCTGTTTTCCGGTGCCATGAGGCAAGACGATGGCGCCCCGCACCGACTGGTCCGATTTGCGCGCGTCGATACTCAGGTTGATCGCCACTTCGACCGATTCATCGAACTTCGCGGAGGCGACCTCTTTGAGGAGTCTCAGGCCCTCATCCACGGCATACTGTTGACCCGAAACGACTTTTTCCCGCGCCGCTTTCCCTCGTTTACTGAGCTTCGCCATGACTAAACTCCCTCGACTTCAATACCCATACTGCGCGCGGTACCGGCGATGGTGCGCAGCGCCGCCTCCCCGCTCGCCGCCGTCAAATCCGGTTCCTTGGTCTTGGCGATTGTTTCGAGCTGCTCCCGCGTGACCCGTCCGATCTTGTTGCTGTTCGGGGTGCTGCTGCCTTTTTCGAGTCCCAAGGCCTTGCGCAGCAGCACCGCTGCGGGCGGGGTCTTGGTAATAAACGTAAAACTGCGGTCCGCGAAGACGGTGATGACCACCGGAGTCGGTAATCCCGGCTCGAGCCCTTGTGTATGGGCGTTGAAGGCCTTGCAGAACTCCATGATATTCACACCGTGCTGGCCCAGGGCCGGCCCAACCGGCGGGCTTGGATTCGCCTTGCCCGCAGGGACTTGCAGCTTTACGTACGCTTGTATTTTCTTTGCCACGTGTGCCTCTCTTGATTAAGCATCCTGTTGCGTAAACCATCGCGCTCCGTCATTCCTTCTCGACCTGACTAAACTCCAGCTCCACCGGCGTCGCGCGGCCGAAGATTAACACCGCCACGCGTAAGCGGTTTTTTTCGTAATTCACTTCTTCGACTACACCGCTGAAATCCGTGAACGGCCCTTCCTTAACCCGCACGACCTCGCCCACCTCGAACAATACCTTTGGTCGCGGCTTATCGGTGCCTTCTTGCATGCGATGCAAGATCTTTTCGGCTTCCTGATCCGTGATCGCCGCGGGCCGATCGCCGCTTCCACCGATGAAACCCATTACCTTCGGCACCTCTCTTACCAGGTGCCAGGTGTCCTCGTCCATTTCCATCTGAACTAAGACATAACCCGGAAAGAACTTGCGGTCCGTCTTGCGTTTCTGTCCATCCCGCAGCTCCACGACCTCCTCGGTCGGCACCAAGATGTCGCCGAACTTGTGTTGCAAGCCACTGCGTTGGATGCGCTCGTGCAACGAGCGCTTCACTTGGTTCTCGGCCCCCGAATAGGCGTGCACGACATACCAACGCAACGTCATGCCATCAGCCTCTCTGCCCGGTAAGCCACTGCACCAACCACGCAAGCAGGGCGTCAAGCAGCCAAAGGATGGCCGCCATCGCGATGACCATGGCGATGACGATTAGGGTCATGCGGGTCGTTTCCTGGCGCGTCGGCCATACGACCTTGCGCACCTCGATCTGAGCCTCCTTGAAGAATCCCCAGACATCGCGCCCCTGTGCCGTCTGCAGCGCCAGCGCCCCGGCGACACCTGCCACGGCCAAGAGCCCGACGACCCGTAACAGTAACGACTGGTCGCTGTAGAAATAGAACGCGGCCATGGCGCCGGTGACCAGCAACAGGGCTAGAGCGAGTTTAAAGACGTCGCCCTTCCTTTCTTGAATTTCCACCTTTGGATTTAGCATATTAGGTGCGCCGCCGACCCGTCGTGGCTTCCACCCTGCACGCAATTGCAGGCCAGGAGGGACTCGAACCCCCAACCTGCGGTTTTGGAGACCGCCGCTCTGCCAATTGAGCTACTGGCCTATACCTCTAAAAAGGCTAGGTCGTGCTAGGTTCCGATAAGGTCCTCTATTTTTTTCCGACGAATAAAACTCTGCCCACATAATGGCGCGCGGTACCGCGCTACTCGATGACCTTAGCGACGACGCCGGCCCCGACGGTGCGGCCCCCTTCGCGGATCGCAAACCTCACCCCCTCTTCCATCGCAATCGGCGCAATCAACTTCACCACCATCTTCACA
>JBIMKD010000116.1:0-4936 GCA_043673815.1 Chromatiales bacterium
CGGGCGCTTCGAGCCCGAACTATAGCCCGATAATTCCCCGATTCCGGACCGCGATAGCGTGTTTGGCGGCTAATAGGTTCAGTCATATCTTCGCTCCCGAGGAAAAAGCTCTTTTAAAATTCTTATTCTCGCAGGGTACTCGCGGCCGGCACGTTCATTCCCGCAACCATTTCGCTGCATCCGGCGCGTAGTAGGTGATGATGAGATCCGCTCCCGCGCGTTTGATGCCCGTGAGTGTCTCGAACGCCGCGGCGCGCTCGTCGATCCAGCCGCGCTCGCTCGCCGCCTTGATGAGGCTGTATTCACCCGAAACCTGGTACGCAACGACCGGCACCTGCACGGCGTCACGCACGCGTTGGATGATGTCCAGATACGCGCCGGCCGGCTTCACCATGACGAGGTCGGCACCCTCTTCGACGTCGAGAAGCACCTCACGCAAGGCTTCGCGCGCGTTCGCCGGATCGAGCTGGTATGAGCGACGATCGCCGAAAGCGGGGGCCGATTCCGCCGCCTCGCGAAACGGTCCGTAGAATGCGGAAGCATATTTGGCCGCATATGAAACGATCGGTGTGTTGGCGTAGCCGTTCCGATCGAGCAACTGACGGATCGCCAGCACGCGCCCGTCCATCATGTCGCTCGGCGCGACCGAGTCGGCACCGGCGCGCGCATAGTTCAATGCAACCTGGGCCAGCGTCTCGACCGAAGGATCGTTGTCGACCGCGCCGGACGGCAGAACGTGCCCGCAATGTCCGTGATCGGTCGCGCTGCAAAGGCAGACATCGGCCCAAACGAGAAGCTTCGGGCATGCGCGTTTGATTGCGGCAATCGACTGTGGAACGAGCCCCTCCGGATCGAGCGCCGCGCTTCCGCGCGCATCTTTGTGTGCGGGGGCGGCGAACAGCAGCACCGCCGGTACACCCAGATCCGCAGCACGTCTTGCTTCAGCGACCACCTCGTCGACGGAGAGCTGGAAGATGCCGGGCATGCTTTCCACAGGGCGGCGCACACTCCGGCCGGGTACGACGAAGAGTGGATAGACGAGCGCATCGCGCGTGAGACGCGTCTCGGTGACGACGCGCCGCCAGGCTTCGGACTGGCGCAGGCGACGCGGTCTGTGCAGCGGAAATGTCATGGTCAATGCCTCGTTTGAATCAGGCGGAAAGTGGTGTTTGCGAGGCCGCGCAGCGTGGCGGACTCGGCGAGCACTGACGCGCGGCCCCGCTCCGTGAGCTCGCGCGTCGTCGTCGGACCGATCGCGACCGCGGCCGCATTCGTGAGAAGCCTCTCGAAGTCCGGTTTGCCGAGTGCGCGCGCGATCTCGACGACCGCAGATGGGCTCGCGAATGTGACGGCGCCGATCGCGTCGCGCTCGATCCACGAGCGACAGTCGTCGATATCGAGCGGCGAAGGCTCGGTGCGATAAGCCTCGACCTGCGTGACGAGGGCGCCCAGCAGCGTGAGCCCTTTCCAGAGAGTCGGCAACGCACGCGAGCTTGCGGGAAAGAGAACACGCATTCCGACGCGAGCGATCTGCGCGAACGCGGCAACGAGCGCGCCGGCATTTGCACCGTCCGGCACGAGATCCACGCGCCAGCCACAATGGCGCAGCACCTGCGCCGTGGCCTCACCGACTGCGGCTACGCAGAGATTGGCCGGCGGCACGGCGATCCGCGCAGTGACTGCGGCGACCGCGTGGCGGCTTGCAAAGACAATCCAGTCGAAATCTTGTAGGCGCCCGAGCGCTGCTTCGAGAAGCGGGCTATCGGCCGCCATCACGCGGACCGCAGGCCACAGAAGAACCTGCAAGCCGAGGCCGCGAAGCTGCGAGCTCAACGGCCCATCGCTCGCTTCGGCGCGCGTCACCACGACCGGAGGGAGCTCTGGGCCCGGCGTGCTCACGGTGCCTCCACCACCCGGGGAGTGTCGCGCTCGCGCGCAATGATGAGACCCGCGCCTTTCGCGAGCAGCGCTTCCGCCAGCCGCTCACCGAGAGCCACAGCGTTGGCGGGCGTCGCCGCGACGGTGCCTTCGGCATTCAGCATGGTGGAGCCGTCGTGCGCGCATACGGCGGCATAGGCGCTCAACGTTTCGCCATCCAGAGTGGCGAGCGCGCCGAGCGGAACCTGACAGCCACCTTCGATGCGACGCAGGAGCGTGCGCTCCGCGGTCGTCGCGAGCCGCGTGGCCGGATCGTCCAGTTGCCGCAGCCAAAGTAATGTTTCCGCGTCGCCCGAGCGCGCGCAGACACCGATGGCCCCCTGCGAAACCGCAGGTGGAAAATCCCTGATGCTGAGATACACGGAGATACTGGACTCGCGCCCCAGCCGTTTGAGACCGGCCGTGGCAAGAATGATCGCGTCGTAGTCGCCCTTCTCCAGCTTCTCGATACGCGTGGGGACATTTCCACGAAGCTCGATCCCCTGGATGTCCGGCCGCGCGCGAGCGAGAAACGCCCGGCGCCGCAGGCTGCTCGTGCCGAGACGGGCGCCGACCGGCAGAGCCGCGAGCGACTTTTCCGTCCGGCAGAGCAGCGCATCACGCGGATCTTCGCGCTCGATAACCGCAACGAGATCGATCCCGGGCTCCAGCAAGGTCGAGAGATCCTTGAGGCTATGAACCGCGACGTCGATTTCGCTCGCGCGCAGCGCGCGATCGATTTCCCTCGTAAAAAAGGCGCGCCCGTCAACCGCCCAGAGCGGCACGTTGTTGCGCATGTCGCCTTCGGTGCGGATATGCACCAGATCAACAGAGGGCGCGCCGGGCTGGCGGCCGATAAGCCCGGCCACATGCCGCGCCTGCCACAGAGCGAGCGCCGATGCGCGTGTGCCGATGCGGAGCGGGCGCGCTTGCGTCACGGTTCGACCCTCACCTCTGATCCGGCTGCGATTGGGCTTCGCTCGCGCCCTCGATGAGGAACCGGTAACCCACGCCCCACACGGTGAGAAAGTGACGCGGATCGGCCGGATCACGCTCGAAACGCTTGCGCAGGCGCAGAATGAAATTGTCCACGGTGCGCGTCGAGGGGAAGACATCGTAGCCCCACACGCGTTCGAGCAGATCCTCGCGCGAGACGATCTCACCGGGATGCTCGGCGAGCGCCTTGAGAATCATCGCTTCCTTCTCGGTGAGATCCTGGGTTGCGCCGTTCCACGAGCGCCCGCGGAAGGCGCGAAAGTCCACTTCGTTGCCACCGAAACGCAGCATCGCGTCGGCCGGCGAAGCGGAGGCGTTCTGATACCACTCGCGGCGGCGCAGGATCGCGCGCACGCGCAGCAGGAACTCTTGCAGATGAAACGGCTTCGCGAGATAGTCGTCGCCGCCGGCTTCCAGCCCGAGAATTCGATCCTGCGGATCGCCGCGTGCGGTGAGAAACAATACCGGTGTGTTGTTACCCTTCTCGCGCAGCGTGCGGCACACCGTGTATCCATCGATGTGCGGCAACATCACGTCGAGCACGACAAGATCGCAGTTGTCGTCGCGCAGCCAGTCGAGCGCGGCGCGGCCGTCTGCGACCGTATGCACCACATAGCCCTCGGCTCGCAGATTCTCGACGAGCCCGGCGGATAGATGCGGATCGTCCTCGACGACCAATACGGTGCGCAAGGCTTGCGAAAGTGTGGTCACGCGCTTTCCACCGGCGCCATCGGCCACGTGAGAACGAACGATGCGCCCTGCCCCACCCCATCGCTGTGGGCGCTGACACGGCCGCCGGCCAGTTGCATGAGCCGCCGCACGATGAAGAGCCCGAGCCCTGTCCCGTAGTGGCGGCTGCCGCCGCCCGGATGCAGGCGCGAGAACTTCTTGAACAGCCGCGGACTGTCGACCTGACGAAAGCCGATGCCGCTGTCGCGGATGGTCAGCTCTACTTCGCCGTTTAACTGCCGCGCCGCAAGCGTAATGGTGCCGCCGCCCACGGGCGCGACGGCCGCGATGGCGTTCTCGAGAAGATTGCGGACGACCACATCGACGGCCAGCGGATCGGCGAGCACCTGCAGCCCGCGCGGCATGTCCCCCGCGATCTTGATGCGATCGTTGCGTGCGCGATCCTCGAACTGGCTGAGCACGCGCGCCACGGCGGTGGAGAGATCGAGGGGCTCGCGCTTCAGATCCACGCGCCCGCCTTCGAGGCGCACGCTGTCGAGAATCTGCGAGACCATGATCTCCATGCGCGCGAGGTCGGAGAGCATCCGGTCGATAAGCGTTCGCGACTGGTCGGCCGAAAGCGTGCGCATCGCCATCGTCTCGAGCGACAGCTGCAGGCTCGCGAGCGGCGTCTTGAACTGATGGGAGACGAGCGCGAGGAAGCTGTCCTGTTCCTGGAGCACCCGCGCTTCGGCGCGCAAGGCGCGCCAGATAACCGCGATGCACACGGCGAGCGCGAGCAAGAAGAATGCGCTCTCCCATGCATATTGATTGATGCGCCGCTCGCGTTCGTTGTCGAGCGCCTGGCTCACGCTGGCGGGAAAGCTCGCCTTTCCGCCCTCCACGCTCACTTCCGGCACGAGCTCGCGTACGCGGTCGGAGGATACGCCGGAATCGAGCAATGCCTGCGCAGCGGCGACCTCGCGCGCGCGCAGCTCACGAGCAATCTGCACCTTCTCCGTCGTGTAATCGTATTGATCGAACAACCACCAGCCGACCTGCACGACGGAGACGATCACGAGCACCAGCGCGGTGAGCTGAAAGACGCGGGTCGCTTTCATGAGCGGGCGGCCAGGATGACGCAGCACACGCGCTCATGCAATTCCACCGAGCGTGAAGGCGTAGCGTGCGACGATGGATTTCTATAAGCTGTCATTGCGAACGTTCCGTCATTGTGACCTTTCGTCAGTGTGCTCAGCGTCTCCGTGCTGCGCGCGTCGCAATCGCGCCTCGCGGAAAAAAGCATCGACCGCCTCTGCGCTGGCGTGCGCGGCGGCGGCGCGCATCCCCGCCA
>JBIMKD010000117.1:0-42119 GCA_043673815.1 Chromatiales bacterium
GATGCAGGCTGCCAATGAACGCTATCTCAGCTTCATGGCCAGCATCGATAATCCCAATGCAGGTACGCCATCGACAGCCAAACCCGTACGAGAGCACTCGCCATCCGAGAGTACGTTGTCTTGCCTTCTCTCGGTTCGGCCACCGCATGACACCCTTTGCATTCTTGCACAAGATTTCATGGATAAGGGACTAACATGCTATAAACTGCAACCATACCCTCGTACGCCGGAGCAAAACGGCCTGCAACTATGTCACCGACCGAATCCACCCTCACCCTCATCCTGGCGCTCGGGGCCGACACCCGCCTGGCACCGTTAACCACCGACCGCGCGAAGTCGGCGATCCCGTTCGGCGGCAACTACCGCGTCATCGACTTCACCTTGGCCAATTGCCTGCGTTCCGGGCTCCGGCGCGTACTGGTATTCACGCAACACCGGTCGCATTCATTGCAGCGGCACCTGCACGACGGCTGGTCCATCTTCAATCCCGAGCTCGGTGAATTCATCACCTCCATACCGCCGCAGATGATGAGCGACAGCGCCGACTACGCGGGGGCGATCGATGCGCTGTATCAAAACCTCCACATGGTGGAACGCAACGCTTCGGATTATGTCTGCGTGCTCTCGGGCGAACATGTCTATCGCATGGACTACGCCGCGCTCATCGACTTTCACGTCGCGCGCAAGGCGGCGGCCACGATCGCGTGTATCCGCGCCAATGATCTGATCTACAAGGATTTTCAATGCCGCGTCGAGGTCGAAGGCGAGGCCGTCGCGGCCTTCGCTGTCCCGGCCCCGGAGGCACAAGCAACCTCGCTCGCGTCGATGGAGGTCTATGTATTCTCAAAGGCGGCGTTCGTGCAGGCGGTCACGGAGATCCGGCGCGCGGCGCCGCCCGGCGAGGTCGATCCCGGATCCGCGCTGATCCCGCATTTCATCCGCCAAGGTGCACGCGTTCTCGCCTACCTCTTCGGCGGGAAGAGCGGACGCGTCACTCAGGACCGTTATTGGCGCCGCATCGAGACTTTGGACGACTACTATGAAGCGAACATGGATCTCCTGCGCCCCGAGCCGCCCATCGACCTTTATCAACGCGACTGGTCGATCCGGACCTACCACGCTCAAAATCCGCCGGCCCGCACGGTGCCCGGCCGTTCCTCCGCCGAGGGCGTGTGCATTAACTCCATCGTCGCGAGCGGCACGGTGATCGCCGGTGGCGGCGTCAACCACAGCATTCTGTTCCCTCGCGTCGCGGTTGAGGACGGCGCAACGGTCGAAGACTGTATCCTCTTGGCCGGCGTCGAGGTGGGAGACGGAGCGCGCCTGCATCGCTGCATCGTGGACAAGCACGTCCAGATCCCCCCCGGCGAGACCATCGGCTACGATCGCGCGCGGGACGCGGAACGGTTTACCGTGACGCCGAAAGGCATCGTCGTGGTGCCCAAAGGCTTTCAGTTTTCCCAACCCGCCGATGGACCTCAGCACTGAGCTACGCCGCCTGCTGCCGCGGGAGGCGGTCATCGCCGATCCCGCCTCGCTCTCCGTCTATGAGTGCGATGCCTTGTCCGCGTATCGGCAACCCCCGAAAGTCGTGGTCTTACCGCGCACGGCCGAAGAGGTGCGGGCGATCCTGCGCCTATGCCACCGCTTGCGCGTGCCGGTCGTGGCCCGCGGTGCCGGCACCGGACTCTCGGGCGGCGCGCTGCCCGATGCCGAAGGGGTATTACTGAGCCTCACGCGGCTAAACCGCATTTTGAACATCGACCCTGTGAACCGGACAGCCACGGTGGAACCGGGCGTTCGCAATACGGAGATCTCCGAGGCTGCGGCGCCCCATGGCCTTTACTATGCCCCCGATCCCTCTTCCCAGATCGCCTGCACCATCGGCGGCAACGTGGCCGAGAACTCCGGCGGGGTTCACTGCCTGAAATATGGACTCACTCTCAATAATCTCTTGGCCTTAACTGTAATGACCATCGAGGGTGAATGCCTGGAGTTCGGCGGCCAGGCATTGGATGCGCCGGGCTATGACCTGCTCGCGCTCATGACCGGGTCCGAGGGCCTGCTCGGGATCGTTACCTCGGTCACGGTGAAACTCTTACCTCAACCGCAAGCCGCGCAGGTCTTGCTAGCGGCGTTCAAGCGCGTCGAAGACGCGGGTAACGCGGTGGCTGCCGTGATCGCGGCCGGGATCATTCCCGCCGGTCTCGAGATGATGGACCGCTTAGCGATCGAAGCCGCCGAGGATTTCGTGCATGCCGGTTATCCGCTCGATGCGGCCGCCATCCTGTTGTGCGAGATCGACGGCCACCCGGCGGAAATCGAGGCGGAGTTGCCGCGCGTCGCGGAAGTCCTCAAAGCCCAAGGGGCGACGGAAGTACGTGTGGCCAGAGACGAGAGCGAACGGCAGCGCTTCTGGACCGGCCGCAAGGCCGCCTTCCCGGCCGTAGGTAGGATTGCCCCCGATTACTATTGCATGGACGGCACCATCCCGCGCCGGCAACTCGCCACGGTGCTAGCGCGCATCAGCCGGCTGTCGCAAGAGTTCGGGCTGGCGGTGGCCAACGTCTTCCATGCAGGCGACGGTAACCTGCATCCGCTCATCCTCTATGACGCCAATGCCCTCGGTCAATTGGAACGGGCGGAAGCGTTCGGTGGGAAGATTCTCGAGGTTTGCGTCGAGGCCGGTGGCACCATCACCGGGGAACACGGCGTGGGGGTCGAGAAACTGAACCAGATGTGTGTCCAGTTCAACGCCGAGGAGCTTGAGCAATTCCATGCCGTCAAACGCGCCTTCGACCCCGACGGTCTTCTCAACCCCGGCAAGGCCATCCCGACGCTTAGGCGTTGCGCCGAATTCGGGGCGCTGCACGTGCACGCCGGCAAGCTGCCGTTTCCGGAGCTTGAGCGGTTTTAGAGGAAAGAGGGGAGGTAGTGATCTAGGTTGCTACCCTGCGCTTCGTCCGGTGCAGCGCGGGCGCCTCGTTGCGCGCTTATGACAAGCGTCCCATCTTGCCGCTCTGGTAATCCGCGATCGCCTGGCGAATTTCCTCTGGCGTGTTCATGACGAACGGCCCGCTTCCCACGATGGGTTCATCGATCGGCTCGCCGCTAAGCAAAACTGCCGTCGCGTTATTTGCACTGTCGATGCGAATGGTTTTCCCGGCGCGGTCAAACAGACCCACCTCCGCCGCTTCGATGGCCTCGGAGCCATTGACGCGCACAGCGCCTTTGAGCACGACGAGCGCCGTCGTATACCCGTCGGCCACGGCAAGGTCGAGCCGTTGCTCGCTAGCCAGGCACAGATCCCACACGTGGATAGGCGTGAAGGTCTTGGCCGGTCCCTTCGCCCCGGCGAATTCACCGGCAATGATGCGCAAGGTTCCCTGGCCGTCGGGGAGACTCACAGAAGGAATCTGGCTGTTCAAAATGCTCTGGTAGCGTGGTGGCGCCATCTTGCCCTTGGCGGGCAGGTTCACCCAAAGCTGCACCATTTCGAATAGGCCGCCGCGCTGCGCGAACTCACGGCCATGAAACTCTTCATGCACCAGACCGGATGCCGCGGTCATCCACTGCACATCCCCGGGGCCGATACGCCCGCCGCTGCCGGAGGAGTCGCGGTGCTCCACTTCGCCCGCGTAGACGATAGTCACCGTCTCGAACCCGCGATGCGGGTGCCCGCCGACACCTAGCCGCTCGGTCGTCGGCGGGAATTCCATCGGGCCGGCGTAGTCGAGGAGCAAGAACGGGCTGAGTACCGACCCCAGATTGGGGTATGAAAAAAGCGTCCGAACGGGGAACCCGTTACCCACCCAATGACGATCCACGCTACGCTGAATGCAGCGAAGCTTCTTGATTGGGTTCTCTTCGTTTGACGGTTGCATCGATCTCTCCCTCCTCCGCTACGTTTGGATGGCATCACTGTATATTCGGCACCAAGTCCAAAACGGCGTTCTTCGTACCAGCGGCTTCGTGGAACTCACGGCGCGCAGCGCGCCGAAAGATAACTGTCAAAATCATTTCTTGAGGCGTTCGGTAATTGATGCTTTTACTTCTTCCCAAGGAACGACATCGGCCGGGTTTGCTTCATGATCCGGAAGCCTCCTATCAAGCTCGGCGCGTTGAGCACCTGTCAGTGGTATCGAGGCGCTATCCGCAGCGATGCTATCCCAGAGTTCCTCAACCAACGCTAAGCGCTCTTCGATCCCGAGACGGTCTATACCCAGTGACTTTACCGAAACGGACATGGTCTTATCCTCCACAATGGACTGTAGCCATAATACCAAATGCCTTCTGTGCCAAGTGCTGCGCGTCTACACTCGAAGAAAACGCCGTGAATATTCAGGGCGTGTATTGTCCATCCATCCTAGGTATTAGCTATGGCTACCACGTCCCTTGTCATGACGCCCAACGTTGTGATTGACCGGCCCGAGACAGCGGAGCGAAGCGACGCTGTTGAGGCTCCGCGTCGAATCGCGTTTTAGGCGTACTGTCCATGAGCGGCGAACAAGTAGCTAAACGCACCAGCCTCGTTTTGGTCAGAACCCATACCACCAACAAGGAGGGCCCCGGCGCCGAGCAAAGCGCCGATCGGGTCACCGGTTGCGTACGTCCAACTTGCACCGGCCAGTCCCAGCGCGAAGGATGCTGGGCGCTTCCACGCCGAGCGAGCGGTGCGCTTCAGGTCGTTTGCCAGGTCATCGAGTTCAGCTTGGCGATCCCTGAACGCGGATGGGCGTTCCTGTTCGGGCATGAGACTTAGCTCACGCGCGAATTCACGCACAGACCGGACATAGCGCCGGTGCTCGTTGCGGTGCTCTTCCCTGAAACTGAGAACCTCGTCTAGCGGTGCAGAACTCAAGTCAACCGAGACGCTTTGGAGATCGAACGCGACTACGTGACCGGCAGATGGTGCTGCGGGAAGATTGAGGAACTCGGTTAGTGCCCGCACGATACGAAATTGGTCCGTGGCGGGTGAGAGGTCGAAGCCCATCGAAGGGCCTCGAGGCCGAAGGATCTGGGCGAGCAGTACGAGAATCAGGTATCGGACCGCAGGATGGAGAGGAATGGAGACACCATCCTTAGACTTCCGAGCCAAGCCGCGAGCCTTCAATTCCTCGAAAAGCATTTCAGCGAGTCCCCGGTCTCCGTAATATCCCATGCGTGACATGGAGATCTCATGGAACGCGCTTCCATTCTTGGCCAAGGAATCAAATGCACCGGACGCAATGAACTCGGTAAGAGCCGTCGCAAGACGCTCCGTCGCTCGTTTGTCCACGACCTGATCGGCGACGAGGTAATGGAGCAATCCGCGTTCGCGCAGTGGGGCAGCTAGCACCGGATCCGCGAGCTCGGGCTCCCCTTGTTTGTACTCTGGGACCAGGAGCCCAATGCCGTCGAAGAACAGCAGAAGGGTTTTCATCCAATCGGTGCTGTGCCAGAGGTGGCCTGGGTAGTAGAAGGCAACGTCGCATAGGTCGTCATCTTCAGTGGACATACGCGTCTCCTCCAGTACGCTTAACTAGAATTCGACCTCGTTTATACATATAGAAACAGTTTATACCTTTATAAACTTGTTTATATACACGAAAGGCATGGGGTCAGGCAGAGCTTGAGCGGTTTTGAGAAACACCACGAGATGACGCGGCGCTGGCAACGCCGGAACCTCAAGCCGATGCACTTGCGCTTCCGGGACGCCGGGAGCTAGCGCTTCGATCTCCGCCGCTGGGTAGCTTCCCTTCATCGCCAGGATGCGCGCGTCGTCGCGACTCACTGGCATGGCCAGACGCACCAGCATCTCCAGCGATCCCACGGCCCGAGAGATCACGGTCGAAAAGGCGCAGTTGGGACGATAGTCTTCGGCCCGCGCGTGCACGATCTCGACGCGCCCCGGCTCCAGCTCGATGAGCACTTGCCGCAGGAAACAGATCTTCTTGAGGCTCCGATCGAGGAGCACCCACTCTCGATCGGGATCCGCGAGGGCCAACACCATGCCCGGTATACCCGCGCCGCTGCCGATATCGAGGAGCCGCTCGCCGTAGAGGTAGGGGAGCACGGCGAGGCTGTCCAAGAGGTGCCGCGCCACCATCGCATCGGGATCACGGATCCCGCTGAGATTGTAAATACGATTCCAGCGGTGCAGTAAGCGCAGGAATGCGATCAGGGCCGCGCGCCGATCCGCCGCGACATCGAGTCCCAGGGATACTAACCCCGCGTCCAGATGGAGCGCAAGCGCGTCCACGGATTAAGCGCTTTGGGCGCGAGCTAACGTCCGTTTCTTCAAATGCACGCGCAGCAATGAAATCGCCGCGGGGGTGATGCCTGAGATCCGGGAGGCCTGCCCGAGCGTCGCGGGCCGGTATTGCGATAGTTTTTGCACGACCTCCGCCGACAAGCCGCGAACGGCCGTATAGTCCAAATCGAGCGCCAGCGGAGTCTCCTCCTGCGCCAGATTTCTCGCCACCTCCTGCTGTTGCCGATCGATGTAACCGCTGTAGCGGGCTTGGATCTCGATCTGCCCGGCTACAGTGGGATCATCGACGCCGGGCCCCGCGCCGGGCAATGACATGAGAGCTGAATAGGCTAGATCCGGCCGCCGCAACAGCTCGGCGAGTGTTTGCTCGCGCGCCAATGGCCCACCGAGCACGCGCAGGGCATCGCACGGCGGAATTTCGTCGGGCCGCAACCAGGTCGCGCGCAGGCGCGCTTGCTCGGATGTGATTCCGTCGCGTTTGGTTTCAAACGCGCGCCAGCGCGCATCGTCCACCAGGCCCAATGTCCGGCCTTTCGGCGTGAGCCTGAGATCGGCGTTATCTTCTCGCAACATCAGGCGGTACTCGGCGCGGCTGGTGAACATCCGGTACGGTTCGCTGGTGCCGCGGGTGATCAAATCATCGATCAGCACGCCGATATAGGCCTCATCGCGGCGGGGAGTCCAGGTACCCCGCTCCCGGACCACTAATGCCGCATTCATCCCCGCGATCAATCCCTGGGCCGCGGCTTCCTCGTAGCCGGTCGTGCCGTTGATCTGGCCGGCGAAGAATAATCCTCGGATATGCTTGGTCTCTAGAGAGGGCCGCAAGTCGCGCGGGTCGAAGAAGTCGTATTCGATCGCGTAACCGGGACGGGTGATATGGGCTCGCTCGAAACCAGCGATCGATCGAACCAACGCCATCTGGACGTCGAAGGGAAGGCTGGTCGAGATCCCGTTCGGATAGACTTCCTCGGTCTCCAATCCTTCCGGCTCTACAAAAATCTGATGGCTCTCCTTGGCGGCGAAACGCACGACCTTGTCTTCCACCGAAGGGCAGTACCGAGGCCCTATCCCTTCGATAGTGCCGTTGTACATCGGCGAGCGATGCAGACCCGCGCGAATGCACGCATGGGTTTGTGCGTTCGTGCGGGTGATATGGCATTGGACCTGGCGTGGATGTTCGGCGTTCGTGCCGAGAAATGAGAACACCGGCACCGGTTCGTCACCCGGTTGCGGCTCCATCCTCGAGAAGTCCAGCGTGCGCCCATCGAGTCGCGGAGGTGTCCCCGTCTTCAGCCGGCCGATTCGGAACGGCATTTCCCGCAGCCGTTGCGCCAAAACATTGGACGGCGGATCTCCCGCGCGGCCCCCTTGGTGGTTTTGATCGCCCACATGGATCTTACCGCCGAGGAAAGTCCCCACGGTCAAGACGACACAGGGCGCCTCGAAGCGCACCCCCATCTGAGTGACGATCCCGGTGATCCGGTCACCGGCCAGCATCAGATCCTCGACTGAGCTTTGAAAGATCGTAAGATTGGATTGTGCTTCGAGCGCTCGCCGCACGACGCGCTTATAGAGGGTCCGGTCGATCTGCGCACGGGTTGCGCGCACCGCCGGACCCTTCCGGCCGTTCAATATCCTAAACTGGATCCCCGCCCGGTCGGCGGCCCGCGCCATCAACCCGCCGAGGGCGTCGATCTCCTTGACCAAGTGCCCTTTGCCGATGCCGCCGATCGCCGGGTTGCAGGACATCTGCCCTAGCGTCTCGATGTTCTGCGTCAATAACAGCGTCCGGGCGCCGCGCCGCGCCGCGGCCAACGCCGCCTCGGTTCCGGCGTGACCGCCCCCGACGACGATGACCTCAAACCTATCGGGATACAACACGCGACCGAGCTAAAGGCGGGACATCCACCTAAGGTTCGATCCAGCTCAATGAGCTACTTGGCGCCCAGGATGGTCGCGGCGCGTTGGTAATCCTTGGGTTTTACCCAGAAGATCATGCCGAAGCGGCCGTTACCGGTGCTAATGGCATCCGCCGCGGTGACATTGATCTTCTTATCCGCGAGCTTTGCCAGCGGGGCTAAAACGGCGCCCACTTCGTCATCTCCTTGAACCAAGAATCCCTTTCTCGGGTTGCTCACTTTCCATTTGTTAAGCTTGGCGACCTTGGTCAGTTCCACCATTTTCTCCGGCATAAGATCGAACTGCGCCAGACCTTGGCCGCACGGAAACGCGCTGAGCGCAAGCAAGTTGACGCCTGCCTCTTTGAGTACCTTTAGGATCTTCCCACCCTGCCCCGCGCGGCTAGCGATGGTGAGGTAACAGTAGTCCATCTTGCGAACGGTATGTGCCATGTTTTTTCTCCTACCTAGGTGTGCACGAATTGTAAAATCGATTCTTAATTCTGAATACCCCGCCGTTTACGGCGGGCACTTTAGCATTGGGGTTTCCAAAGGGGAGTAGTGCAACTCTCCCCTTTGGTCAAGGGCGGGGTTCATACCCGGCCCGCGAAGTAAAATCAATTTCCACTGTAGAATATTACCACACGATTATAGCACCTGAGGGTATCGAATGGCCGCTACGGCAAAGAGCCGCGAGCTCGAGCTCAACAAGTTACAGAAGCGCATACGCCGCAATGTAGGTCGCGCGATCGAGGACTTTCGCATGATCGACGAAGGAGACCGGGTGATGGGGTGCCTTTCGGGTGGCAAGGATTCCTACACGATGCTAGATATCTTGCTCAACCTCAGGCGGCGCGCTCCCGTGGCATTCGAGCTTGTGGCCGTCAATATCGATCAAAAACAGCCGGGCTTCCCCGAGGATGTATTGCCGCTCTATTTGCAGCGCCTCGGCATCCCCTTCCACATCATCGAGCAGGACACCTATAGCATCGTCAAGCGCGTGATCCCCGAGGGCGCGACCCTATGCGGGATCTGTTCGCGGCTGAGATGTGGCATTTTATACAGATTTGCGCGTGAGCACGGTATGAGCAAGATCGCGCTCGGTCATCACCGCGATGATATCGTGGAAACGTTTTTCCTGAATATGTTCTTCGGCGGTAAGCTGAAGGCGATGCCGCCCAAGTTATTGAGCGATGACGGGAAGCATGTGGTGATCCGCCCGCTTGCCTATTGCAGCGAGACCGATATCGCCGCCTACGCGGAGGCGAAACAGTTTCCGATCATTCCTTGTAATCTCTGTGGATCGCAAGAACACCTGCAACGCGTCACCATCAAGAACATGCTTCAGCAGTGGGACAGGCAAACGCCCGGACGGTTGGAGACGATTTACCGGAGCCTGCAACACGTGGTTCCCTCGCACCTCGCCGACACCGCGCTCTTTGACTTCGCACGCTTAGGATACGCTAGAGGCGAGGGACTCCCCACACAAAAATGGCTGGTCGCGGAAGAAGCACAATGACCCTGCTCGCAGAAGCCGCTGGCGCGCAGGAACTCATGCATTCGATTCTGCAACGCATCGCCACTGGACCCGAGATGAGCAAAAGCATCTCGGAGGCCGATGCCCGGAGCGGGATGCGCGCTGTGCTCGACGCGCAGATAGACCCCGTTCAAGCCGGGATCTTTCTCATCGCGCTGCGCATGAAGCGCGAAACCGACGAAGAGACGCTCGGGGTGCTACAATCGCTCCTTGAGGTCACGCAGACCGTCATCGCTTCAGTCGATGAGCTTCTGGTGCTGAGCGACCCCTATGACGGTTGTAAGCGCATGCTGCCCGCATCGCCCTTCTTGCCTGCCCTGCTCGCCGCCTGCGGTGTACCCGCAATGACCCACGGCGTTGAAACCCTGGGGCCTAAGTTCGGCCTTACCGCCAGGCAAGTGCTGCGCGCGGCTGGTCAACCGGTCGGCCTGAGCGTTGCGGAGGCCGCCGAGCGCGTTGCAGATCCGGACATCGGTTGGGCCTATGTGGACCAATCGTCCTACGCCCCCCAACTGCACGCGCTCGCCGGTTTGCGCAATCTGATCGTGAAGCGCTCAGTGCTCAATACCGCCGAGATCGCGATCGCGCCCATTCGCGGCCGCCGGAAAACGCATCTGATCGCCGGCTATGTGCATAAAAACTACCCAAGGATCTATGCCCTCCTCGCCCGCGCCGCAGGATTCGACTCGGCCTTGATCGTGAAGGGCTTGGAAGGCGGCGTGATCCCCTCCTTGCAGAAACCCGCACGCTTGTTCTACTTCCGCGAACAAACAGAACTAGAATCGATCGAGGTTGACCCGGCCGGTTTAGGGTTCGATCAAACGGAAAAGGCCACGCCTCCCCCTACCGTTGCGCCGGGAGCCTCGGGTCCCTTGGCCACGGATCCGAAATCCCTTGCACGCGCCGCGGCCGATCGAGGAATGGAGACGCTGGACGGTAAACCAGGGCCCATGCGGGACGCATTGGCCTTCGGCGCCGCTTTGTGCTTGTGGCACATCGGCCGTCACGCCTCCGTGAGTGACGCCATCGAGGAGGTGCGTAGCGTGCTAACAAGCGGCGCGGCTTTGGGACGTCTCGCGCGCGGGGTGTCTTGAGCTTGCGTCTTACTACTGTAGTGTCTCGTGAATAATTTACATAAGAGCGACTATATAAATTCCCTCTCCCTCAGGGAGAGGGGGGTTGATTCTGATCCCCTCATCCCAACCTTCTCCCGGAGGGAGAGGGGGTAACACTTATGCAAGCTTCTATCGGGACAGGATACTAGGCACAGACCGCGTAGTCAGCTATAACGAAGTCACGAATATACTTTCCATACAATCCCCACGCATTGGACTGCACATGCCGCGAGTCTTTCTCAACTACCGCCGCGAGGATAGCGAAGGTATCGCGGGGCGGATCTTCGACCGCCTGTGTGTTCACTTCGGGCCGGAGAATGTCTTCCGAGACCTCGACACGATCGCGCCCGGGGCGGAGTTCGCGAGCGTGATTGGCGAAGAGATCGCAAAGTGCGATGCGCTGATCGCCATCATCGGCAATGAGTGGCTCGAAGCGAAAGATCCCGAGGGCAAGCGCAGACTCGATAGTCCCCGTGATTTCGTCCGGACCGAAATCGCGGAAGCGCTCTCCCGGAAAAAGCTCGTCATCCCCACCCTGGTCGAACGCGCACGCATGCCGGGCGCCAAAGATTTGCCAACCGAGATTGCCTTACTGGCGGAACGCAATGCGATCGAAATCAGTCCCGCGCGCTTCGAATACGATACGGAGAGATTGATAAAAGGAATCGCGGGAGAACGTCAAGTGGCCGCAAGCTCATCATGGTGGCGCTGGATCAGAGGATGGCAACGATACCTACACTTCTCCGCTGACTCAAGACCAGGTTCACCAGCTAGCGTCTCGGTCGGAGATGGCAGCGTCGCCGGAAACGTTAACACTACGGCAGGGCCAGGCGGCGTGGCCGTCACCAACATAGGGGCCAATACCACCATCAATATCGGCATCACGTTCAAGGAGCACGAAGAGCACCTCAAACGCCGGGAACAAGAGCTGCGCGAGGAGTTCGTCAAAACGAGCGCCGCCAACAAAGAAAGACTTGCACTCTTGGAGAAAGAGTTGGCAGCGGTAACTGCAAAGCGACAAAACCCAGAAGCATCGCTGGCTGACTTTAAGGCAACGCTGGCCGAGGCTACCCAGGCCCTTGCGAAATTCAAGGGGGAGCTGCCTGAGGACCAGTTGACGCAAGCACAAGCAGCGCTGGCCAAAGGCGACACGGCCACTGCCGAAGCACTCTTCGGCGAGGCGCTTGAGCAGAACAGAGCGCAAGCCGCCGCCAGCAACGAAAAAGCGGCGGAAGCGGCGTACCAATTGGGTCAGCTTTCCTACGAACGTGTCGACGATGCGAAGGCCCATGCTTATTACCAGGAGGCCGCCACGCTGGAGTCGGACAATCCGACGTACCTCAATATGGCGGGGAGACTTGCCCAGGAGGTCGGACGATACACTGAGGCACGGCCTTTCCTCGAAAAAGCGCTCGCCATCCGAGAGAAGGCCCTCGGCCCCAATCATCCCGATGTGGCTCTGAGCCTCAACAACCTGGCGGATCTTGACCGCGCCCAAGGCCAGTACGGGAAGGCCGAGCCGCTCTATCAACGCGCGCTCGCCCTCTGGGAGAAAGCCCTCGGCCCCGAGCATCCCGATGTAGCGATTAGCCTCAACAACCTGGCGGCGCTCTACTATGATCAGGGCGAGTACCGGAAGGCCGAGCTGCTCTATCAACGCTCAGTCGCCATCGTTGAGAAAGCCCTCGGTTCGACCCCCCTTGTGGCTCTGAACCTCAACAATCTGGCGGAGCTTTACCGCACCCAAGGCCGGTACGAAAAAGCCGAGCCGCTCTATCAACGCGCACTGGCCATCCGCGAACAGGCACTCGGCCCCGAACATCCCCATGTGGCCCCAAACCTCAACAACCTGGCGTTGCTCTATGATGCCCAAGGTCAGTACGAGAAAGCCGAGCCGCTCCTTCAACGATCGCTCGCCATCTCGGAGAAGGCTCTCGGCCCCGAGCATGCCCTTGTGGCCACGAGCCTCAACAACCTGGCGGAGCTTTACCGCACCCAAGGCCGGTACGACAAAGCCGAGCCCCTGTATCAACGCGCACTGGCCATCCGCGAGAAGGCGTTCGGCCCCCAGCATCGAGATGCGGCCCAAAGCCTCAACAACCTAGCATTGCTGTACTATACCCAAGGCCAGTATGAGAAGGCTGAGCCGCTCCTTCAACGATCGCTCGCCATCTCGGAGAAGGCCCTGGACCCCGACCATTCCGATGTGGCTACGAGCCTCAACAACCTAGCGGGGCTCTACAACAACCAAGGCCAGTACGGAAAAGCTGAGCCACTCTATCAACGCGCACTGGCCATCCGCGAGAAAGCGTTCGGCCCCGAGCATCCCGATGTGGCCCAAAGCCTCAACAACCTGGCGGAGCTTTACTATACTCAAAGCCAGTACGGGAAGGCCGCGCCGCTCTATCAACGTTCACTCGCGGTCTTGGAGAAAGCCCTCGGCCCCGAGCATCCCAATGTTGCTACAAGCCTCAACAACCTGGCGTTGCTCTACCACGCCCAAGGCCAGTACGGGAAGGCCGAGCCCTTGTATGAACGCGCACTTCAGGTGTTTCAAAAGACCCTGCCACCAGACCATCCCGATCTCGCTCAGTTCATGGAAAATTACTCAGTGCTATTCGCAAAACTCAACCGCGATCGGGAGGCCAAAAAATGGCAGGCGAAGGCAGACGCCGCTCGTCGGCAGCACGCGGAGAAGAACCGTAGCACGCCATGATCACTAGACAGCGCTTAGAACGAACCGACAACCTTCCCCTTATCGTCGGCCGAGACCTTTGTCATGACGATGAACTTGGCGCCGGCCGAGAGCCTGACCTCACGGATACTGATCACGTGCCCGGCGACCTCTCCCCCCGGTCTCTAGCTCGACGCGCCCGATCACGGTGAAATCAGCGGCATTCCATCCAAGCGTCTAGGCTTTCGTTTTGGCAACATATTTCACCCCCGCAATGAGCTCGAAATCCGCGTCCTGGCTCCACAGGGTAGCGCCATAGGTTTGTGCGGTTGTCAGTAGAATGCTGTCGGCCATGGGAAGCCGGTATTCGATGCTCACTTTAGCCGAGACCAGGGCAAGCGACACCGTAAGCTCGATGACCTGCCCTTGTTGCATGAGAGCCACGGCCTGGAGCGCCGCCCCTTCGCCGCGCTGTTGCAAAACGCGTTTGAACACTTCGAAAAGGCTCAAGGTCGGGACGAGCAGATCGCCGGTGGCCTCGATGGGGGGAGCGAAGAACTCGGCACTGGGGCCGTCGGCAAAGTATTCAAGCCAGCCGAATGAATCGACAACGGGAACCTCTAATAATTCAAAAGCTCCTTCTCCCTTCGGGAGAAGGTTGGGATGAGGGTATTTAAATCAATTATTTACATCCCTCACCCTAACCCTCTCCCAGTGGGAGAGGGTATTCTAGAGGGTCCCAAGGTTCAGATGCGATCCCGCTCACGAGGAACATCCGTATCGATACCTTTTAGAAACCCCCTGACCGTTCTCGCCGTACGCAGCGGGATCAGCTCGATTCGGTCCTTGAAAAGAATGGCCTGTAGTTTTTGCCCCGGACTGAGCTTCAGCATGCCACGAATACTCTTAGGTATAACCACCTGATATTTAGGAGAAGTTTCCACGAGAGTACCTATCGATAGGTTACGTATGACGACTATACCATCGATCGGTACAACAGGATGCAGTGCCTCCTGTTGGAACGTGAGAAGCTGTACGCTTGGCGCTCAGAACAAACCGACGACCTTCCCCTTTTCGTCGACATCGATCTTTTCGGCGGCCGGGACTTTCGGCAAACCGGGCATGGTCATGATGTCGCCGCAGATCATGACGATGAATTCGGCGCCGGCCGAGAGCCTGACCTCGCGGATGTTGATTACGTGACCGGCGGGGGCGCCCCGCGCCGCAATGTCGGTCGAGAATGAGTACTGGGTCTTGGCCACGCACACCGGATAGTGCCCGTAGCCGTCCTCTTGCAGCTTCTGGATCTGGGCCTTCACCTTGGCGTCCGCCGCAATTCCCTGCGCGCCATAGGTCTTGGTCGCGATCGCATGCATCTTGTCCCACAAGGGGGCCGAGTCCTCGTACAAGAAACGGAAATTGCTTTGGCCCTTGGCGATCGTGTCTACCACCGTGTGCGCCAGCTCCTCGGCGCCCTTGCCGCCCTCGGCCCAATGCCGCGCAAGCACGACCGGCGCGCCGTGCCCGGACATTTTGGTCTTGATCAATTCCACCTCGGCTTGGGTGTCCTGGGTGAAGTGATTGAGGGCCACGATACAGGGCAACCCGAACTGCGTGCCTATGTTGGAGACATGCCGCTCGAGATTCGTGAGTCCTTTCTCGAGTGCACCGAGGTTCTCGATGTTGAGGGATTTTAAGTCTACGCCTCCGTGGTATTTGAGCGCGCGGATGGTGGCCACGATGACTACGGCGTCGGGCCGCAAACCGGATTTCCGGCACTTGATGTCGATGAATTTTTCCGCGCCGAGATCGGCGCCGAACCCGGCCTCGGTCACCACAAAATCGGAGAGCTTCAGCGCCGCCTTCGTGGCGATGACCGAATTGCAGCCGTGGGCGATGTTGGCAAAGGGCCCGCCGTGGATGAAGGCCGGATTGTTCTCGAGGGTCTGGGCCAGATTCGGTTTCAGTGCGTCCTTCAGCAGCACCGTCATGGCACCGTGGGCTTTGAGCTCGCGCGCCCGCACCGGTTGCTGTTCACGGGTGTAACCGACCACGATATTACCCAGTCGTTGTTTGAGATCCTCGACGGAATTCGCGAGACAGAAGATCGCCATCACCTCCGAGGCTACCACGATGTCGAACCCGTCCTGCCGCGGGAAGCCGTTAGCGGGACCGCCGAGCGCGGCGGTGATATCGCGCAAGGCTCGGTCGTTCATGTCCACCACCCGCCGCCAGGCGATGCGGCGCACATCCACCCCGAGCGCATTGCCGTGATGGATATGGTTGTCCAGCAGCGCGGCCAAGAGGTTGTTGGCGAGGCCGATAGCGTTGAAATCACCGGTAAAGTGGAGATTGATGTCCTCCATCGGCACCACCTGGGCATAGCCGCCGCCCGCCGCCCCGCCTTTCATTCCAAAGACCGGTCCGAGCGAGGGCTCGCGCAGACAAATGCAGGCTTTCTTCCCGAGGCGATTGAGCGCATCCCCGAGTCCGACCGTCGTCGTGGTTTTACCTTCGCCGGCCGGGGTCGGGGTCATGGCCGTGACCAGGATCAGCTTCCCGTCTGGACGGCTAGCCAGACTATCGATGTAGTCTAATGATAGCTTCGCTTTAAAATGGCCGTAGGGTTCGAGGTGTTCATCCGCGATCCCGAGACGATCGCGGGCGATATCGATGATGCGCTTGAGTCTTGCCGCTTGGGCGATTTCGATGTCAGAAGCCATGCCAGTCCTCCGATGATTTATGGCCGCGAGTAGATTGGAGCGCGGCCTTGTTATTGCGCGACAGCGAATTTCTGACCGGGTGATGAGTTACCCCCCGTCGCGATGCTATTCTAGCGTAGCCCCGCGAATTGTGAATAAGGTTTGACCTGCGGGTATTTGCCGCCATCGAGGATAAGTGGGGTCTCAGCCCGTTTTAAGGACGGCTTCAGCAGTGACCGGCGCTCGCCCAGCGGCGAGTTCCGTCAAGAATCTTGCCGCCCAGCAATAGATATTGTTTTCCTCGACGGTCCGCCCCATTCGTTCCATCCGCGCCTGCCGTTCTGCCGGCTCCATTTCGACGGCCTCCCGAATCGCATCGGCGAACTGCTCGATGTCGTAGGGGTTGATGATGAGGGCATCGGAAAGCTCCCGCGCTGCGCCGGCAAACTCTGAGAGGATGAGCACGCCATCGCCATCATCGCGGGCGGCCACGTATTCCTTGGCGACTAGATTCATGCCGTCGTGCAAGGAACTCACGATACAAATGGAGGCCATGCGCATGAAAGTGTAAACGGTCTGCCCGTCGTGGTGGCCGACCAATAAGCGGATAGGCTTCCAGGCATCTGTCTGGAACCTCCAGTTGATCTCATCGGCCAGCGCCTCCAGCTCCGCAATGTACTCGCGGTAGCGGCGGATGTGGGTACGACTCGGGGCACCGAGCTGGACGAAGGTGAAGCGCTCGCGATGCTTTGGATATTTATCCAGGAACCTCGCCACGGCGCGGAACCGCTCGGACATCCCTTTCGTGTAGTCGATGCGGTCCACACCGACGACGATCTGTCCCCCGATCTTGTTCTGCTGCTTGAGCGCGGCGATCTGTTGCGCCAATTCATTGCCCGTTGGGACACTCCGTTCCACCCAACCTGGGACGCTGATGGGGAAGGGTCCCACTTGCGTGACGTGTCCGCACAGCTCCACAGCAAAATGGTCCCAGTCGAGCTTAGTCTCCAGCATGCGATCGACCGTGTCCAGGAAATTATTGCAGTACTGCTGGAGCTGAAAACCGATGAGATCGGCCCCCAGCATCCCGCGCAAGATCTCCGCACCCCATGGACAGATCCGGAACGCCTCCGGGTTCGGCCAGGGGATGTGCCAGAATAAGCCCACACACAATTCGGGACGGGCGGACTTGAGGAGATCAGGCACTAGCGCGAGCTGATAATCCTGCACCAGCACCACCGCTTTGCCACCACCAATCTCCGTCAGCACGACTTCCGCGAAACGCTGATTCACACGCAGGTAATGGTCCCAGTCCGTGGGACGGAAGATCGGCCGCTCATGCGCAAGATGGCATAAGGGCCAGAGACCCTCGTTGGAGAATCCGTAATAATAACCCTGCTCCTCTTCGCGGGTAAGCCACACGCGCCGCAGCGTATAACGCGCGTCACCCGGCGGGACAGTCAGGCGGCCGTGACCGTCGGCGACCTCCCGGTCGGCATCGCCTGCCCCGTGGGCGACCCACAAGCCACCGCACGCCTGCAGCACTGGATCGAGCGCGGTCACGAGCCCGCCAGCCGGTTTGATGATGCGCGGTTGGCCGCCCTGAAACTGGTGCATATAGGGTTCGCGATTGCTCACGACGACGAGCTGGTGGTCCGCGCCGAGACAGTCGACGGCATGCACCCGCAACCGCTCGCGGGACCAGACCCGTTCGGCGTGGACTTCTGCCCGTGACCGCGCACGGCCCGCCGAACGTGCGGCGCGGAAGGAGGACGCCAGCCGGTCGCTTTCGCTTTCTAGCAGTGCAATGAATAATCCTCGGGGCGGCGCCTCCGCTGCGTTATTGAGGCGCAGCCGCCGCATCCAAGCGGCGAGGTTACGCAGCGGCCGTTCGTAGGCGATCCAAGCGATGCCAAGCACTACCGTGACGATCACGGAGGTTACAATCAGGAACCAAAAAGCAAACTGGACGAGCCTTCCGGTCGCGCGTTCATCAATATAGGAGACATCATGAAGAACGACCAAAATGCCGCTCGCCGAACCGTCGGTGACGGGGGCCGCCAGAACATGGATCGGTGGACCGTGGGAACGTACGACCTCCGTGATCTCGGCATTGCTCACCAGTGCCTGCTTTACGAGGCCGTCCAGGATATCCGTGTAGTCCGAGGCGCCCTTCGCCGAAGCCACGGGCTTCCCGTCCTCCCGGTAGATTGCAAATCCGATGAGCCGCCCATAGGCTTCAACGCGGGAGGCTAGCGCGCGACGGGCCTCTTTATCGGGCTTGGCCAGGGCTTCGCGCACGGTAAACGAAAGCTGGTGGGCCAGCGCATGCGCTCGGCGGTTGATGTCCTCCAAGTCAATTTCTCGCTCGTGTTGCACCTGGTACCAGGCGAGCAAACCCGTCGCCAGGCCGATAATGCCGGCGATGAGGATGCCGACGCGGAGCGATTTCGAGACCTGCGAGAGTGCCTTCATTTGAAGGCCTCTTCCCAGCTGCGGCTAAGGCCCATGGCGGAGTTGATGAGCCCGACCATGCTGTAGGTCTGCGGGAAATTACCCCAGAGCTCGCGGGTGACCGGATGGATGTCTTCCGACAGGAGCCCCAGGGCATTGCGGCACGCAAGCAGCGTCTCGAAGAGCGCACGCGCCTCTTCATGGCGCCCGAGTGCAGCCAGCGCGTCGATGTACCAGAAGGTACACACCAGAAAGGCCGTGTGCGGTTTACCGAAATCGTCCTTCTGTGTATAGCGGAACACGAAATCGCCCTGTTTGAGCTGTCGTTCCACCGCTGCCACAGAGCCTGCGAACCTTGGATCGTCCGCTGCCAGGAACCCAAGCTCATGAAGAAGGAGAAGGCTCGCGTCGAGTTCCCGACCGCCGAAACTCTCGACGAACGTGTTCTGCTCACTATCCCAGGCGCGATCGCAAATAACCCGATGGATGGCGTCTGCATGCCCCCGCCAGTGGACGGTGCGCTCGGGCAGCGCCAGGCAACTCGCGATCCGCGCCAGCCGATCGCAGGCCACCCAGCACATGACGCTGGAGAAGGTATGCACTCGCATCTCATTGCGCAACTCCCAGATCCCCGCATCCGGCTGGTCGTACAGTCGGCTCGCCATCTTACCTACCGCCTCCAGACGTCGAAACAGCGCCTCATCGCCGGGTCGGTCGAGCCGCTGGTCGAAGAACATATGGGCTGCGGCCAACACCACCGACCCGTACACATCGTTCTGTACCTGCCGGTAGGCAGCATTACCGATGCGCACAGGCCCCATGCCCCGGAAACCCTGAAGGTCCTTCACGAGGGTCTCGTCCACCTCGGGTCGCCCGCTGATCCGATAGACGGGCTGAAGCCGGCCATCGCGGGCGGTGGCTGTGATGCTGATGAGGTAGTGCAGGTACCGCTCCATGGTTCGGGTAGCGCTCAGACGGTTGAGAGCGCTGACCACGAAGTAGCTGTCCCGGAGCCAGCAGTACCGGTAGTCCCAGTTGCGGCCACTGTCGGGGGCCTCGGGCAGGGAGGTCGTCATGGCGGCGACGATGCCGCCGGTATCATCGAAGGCGCTGAGCTTGAGGGTAATGGGGCCCGAATTACGGCGTCTTGCCATTCAAACGGTATCCCCAAGAACCGCACCCACTCCTGCCAGTAGTTGCGGGTCTCACCGAACCAACGGCTTCCGAGCTCGCCGACCGCATCTGGAGCGGATTCGTCGGGCCCCAGAAGCAACGTGAGATCCCGATCGAGGATGAACGGGGTTTGCTCCAGGACGGCGATTATCGAGGCGTCCGTGGTCAAGCGCAGCACTAGCTGCGGGGCGATGTAGCGGATGTGGTTGCTACCGAAGGTGAGGTCAGGCGTGCCGACGCCGTAGTCGTAGCATGGCTCCAGCCGGATCGTGATCACCGGGCTGCCCGCCAACGGCCGGATGCGCTGGACAAGCGTTGCGGGATAGAACATGCGGCCGAACTGCCGGAAGCGAGGCGCGAAATCTGTGACTTCCACGATACCGCCTCGGTGACGAGAACTGCGGTATTCCGCAGGTACTGCTGTTCGGTGCGCGATTGGTGCTGCAGGTCGATGGTAAATGCACCCCGGCCCGTCAGCGCGTCACTCGCGTCACTTCCGAGTAAGGCGCAGAACACCGGATCCCCATCGAAGCGAGGCATACAGGACCACACGATCCTGCCCTGCTGGTCGACCAGCGCACTGACGCTACAGTTACCAATGATTCCTAGCGCGAGCTGATCCACGAGCTGTTACACGGAAATGAACCGAGCACGCCAACATCGATAGGCGTCAAGCCAATGGAGCACGCACGCCACATCGCCTAGGCGCCAGCGGGCGGCCGTCTCGCCATCGCCGACCTTGACGGAATGACCCCCAACGACGTTAACCGTGACAAAACCGTCCTCATCGGTAGTGTCGTCGCCAATAAAGACCGGCACACGCCCGGCGAATGGCCCCTCCTCCAGAAACGCAGCGATCGCCTTGCCCTTGTCTATTCCGCCCGGGCGGATCTCGTAAACCATATTGCCCTCAAGCAGCACAAACCGCTTCCCAAGCTTGCGCGTCCAAACGTTCATCATCGCTTCGACTTCCGACTTGAGGGGTGGTACGAGACGATAGTGGAGCGCCAGACTTAGGCCCTTGTCTTCCAGCAGCAGCCCGCGGTGGGTATCCGCGAAACGGCCTAGCGCGTCCCGCGCCTCGGACATTTGGCTTTGGCCGTTCCATGCAGATGAGCTGACCGCGTGCAGTACGGCGTTCCGCGCCATGCTGCCCGGCCAGAGGCAACCGGAGAGGTGCAAAAAGACGGTCTAGGTCCACAATGGGACGTCCGCTGATGAGGGCCACCGGCACCAGCCCCTGCAGCGACGAGAGCATGGTAACCAGCTCTGGCTTAAGCTCGACCGCCTGGGGGTGTTCTGCAAAGTCGAGTAACGTGCCATCGACGTCCAGGAATAAAGCCCAGTGTTCCGCAAAGTCCGGGACGAGGCCTTCCATGTACATGGAATCCTTAGGGCTTATAAGAGAGGGCCCGCTGCGTTTCGTGTCCTTGTCATAGATTGAGGCTCCAGAGCGGTAGGAAGTATAGTCCGAACCCGAGGTGCAGGACAGGGATGGGTGGGTTCCGGCGGTAGCATTGCCGAACGGGCGACCATGCGATTTAAATCGGCGGTTCGTGTTCCGCAGCACCCACGACCCCAGCCGCCATCTCTTCGGTGCTGGACACCGGGGTTTCCGAACCTGCCATGGCCAAGACCCCTGACACGCCAATCAAAACCGCGCCCGCCATCGTCATGCCGTCCGGGACCTCACTCCAGAGGATCCAGCCGATGGCGCTCGCGAAGATCACGGTCGTATAGGTATAAGGCCCCACGCGCGCCGCCGGGGCGAGCGCATAGCCACGGGTGAGCAATAATTGCCCCTTGGTCGCAAAAAAACCCGCGAGCGCCATGAGCGCAAGCGCCGGCACAGTGGGCGTTTGCCAGGTCCAGAGCAAGGGCACGGCGGAAACGACCGTGCTGACGGCGCTAAAGTAAAAAACGGTACGCACCGTGGGCTCGGTCGCGGCCATTCCGCGCACCGATACCATCGCGATCGCGGCCAGCAAGCCCGATAGGGCTCCGATCATTGCGGCGAAAGTGAAGAGCCCGTGTCCGGGGTTCAGGATCAAGGCCACCCCCAGAAAACCGACCACCGCCGCCCAACCCACCCGCCACGACATCGTCTCCCCCAGCCACAGCAACGCGATGGGCGCGATGTAGAGCGGCGCGCTGAAGTTGAGCAGCACGGCCTCGCCAAGATTCAAGTGCGCGAGCGCATAGAAGAAGCAATACATCGCGGCTAGCCCCGCGAGCGATCGCAGCAAGTGCTGCGGGAATTGCGCCGTTGCGAGGCTCGACACGCCGCCGTAGGCGCGGATCCAAGGCAGCAGCGCCACCAAGCCGAAGCCATTGCGCAGAAACACCACCATCTCGTTCTCGAGCTCGCCGGAGGCGATGCGGATCGCCGTGCTCATGAGCGCCATCATTAGCGAGGCGCCAACGGCACAAAGGGCGCCCCGGGTCATAATGTGAATAACCATCCCAGCTTCTCGATAAAAACGCGCGTTCATTCTATCCCAGGCCCGGGCGCCGGCATCCAATACTCGGCGCGCAAGGACGATCTAGAGGTGCGTTTCAGTTAAACGTTCACAATAATGTTCTCGTCATGCTAGCGAAAGCTGGCATCCAGAAGCAGAGTAAGAAAAGCCTGGATTCCAGCTTGCGCTGGAATGACGAATTAGCAATAGCATGACACCTTCAGTATTCTGACGTAACCGTACCGTCGAAACGATGTACTAGACCGTTCTCAACAGGGAACATGGAATGAAATCCTAAGTTACCAAATCACGCCGGTTCTGGTAGCATCGTGGTTCATGTACGCTCAACCTAGCTCCTTCGGCCGTCCCCGCCAGCCTGTCCCATGACCCGTTTTATCTTCATCACCGGTGGTGTGGTGTCGTCGCTCGGCAAGGGCATCGCATCGGCCTCGCTAGGGGCGCTGCTCGAGGCGCGCGGGCTCAAGGTCACGCTCATCAAGCTCGACCCCTACATCAACGTCGATCCCGGCACCATGAGCCCGTTTCAGCACGGCGAGGTGTACGTGACCGAAGACGGCACGGAAACCGACCTCGATCTCGGCCATTACGAGCGCTTCGTGCGCACCCGCATGGGCAAGCGCAACAACTACACCACCGGCCGCATCTACTGGAACGTCATTCGCAAGGAACGCCGCGGCGATTATCTCGGAGGCACCGTTCAGGTCATCCCGCATATCACCGACGAGATCAAGGACTGTATCCGCAGCGCCGCCGACGGCGTGGACCTCGCCATGGTGGAAATCGGCGGCACGGTCGGCGACATCGAATCCCTCCCCTTCCTCGAGGCCATCCGCCAATTTCGCATCGAGCTCGGGCCGAAGCAAACCTTATACATTCATCTGACCTTGGTTCCCTACATCGCCTCGGCGGGAGAGATCAAGACCAAGCCGACACAGCATTCCGTCAAGGAACTGCGCTCTATCGGTATCCAACCCGATATTCTACTCTGCCGCGTGGACCGGCCACTCCCGCCCGGCGAACGCAAGAAGATCGCGCTCTTTACCAACGTCGAGGAACGCGCCGTCATCTCGGCGATCGACGTGGACAACATTTACAAGATCCCTCTCATCTTCCACGAGCAGGGGCTCGACGCCATCGTCGTCGATCGGCTGGCGCTCGAGGTACCGGACGCCGACCTGCGCGAGTGGGAGGGCGTCGTCGCTGCGATGGAACATCCGCTCGCCGAGGTCAACGTGGCCATGGTCGGGAAGTATGTCGAGCTGACGGAATCCTATAAATCCCTCTCCGAGGCCTTAACCCACGGCGGTATCCACAGCCGCGCGCGCGTCGCCATCCGTTATTTCGATTCCGAGCAGATTGAACGGCAGGGCGCGGCGTGTTTGGAGGGCATGGACGCCGTGCTGGTCCCCGGCGGGTTCGGCCGGCGCGGGATCGAAGGCAAAGTCGAAGCGGTGCGCTACGCGCGCGAACGCCGGGTACCCTACCTCGGCATTTGCCTGGGGATGCAAGTTGCCGTGATCGAGTTCGCGCGCCACGTCGCCGGGCTCACGGGCGCTCACAGCACCGAGTTTCACCGCGAAACACCGCATCCGGTCATCGCGCTCATTACGGAATGGACCGCCGCCGACGGTTCCGTCGAACACCGCGATGAATCCTCCGATCTCGGCGGCAGCATGCGCTTGGGCGGCCAAGAATGCCGCTTGACCCCGGACAGCCTCGTACACTCGATCTATGGCAAGGACGTGATCCTGGAACGGCATCGCCACCGTTACGAATTCAACAATCAATACACGGAGATCTTGGTTCGCGCCGGGTTGAACATTGCCGGGCGGTCGACGGATGGCCATCTCGTCGAGATCATCGAGCTGAGCGACCACCCATGGTTCATCGGCTGCCAGTTCCACCCCGAATTCACTTCGACGCCGCGCGATGGGCACCCGCTCTTCACTAGCTATATTCAGGCCGCCCTCGCCTATCGCATCGGCCAGCGTCCGAAGATCAGAGATGCGGTTATGTAATTTCGAGGCGGGACCCGATCGGCCGTTTTTTCTAATCGCCGGTCCCTGCGTCATCGAAAGCGAGGAGTTGGCGTTGCGGACCGCTGGCACCCTGAAGGAGATGACCGCACGGCTCGGGATCCCGTTCATCTATAAATCGTCCTTCGACAAGGCCAACCGGACCTCGCACCAAAGCTTTCGCGGTCTCGGGGTCGAACGCGGCCTTGCCATTCTTGCGAAGGTAAAACGCGAGATCGGCGTAGCGGTTTTAACCGATGTCCACGAAGATTCACCGCTCGCCGAGGTCGCGGAGGTCGTGGATGTCCTGCAGACGCCCGCCTTTCTCTGCCGCCAAACCAACTTCATTCAAAACGTGGCCCGTCAAGGCCGGCCGGTCAACATCAAGAAGGCGCAGTTCCTGGCACCTTGGGACATGCAGCCCGTGGTCGACAAGGCCAAAGCCACGGGCAACGAGCACATCATGGTGTGCGAGCGCGGGACCGCGTTTGGTTACAATTACCTGGTCTCCGACATGCGAGCACTGGCGGTCCTGGGCCAAACGGGATGCCCCGTGGTCTTCGACGCCACCCATTCGGTGCAGATGCCCGGCGGCCTCGGGACACGCTCGGGGGGTCAACGCGAATTCGTACCGCTCTTGGCGCGAGCGGCGATAGCGGTGGGTGTCGCGGGCCTGTTCATGGAAACCCATCCGCGACCCGACGAGGCCTTGAGCGACGGACCCAATAGCTGGCCGCTTGCAGAGCTACCCGCTCTGCTCGAGAAACTGAAAGCGTTGGATGAAGTCACAAAAAGCCGTCTTGGAGAAGACTGAATGTCAGGGATCAAAGAAATTCGTGGCCGGGAGATCCTGGATTCACGGGGAAACCCGACCGTACAGGTCGACGTCATCACGGCATCAGGGCATAGCGGCACCGCCGCGGTGCCTTCGGGTGCCTCGACCGGAGAGCGGGAGGCGATCGAGCTGCGCGACGGCGATCCGAGGCGCTATCGAGGTAAGGGCGTGACGCGCGCCGTCGAGCACGTCAACGGGGAGTTGCGCCAAGCGCTCCTCGGCCGCGAAGTTTCCGCGCAAACCGAGATCGACAGGATCATGTGTGATCTCGACGGCACTGCCACCAAGGCGCGCCTGGGCGCTAACGCCATTCTCGCCATCTCGATGGCCGCGGCGCGCGCGGCCGCCTTTGATGCCGGCGTGCCGCTCTATCGCTACCTCGGCGGCCAAGGGTCGCTGACGATGCCGGTGCCGATGATGAACATCATCAACGGCGGCGCGCATGCCGACAACAACGTGGATTTCCAGGAGTTCATGATCCTGCCGGTCGGGGCGCCGAGCTTGCGCGAAGCCGTCCGCTACGGGGCCGAGATTTTCCATGCCCTGAAAGAGATCCTGCATGCTGGAGGTTTGAACACCGCCGTCGGGGATGAAGGCGGGTTTGCCCCCAACCTGCCTTCGAACGAGTCCGCGGTCGAAGCCATCCTCAAGGCCATCGAACGTGCCGGCTATCGCGCCGGCGAAGACATCATGCTCGGCCTGGATGTCGCGAGCTCCGAGTTTTGCAAGAATGGACAGTACGCGCTGACTTCCGAAAACCGCACGCTCACGGCTATGGAGCTCGTCGATTCTCTTGCCCGTTGGGTGGATAAATATCCCATCATCACCATCGAGGACGGCATGGGCGAGAACGACTGGGAGGGCTGGAGCGCGTTGACCAAGCGCTTGGGGAACCGGGTACAGCTTGTGGGCGACGATCTCTTCGTCACCAATACCGCTATCCTGTCGCAGGGGATCGCGCAAGGCATCGCCAACTCGATCTTGATCAAAGTCAACCAAATCGGCACCTTGAGCGAGACGCTCGCCGCCATCGCTATGGCGAAGAAAGCGGGTTACACGGCCGTCGTATCGCACCGCTCGGGTGAGACCGAGGATACGACGATCGCCGATCTGGCCGTGGCCACTTCCTGTGGTCAGATCAAAACCGGATCGTTATCGCGCTCCGATCGGGTCGCGAAGTACAACCGGCTCATCGTGATCGAGGAAGAGTTGGGTGCTCAGGCGTCTTATCCCGGCCGGGCGGCATTCTACAACCTACCGGGGAGCTCATAACCTGGTAAGATGAATCATCACTAGCCAAAAATATTTGAAATTTAAGTATTTTCGCTAAACTCCCTCTCCCGCCGGGAGAGGGTTGGGGTGAGGGGATGGGATAAGAATAAGGATAACTCATTGTTTATATCCCCTCATCCTAACCTTCTCCCGGAGGGAGAAGGGACTTATCATTTAGTCGTAGTGGTTTTGTTCAACATTTGGGCAGTAAGAATCTAACGGGTGCGTGGAACATTGCGTGATCTCAACCCGATGACGCCGCTCGTGCTTATTCTCCTCCTGCTGCTCGGCGGATTGCAGTTCAAGCTTTGGACCGGGCAGGGAGGCCTCCTGGAGTGGTGGGCGTTGCGCGTGCAGAGACACAACCAGATCCTTGAAAACCGCCTGCTCAAAGAGCGCAACAGCAGTTTAGAGGCCGAGGTTGCCGACCTCAAAGAAGGGCTGGAAGTCATCGAGGAGCGGGCGCGCAGCGAGATGGGAATGATCAAGACCGACGAGGTGTTTTATCAGATCATCGATACCGGACCGCGTAAATCGATCGAGCCCACCCGCTGAGCGGTATTGGGTGGCGATCCCCGCGGCGGGGAAAGGCGCCCGCATCGGCTCCGATCTGCCGAAGCAGTATCTTTCCCTTCTCGGCAAACCGATCATCGCGCATACGTTGGAGCGATTTCTTGAGCTACCGGCCATCGATGGGATCGTGGTTGCTATCGCGGCCGGCGACCGTTATTGGGATTCGATACCTCTCAGCAATCGAGGCAAAGTCTCCACCGTCACGGGCGGCACTGAGCGCTGTCATTCGGTACTGGCGGCCCTGGAAAGCCTGTTACGCCGGGCCAGCCCCGCAGACTGGGTATTGGTACACGATGCCGCGCGTCCCTGTGTTCGGGCCGAAGACATCGGCCGTCTCATCGAGCGCTGCTCGCGGCATGAGACGGGCGGGCTCTTAGCCTTGCCGGTGCGCGACACCATGAAGCGCGCGGATGACGCTCAGGAGGTCGTTGAGACCGTATCACGCGCGCGCCTTTGGCATGCCTTGACCCCGCAGATGTTTCGTCTCGACGCGCTCCACCAGGCGCTCACCGTAGCCCTGCGTAAGGGACGGATCGTCACCGACGAGGCCGAGGCCATGGAGCTCATGGGCCATACGCCCTGTCTGGTGGAAGGCCATCCCGATAACATCAAGATCACCCGCTCCGAAGACCTCGCGTTGGCCGAGTCTTTCCTGCGCGGCTTGCGGCAGGAGGCGCTATGCGAATAGGTCACGGCTACGACGCGCATCGCTTGGTCCACGGGCGCGCGCTTATCCTGGGCGGGGTGAGCATTCCGCACGACCGCGGCCTGCTCGCCCACTCCGACGGGGACGCGCTGATTCACGCTATTTGCGACGCACTATTGGGAGCGGGGGCGCTCGGCGATATCGGTAAGTTTTTCCCGGACACCCGGAGAGAATGGAAAGGCGTGGACAGCCGGGTGCTGCTGCGCGAGGTGGTGGCGATGCTCGCCCGGCAAGGATTCCGCATCGCCAACGTCGATGCCACGATCGTGGCGCAACGCCCGAAGCTCGCGCCGTACTTTCCGGCCATGCGGGAAAACCTTGCCGCCGATCTCAAGGTGGCGGTTGATAAGGTCAACGTCAAGGGAACGACGACCGAGGGCATGGGCTTCGCCGGGCGCGAGGAAGGCATCGCCGCCCATGCCGTTGCGCTGCTCGAAGAATAATTGACGGGGACGCAACCGATTGCCGGATCGCGACTCGAAGCCGGCCGATCTATAATCCTCCGCTCGGCTGTACAATTACGCTATCCTCGCAAACACCTCTTATGTAGCATGCGTTTTACGCACAAGCACTGAGCCAAATATCTCCTGAGGATCGCGCCCCATCCGCTCCCAAGCGCCCCCGGCGAAGTCCCAGAGCCGGGACGTAGCATTTCGCACCCGTTCGAGAAATCGTAGCTTGGGTTAGTCGCGCAGCGACGTAACCCGGGAATCAAAGCTCATTCTCTACGCACTTTTTCAATTCGCACGCCCCGCCCGGCACGCAGACTCGCGCGTGCTTTTTCTACACGCTCGAGAAACCGCGGATCGTTTTCGAGCCGGTAATCGAACCAGTCATCCTCTGAGTGAAATCCGATCAATACCCCCGCCGGTTTGCCACGGCGGGTAATCACAATCTCTTGTCGCTCCGCCTCACGGATATACCGGGATAGATCATCTTTCACTTCCGACAGCGGAACTTCCTTCACTCGGGTTTTCCGAACTTCGCCAACCATGTTGCAGCCTCCGATTTGGATACAATCGCCAATATTTCGACAAAGTTTCCCGTCACATCGTAAAACACCCGAATTTCGTCCACTCGCGGTCGGTATTGGGGGCGTGCTACGCCGCGCAAGCGCTTGGTGCGACTGCGACTGACTCTCGTAGGCTGATGACGCAGATGCGTTTCCAGTGCCTCGACGAAGCCGAGAACTCGGATGTTTGACAAGTCACTGGCCTAGCACTACCGTGCCTCTTGACATTCCTTATTCATCCCGGCCCCCGCCATTGCAGCGGGACATTCTAACAGGCAGGTCAGTAACAACTATTGATCGAGGGATCGTCTAATCACCGTGGAAGAGGATTTGACCATCGCGGATCCGAGGATTGAATCAGACACCGATTCGCTCTTACCGGGGACGACGCTTCATGGGTATCGCATCGACAGCGTCCTCGGCCAGGGGGACTATTGGTTTACCTATTTAGCCAGTGACCTGAACCTGGGCCGCCGGGTTATTATTACCGAATACATGCTGTGCGAGATCGCCATACGCGATACGCGCGGCGTGATTCATCCTGCCGCTGCGGAGCATGGCGCCGCGTATAAGGCGGGGCTTGAGTGCTTCCTGACTGACGCGCTAAAGCTCACCGGGATCAAGCATCAAAATATCGCCCAAGCGTTGAACGCCTTCGAAGCGAACAACAGCGCTTACATCGTCGTCGCGCACGAGCAAGGCAAGAAAGCGGAACACCTCTTTGATGGCTCAACCGTGGCGGAAAAGGAGCTTCTCGCCTTGGTATTACCGATCCTGGACGGGCTCGACGCGATCCACGCGAGCGGCTATATTCACCGCTACATTCAGCCGTCAAACATTATTATCCGTACAGACGGGAGCCCCGTGTTAACGGGTTTCAACCCGGGCGGCGGCGCTCTCTTCAACCCCGCTAACACGTTGACCAAGCATTTCCCGTCGGACTTCGCGCCGATCGAGCTTTGCTTTGGCGATAGCGAGTTGCATGGCCCGTGGACGGATATCTTCAGCCTTGGCGCAACGCTGTACCAGGCAGTGGTTGGCGTTGCACCGCTAGCTGCAATCGAGCGCAGTCGCATGGTCGTCCAAGGCGGAACCGATCCGCTGATGTCCGTGCTGCCGGTTGGTCAAGGAAACTATAGCAATGCCTTTCTTAAAGCCATTGATCATGCGCTAGGTTTCTTACCCACGCAGCGGCCGCTGACCGTTGCGGCGTGGCGCAAGGAGCTATCCGCGAATGACTCGCTCGGCATCGACTTTGTGGTCCGGCCTGAATTAGAGCAAGGGGTCAAGCCGCGTGAAGATCTCGAGACACTACGGGCCCAGGAAGATCACAAGCGGCGCGCGGCGGAACGCACCAACGAAGAGGAGCGGACCGTCAAGAAGCTCCTCGACCTCGCGCGCACCGCCATAAACGAACACCATCTGGAGACGTCTCAGACCAGGCTCGATGAGGCCGCCGGACTGGCACCGCAATCGGAAGCCGCAGCCGGCCTTCGCGAGGAGCTCAAGGCGCGCGAGACCGCGGTCGTACGGCAACGCCTCCTGAAGGAGACGCGGCACCGACAGGCCGAAGAGACCGCGAACGAGTTTGGTGCGCTTGGCCGCGGTCCGACGGGCAACCAAGCACGGCCCGCCGTTGCAGGGCGGAGGGGCGGGAAAATTGAGAGCATCCCGGCTTTAAATCGGCCATTACGACCAGCGGATGTTCCGGTGAACATTCCGATAATGAACGACCGGGTGAGGAACACGGTCGATCCCTCCAATGAAACGGTGGGCGGCAGCCCCCCCGAACGGGACCTGCGACGACGGCACCGCGGCAAGTGGCTCGGGTACTCCGCCGCGATCGCAGCCATCGTGGGTCTGGGGCTCTACGTGGCGTGGATGCGTCCGGGTTCGTTTGCCGCCCTTTACGATGCAGCAGACGAATGGCTTTCCGGAAACCTCTTTCGCGACGAGCCAACCGAAACCCTACTCAAGCCGGCGGCCGAAGTACCCGTACCGGGACGTGAGGATCCAGCCGGAGAGCCCACCCTTTTCCAACCGCGCTTGGATCAGGAGCAATGGGACGCGGCTCGGACCAGGCTCGATGAGGCCGCGGCGATCGCACCGGAATCGGAAACCGTAGCCGGCATTCGCGACGAGCTCAAGGTATCGATCCGAGAGGTCGCCCCCTCGCGCGAACGTGTGAGACCGGGCGAGACCGTACGGTTTTATACCGAGTATTCTCTAAGCGTTCCGGCAAGCGACCAGGAAGCTCATGTGAAAGCCACCTGGGTGTTGCTTCGAGACGGCCGGAAAATCGGGCGAGAAGGTATCGACAATCGATACGCAAGGGCAGGCCTCAATACCGCGGTAACCGAGCTGACATTACCCCCCCGGACCGCATCCGGGCAATACACCGTCGAGCATCGGGTGCAAGTGGGTGATAGCTTCGATGTGGCGCACTCGCGTTTTGTCCTAACGAGGTAATGCGGCCCTGGTCTTCGCGTCGAACACGGTTGCGACGGCGGGCATGGAGCGCCGGCGGGCGAGCAGCGTATAGGCCGTCGGGATCACGAACAAGGTCAGGAGCGTCCCGAGCGACAGTCCGCCTACGATAACCCAGCCGATGGGTTGGCGGCTCTCGGCGCCGGCGCCTACCGCCAAAGCCAAGGGTGCGGCGCCGAGGATCATCGCGCAGGTAGTCATCAGGATCGGCCGTAACCGCAGCCCCGCCGCCTCGATCACGGCATCCAGCCTAGCGTGCCCCCGGCCCTGAAGCTGGTTAGCGAACTCCACGATCAAGATACCGTTCTTCGTGATAAGGCCGACCAACAACACCAATCCAATCTGGCTATACACGATGAGCGTGCCGCCGGAGGCCTTCAGCGCCATGAGCGCCCCGGCGACACCAAGCGGTACGGTCAAGAGGATGATCAAGGGATCGATAAAGCTCTCGAATTGAGCCGCCAAGACGAGGTAAATGAATATTAGGGCCAAGGCAAAGGTCGTATACAAGGTCGTACTGGACTCACGAAACTCCCGTGATTGCCCGTCAAGATCGGTACGTGCCGCCGGCGGCAAAACTTCCTTGGCAGTTTCTTCCAGGAACCGTAGCCCATCACCTAATGAGTATCCGGGAGCTATGCCCGCGCTAATAATTGCCGCGCGCAGCCGATTGAAGTGATTGAGCGCTACGGGGGCGACGGTCTCCGTCACGGCAACCACGTTGTCAAGCTGCACTAACTGGCCGGCCCCGCCGCGCACATAGATCGACGTCAGATCGTCCGGCGTTCTACGCTCGGCATCCTCAACTTTCACGATGACGTCGTACTGTTCTCCCTCCCGTTTGAAACGCGTAACCTGGCGGCCGCCGAAGAGAGTTTCGAGCGTGCGGCCGATCTCCGCCACCTCGACGCCGACGTCCGCCGCCTTGTCGCGGTTGACCACTATCCGCAACTGGGGCTTGTTAAGCTTAAGATCAACATCAAGATTCACGAGCCCGGGAAACTGCTGCCCTTCGTTGACGAGTGCGTCCACCAAAGTTTGCAGCTCGGCATAGGAATTCGCCTGCACCACGAATTGCACCGGCCGGCTGGCAAAGCTTTGGCCGAGCGAAGGAGGATTGCTCGGGAACGCCAAGACGCCAGGCAGGGAAAAGAGCTTGGGCTGGAGTGCCGCCGCTAGTTCCTGCTGGCTGAGCGTGCGTTCCGACCACGGCTTGAGGTTAATAAAGGCCAAGGCCGAGGTGACCGGATTGGGCCGCTGGAGGCCCGGGGCCACGACCATGAAATACCCTTTTACCTCGGGGATCCGGCTTAGAATATCCTCGATCCGTCGCGCATAGCGGTCGGTGTAGGCCATCGTAGCCCCTTCCGGGGCGCTGACGTTAGCGATGATGATGGATCGATCCTCAATCGGCGCGAGCTCCGACTGGAGCTCGGCGAACAGAACCGCGCTCATGGCCGCGACGCCAAGCACCCCAAGCAAGACCATCCAGCGGTGCCTGAGCGCCGCCGCCAGGAACTCCCGATAGGCTCGGGTCAGACTCGCCAACCAACGCTCGGAAGCCGTATATATCCAGCCGTGCGCCGACCGGGACACGAGCATCTTCGAGCACATCATCGGCGTCAGGGTCAAGGCCACGAACCCCGAGACGATCACGGCCGCGGATACCGCCAAGGCGAATTCCCGAAACAACCTGCCGGTGTTGCCGCTCATATACGCAAGCGGGGCAAAAACGGTGGCAAGCGTCAAGGTCATCGCGATCACCGCGAAGGCGATCTCGCGGCTCCCTTCGAACGCCGCACGGACCGGAGCCATACCCTGCTCGATGCGGCGGTAGATGTTCTCGAGCATGACGATGGCATCATCGACGACCAATCCAATGGCCAGGACGAGCGCAAGCAAGGTGAGCACATTGACCGTGAAGCCGAAGGCATAGATAAAGATAAAGGCCCCGATGAGCGATACCGGGATGGTGACGAACGGAATGAGCGTCGCGCGCACCGACCGCAGAAACACGAAGGTCACCGCCAGGACCAGCAGCAAGGCCTGCCCCAGCGTGTAAAACACCTCTTCGATCGAACGTTCGATAAACAGCGCGCTGTCAACGGCCACGCGCAGTTGCATTCCGGGCGGCAGGCTGGCGGTGATCGCGGGCAGCTCGTTCTTAACCGCTTGCGCCACCTCGAGCGTATTGGCGGTGGATTGCTTGACGACCCCGAGCCCCACGGCCGGCTGCCCGTTAACGCGCACGGCGTTGCGATCATCCTCCGCGCCGAGCTCGGCGCGGCCAACGTCCCGCAAGCGCACCGGGTAACCATCGACCTCACGGATAATCAGTTGATTGAACTGCTCGGGCGTGCGTAAATCGGACTCGGTCAGTAGCGAGAATTCGCGCTCGCGGCTTTCGATGCGGCCCGCCGGGATCTCGACGTTGCGTTGATTCAAGGCGTCTTCGATATCCTGGGGCGATAACTCATAGCCCGCTAGCCGCGCCCGGTTCAGCCAGATCCGCATGGCATAGCGGCGCTCTCCACCGATGATGATGCTGGCGACGCCCCGCAAGGACTGCAACCGATCCTCGACGTAGCGAGCGGCGAAATCGGTGATCTCGAGCGCCGTGTGTCGATCGCTGAAAAACGCCAGCCAGATAATGGCCTGGTTATCGGCATCGACCTTCGAGATAACAGGTTCATCCACTTCGCGCGGGAGCTGATCGCGGGCGCGTGAAACTCTGTCTCGTACATCGGCCGCCGCGGCATCCGGATCGCGATCGGGTTGGAACGCGATACTGATCTGGCTGACCTCCTCGCGGCTGACCGATTTCAAGGTTTTGATCCCCTCGATCCCGGCCAGCGAATCCTCAAGCGGCCGGGTGACTTGGCTTTCGATGACTTCGCTCGAGGCGCCTGGGTAGACGGTGCGCACCGTCATCGCCGGCGCGTCGATGTCGGGATACTCGCGCACCGGCAAGCGCTCGTAAGCCATGAGCCCGAGCAACACGAGCACCAGGCTCATGACCGTGGCCAGCACGGGACGGCGGATCGAGAGATCGGAGAGGACCACGGGAAAGCTACCCGGCGGCTGGCTCGACGCCGCGGGCGTCGGACCAGTCCGTGGCTTCTATCGGGACGCCGTCCTGGAGCTTGGCGTAGCCCTCCGTCACGACAATGTCACCTACCCCCAAACCGGCGGTGATTTCGACCTCTCCGGGGACGCGCGTCCCGGTGGTGACCTGGGTCAGTACTGCTTTACCGCCGACCGCGCGGTACACGAACTGGCCACTCGCCATCGGCACCAGGGCCTGTTCCGGCACCCACAACGCGTCTTCCCGCACCGACAGGATGAGGCTGGCGCGGGCGAACATGCCGGGCCGTAACTTGAGTTGCCGGTTGGGGATGCGGCCCCGGACCCGCAGGCTGCGGGAGGCTTCGTCGACGCGCGGGTCGACGGCGTAGACCTCGCCCTCGAAGATAGTCTCCGGGAAGGCTTCGACTTGAACGACGATCCGCTGGGCCGGCCGCACCTCGGCCGCGTGGCGCTCCGGGATGCGGAGATCGCTCTTGATGGGATCGATGGCCTCCAGGTTGACCAGATCCCGGCCCTTCTTGACGTAATCGCCGGGACTGATCTGCCGCAGGCCAAGGATGCCGCTGAAGGGCGCACGCAGCATGGTCTTCTTCAAGCGCGCCCGGGCCAAGGCGAGAGCGGCGCGCGCCTCCTTGAGCGCCGCGTCCATCTCGTCGTATTCTTGCTTGCTCATCACCCGCTTGGTGAGGAGATCGCGGGCGCGTTTGAATTTCAATTCCCCGAGCGCCAGGCCGGCTTCACGCTGATCGACCTCGGCCCGGTACTCGGCGGGATCGAGCGTGACCAAGACGTGCCCTTTGTCGATCGGCTGGCCTTCTTGAACATCGAGCGTGCCGACCCGTCCGTCGATCTCCGAGCGGATCACGACCGCCTCGTCGGCAAGCAGCGTAGCGACGCTCTCGACTCTTTGGTTGGCGGGGCCCCTGCGTACACCCGAGGTCACCACCGCGACCGCGGGGCCGCTTAGCGCGGCCGGCGCCGGGCCGAGCGTTTGAGGGTGGGTCGTTACGGGGCGCAAGTAGTACCCCACCGCGCCGGCACATAGTGCCAATAGTATCGGTAGAGCCTTCTTCACCTTGCGGGGAGCGATCGGTTTTGCCGGGGGGGCGGGTCGTGGATAATGGCGTCCTTTGAGCGAGTGACAGTAGCATACGTGCTTATGGGGCAAAATACACGGGGCGCCGCGAGTGTGTCCAGCCCGTCCTTTACACCGGACGCCGCGAGCTCCCGGCCCATCGCGCTGTGGCTATTCACATGCTGCGCCCTGATCGCCATCATGGTGCTGCTCGGCGGCGTCACGCGGCTCAGCCATGCCGGGCTCTCGATCGTCGAATGGCAGCCACTCACCGGCGTAGTACCGCCGCTCAGCGCGCCCGCGTGGGAAGATGCCTTCGCTCACTACCAACGCTATCCCGAATACCAAAAACTCAATCGGGGCATGACGCTTGGCGAGTTCAAATCCATATTTTGGTTGGAATACCTGCACCGGCTTTGGGGGCGGCTCATCGGCATCGCGTTCCTCGTACCGTGCCTTTATTTCGCGCTCCGCCGCCGGATTGGACGCGCCCTCATTCCCAAGCTCACCATGCTATTCGCGCTCGGCGGGCTTCAGGGTGCTCTCGGCTGGTATATGGTGAAGAGCGGCCTCGTGGACCGCCCCGATGTCAGCCAATATCGCTTGAGCGCCCATCTCGGTCTGGCTGCGTTGATCTATGGCTACATGCTCTGGGTGGCGCTGGGCCTCTTGCGCCCCCGAAGCGTGACTAAAGGAGCGTTACCCCGTTATTGCTTCGCCGTTCTCGGTCTCGTCGTCGCTACCCTGGTCTCGGGCGGCTTCGTGGCCGGACTCGACGCCGGATTCGCCTACAACACCTTTCCGCTCATGCAAGGCCAGTGGATCCCAGACGGATTGTGGCTTATGCAGCCGTTCTATCGAAACCTCTTCGAGAACCTCATCACAGCGCAATTTATGCACCGCGTTCTGGCCCTCGCGAGCTTGCTCAGCGTCGGTCTACTTTGGCTCGCGGCGCGCCGCTCGGCCCTCCCGGCGCGCGCACGTCAGGCCTGTCACTGGCTCTTGGCCGCCGCCGCCTTGCAGGTCACGCTCGGCATCTCGACCCTCGTCTTCGTCGTGCCGCTACCCCTCGCCTTGGCCCATCAGGCGGGGGCGCTGCTGCTCTTGACGATCGCCATATGGACGTTGCACGAGCTGCACAGTTCTCCGCTCAGAGCTTGTGAATAAATCGTCGCAGCAGTGGCGAATTCGCCACCGCAGGCTTTCGCAACCGCGACCTGCGCCGCCTGCTCCACCCCACCCACTCCGACGCATCCACAGCCGACATCCGAAAACTCTCCGCCCGCATCAGCCGCCAGCTCCGCATCCTGCGCGCTCATGGCCTCATCCTAAAAATCCCCAAAAGCCACCGTTATCGTCTCACCTCCAAAGGTCATCAGCTCACCGCCGCCCTGTCCGCCATCCGCCAAACCAGCCTCAAACACTCATCGGCACCCATCCCACCCCCACATGATCTGCGCACGGCGCGAGGAAATCGAGTAGATCAGAGAAGAAGAACGCCCGTCCGAGAAGGCGAGAGGCTGGCTTGGACGGGCCTGGGGCGAGGAAGGCGAATTTCGAGCTCGCGCTTCCCTCATCATCGCCCGGCCCGCGCTCACCGAGCCTTGAGGGCGATGACCTTGCCGGAGGCATCCCGCCGCAAGGTCAGTCGCTTCGGCAATGCCTCGAGCAAATGGATCGGGGCCCGGCGCCCATCGGCGAAACGCGAGAGATGGATGTGACCCGTTGCGCTATCGCGATAGGCAGGGAGGAAGCCGAGACTCCGATTTTCCGCGCTGATCCCACCGCGGCCCGTATAGCGGCGGTTTTCATCTTCTAGAGTCTTGTGTGTCAGCGCTGGTAGCGCTGATCCGCTTGTGTTCATCGCACACCTCCGACAGGAGGATGTGAGCCCAGTGATTTCAGCGGTGGCCGGTAATTGACCCTAACCACCGCTTCACTCCTTACACACGTACATCACGTTACAAATTCGCGAAAAGATTTCGGCGGCGCTCTTGGTTTGCAGTCCACGAACGTGGGATGGAGAGTGGGGCGGGAGCCTGAAGCAAAAGGACCTGTGCAAAAGAATTATTGCTTTGCTGGCAAAATTCGCCGGCCGTGTACGTGTGTGATCAGTGCATTCATGAAGAACGCTGTTCCGGGCTGAACCAGCTCCGGCACATAGGTAAAAAGGATTGCGAGAGAGGGCACCGTAGGACACGAAGAGCGGTATCAGGCCACTTTTCGGTTGCTAGCCACGGTCAAGTAGCAGGTCAGGAGCGACCAAAATCTAGACCGGAACCCAATCAATTGATAGGAGTAACATCTCATGAAGACTACACATTCAAAGTTCAAAACGCTCGCTGCCCTGACGCTCGCGAGCGCCATGGGTCTCGCGACCACCGAAGCCTCGGCGGTCATCCTCTTGATCAAGACCAATCTAACTGAGCAAGTAAGTCCGGGCTCTGATTCTCCTGGCTTAGTGATCCCCGCATTGGTGGATTTTAATGGTCCCAATGCCGGTGGCACGGAATACAATTTTACGACCTCCGCGGCCAATCAGAACGTCCTCATTAGCTTCCAGGCGGAATGTCAAGGGATTGAGGCGGTCGATGATGGGGACCCTGAACCCGTCGATACCGATAGCTATGCATTTTTCTACGTGCGGGCCCAGGTCGAGGTAAATCCGCAAGGACCTGCAGGTTGGCAAGACGTGTCTCCAACACAAAACTTCCCCTACCTGTGCAGCGGGTACGGTTGGTACTATTCGGGGATCGATGCCCATATCACTACGCTTCCGGCGGGCACCCATGCGGTCCGAGTAAAGATCGGTGGTTATCTAGACGGTGCCATCCGCGCGAAATCGCTGGTGGTGCAGCGTTAGAGGCTGTCAGGAAACGCTGAGTCTCTTTCAAAGAGGGTAGTTGAGACTACTAATGGGGCGAGTTCCGGCTCGCCCCACTTCTTGTTCTGTCGCTGTAATAATCGCCACCGTCACCAATGGCTGACCTTCTTGCGCCAGATTGATCGGGAAACCCCAAAGGAGAAAGCCGTGCATCTGATTGGCGACAACTATGCCACGCATAAGCATCCCACGGTCCGGGCGTGGGGCTCGCGAAACAGCCGCGCTTCCATGTGCATTTCACTCCGACCTTGGCCTCTTGGCTCAATATGGTCGAACGGTGTTTTCGCGACATCACGACCGAGCGCCTGCGCCGCGGTGTATTCCGCAGCGTCCCAGAACTTATCAGCGCTATCAAGGAATATATCGCCGTACATAACCAGGACCCCAAAGCCCTTCGACTGCACAGCGAAGGGCAACGACATTCCGCAAAAGGTCATTCGCGCCAATCGCCGCTTAAGCTCCAAGAAAAACAAAGCACTACACTAGTGGCGCGATGCCAGACGACGCTTCGGAGTCTCGCCTAGACACTGCGATGACCCCGGACCCGCAGGAAACAATGTGAAACGCGGCTGTCTTGAGGGCATTGAAAATCGGCCGCGCCTTACAACCGCATTACCCCTCCCGATGATATCTCAGCTATTTTTGTGGGGATACTTCAGACGCTGACCCGATCTGCGTGGGGAGAACGTATTCTTCACCCGCCGGGGCGCCGTGCGCGCGCGACGCGAACGGATGCTCGACGGGGACCCCGGGTCCCTGCCCGAAGGACGAAGCCCGGGTCATGAAGGTGTACTCCCCTTCGACCGCCATGAGACTTATCAACACAAGCAAACAAAGCGGCGGCACTAAAATGGCATACATCAGGGCAAGCCGCTCCCAGCGCATGTGCATGAAGACGGCGACTATCAGCCCCGCCTTCAGCAACATGAACACCAGGATCAGTGACCACCGGAGGTAGCCCTGAAAGTGGAAGTAGTCGACGAGATAAGAAAACGTGCTGAGAACAAACAGCAATCCCCAAATCCACAAATAAACGCCAATCGGATGTTGTTGTCCTTCTACGTGAGCCATGTTATCTCCTACCAAAGATAAAAGAACGCAAAGATGAATACCCACACCAGATCGACGAAGTGCCAATACAGACCCATGATTTCGACGATCTCGTAGTTCCCCTTCCTGCCGGTCATAAAACCTGGTCTCTGACGATCTAAATCGCCCCGTATAACCTTTATCGCTGTGATGATCAGGAATATCACGCCGACCGACACGTGAAAGCCATGGAAGCCCGTGATCATGAAAAAGCTCGCGCCAAACTGGGCCGCGCCCATGGGATTGCCCCAGGGGCGTACCCCCTCTTCCACGATCAGCTTGGTCCACTCAAAGGCCTGCATGCCGACGAAGGTGGCGCCAAATAACGCGGTCACCACCAACAAGATAGAGCACATCTTTTTATTTTTTTCATAACCGAACTTGACGGCCATGGCCATCGTCCCGCTACTGCTGATCAAGATGAAGGTCATGATGGCGATCAAGATGAGGGGGATGTGATGTCCCACGATCGTCAACGCGAAGACCTCACTGGGATTGGGCCAAGGGACCGTGGTGGACATGCGCACGGTCATATAACTGGTTAAAAAACAGGTGAAGATAAAGGTATCGCTGAGGAGGAAGATCCACATCATGGCCTTGCCCCAGGGGACCTTCTTAAACGCCCGCTGGTCCGAGGACCAGTCGGCTACGATGCCTTGCAAGCCTTCAGGTAGAGGAGGGGATGCTCCCGTACTTGCCAGCACAGATTCCGTCATATACTTTAGATTCCCGTTACGTAGACAACAGCAGACCGAACAAAATTAGCCAAACCACGAGCAGAAAGTGCCAGTAAACGGTGCACAACTCTACGCTCAAGCGCACGTCCGCCACTTCAAAACCGCGCCACACCTTGACGGTGGTTCTTCCCCAGACCCACAGACCGCCCAACAGGTGCAAGCCGTGCAGCGCGGTGAGCAGGTAAAAGAAATCGCTTGCGGGGTTCGCCGCTAGATAAAAACCCGAGGCGTTCAGTTGTTGCCACGCCCAAAGCTGTCCTGCCAGAAAAGCAAAGGTGAAAGCCCCTCCGGCAAGCAGGCCGACTTTCACGCCGTCTATCTGCCCCCGTTGTGCCGCCGTTCGTGCCCGTTGAAAGTAGATACTCCCTAGGCACAGCAGTGCCGTGTTCCACCACAGGATCGTCGGATCGGCCAAGGTAGTCCAGTCCGGCCCCATCCTGCGCATGAAGTAGGCGCTGATAAAGAGCGCAAACAGAGACGTGGCGACCGCAAGAAACACGCCAAGACCGACTTTCACCGGGGGCAGGGACAACGCCCTTTCGCCGCGAACGTTTTCGATCGGGTGCTGCTGCTCGATCCAGGGCTTGGTGTTTAGCGTCAGCCGCAATAGCCACACTGCAACAATGACGATGATTACGGCCGCAACTACCAATGAGATCGCCACGACTACGTCTCCTCGAGGCCCCTGGTTTTCAGACCCGGCGGCTGGTTTTGCGGTATGAAATCCTCATCGGCGCCCGGCACGCTATAGTCGTAAGCCCAGCGATAGACCACCGGTAGCGTCGGACCAAAGTTGCCGTGTTTCGGCGGCGTATCGGGAGTTTGCCACTCCAGCGTGGTGGCGCGCCAGGGGTTGCCACCCGATGGCTTGCCTTTGAAATAACTCCAGACCAGGTTGTACAAAAACACCACTTGAATGGCACCCACGATCAATGCCGCGATAGTAATCCCGACGTTCAAGGAGTGCGCCGATTCGGGAACAAAATCAGTGTTTCCCATGGCGTAATACCGGCGCGGCACGCCCAAAATGCCCAGGTAGTGCATAGGATAGTAAATCGCGTAAGTCCCGAGGAAGGTAGTCCAGAAGTGGAACTTGCCCAGGGTATCGTTCAGCAAGCGCCCGGTGATCTTCGGGTACCAGTGGTGGATCGCCCCGAACACAACCATGATGGGCGCCACGGCCATCACCATATGGAAGTGGGCGACCACGAACATGGTGTCGGAAAGCGGGAGATCCACGGTCACGTTACCTAGGAACAGGCCCGTTAACCCGCCGTTGATAAATGTGAAGACGAAGCCGATGGCAAACAGCATGGGGACGGTGAGATGGATGTTACCCCGCCACAAGGTCAGCACCCAGTTGTAGACCTTGATGGCGGTGGGGATGGCGATGACCAGCGTAGTGACGGCGAAGAAGAAGCCGAAGTACGGGTTCATGCCGCTCACGTACATGTGGTGCGCCCACACCACGAGGCTCAGGGCGCCGATGGCCAGGATCGCCCACACCATCATCCGATAGCCGAAGATGTTTTTTCTTGCATGCACACTGATGAGATCGGAGACGATTCCGAAGGCGGGCAGGGCGACGATGTAGACCTCGGGATGGCCGAAGAACCAGAACAGGTGTTGAAACAAAATCGGGCTGCCGCCCCCGTAATCAAGCTGTTGTCCCATGGAAACGATGGCGGGCATGAAGAAACTGGTACCCAGCAAGCTATCCAAGGTCATCATGATGCAGCTGACGAACAAGGCGGGAAAGGCCAGCAGCGCCAGGATAGTGGCCATAAAAATGCCCCATACCGTCAAGGGCAGGCGCATCATCGTCATCCCCCGGGTGCGCGCCTGCAACACTGTCACCACATAGTTCAAACCACCCATGGTGAAACCAACGATAAAGAAAGCCAGGGAAACGAGCATCAAAATAATGCCCCAACTCGCCCCCGGAGTTCCCTCGAGGATGGCCTGGGGCGGGTACAGGGTCCAGCCGGAATCCGTGGGCCCGCCGGGCACGAAGAAGCTCGCCATCAGTAATAGCACGGCGAACAGATAGACCCAGTA
>JBIMKD010000118.1:0-9901 GCA_043673815.1 Chromatiales bacterium
ACGGGTGATCGGTATTCTGCTCACGCATGAAACTCCTGGTGTAGTTCTTGTAGCTTGCTTACGCCATCCACGTTCCCATGCCGGATCGCCTCCAGGATCGCCAGGGCGCCCGCCATCGTCGTCGTGTATGCGACCTTGCGCTGCAAGGCCGAGGTGCGGATGGTCGCGGAATCGGCAATCGCCCGCTTCCCCTCGGTGGTATTCACCACCAGATCAATCGCATCGTTCTTGATCATATCCACGATATGCGGCTGTCCTTCCAGCACCTTATTGACCATCATGCACGCCACCCCAGCGGCGTTAATCGCCTTCGCCGTTCCGCGGGTGGCGACGACTTCGAAGCCCAACTGCCGTAGATATCGCGCCAGCTCCACCGCCTGTGGCTTATCGCCATCGCGCACGCTGATGAATACCCGGCCGCGCTTCGGCAAATCCATGCCGGCCGCTTGCTGCGCTTTCGCGAACGCCTCGCCGAAATCCCGCCCGATCCCCATCACCTCGCCCGTTGATTTCATCTCCGGCCCGAGCAAGGTATCGACGCCCGGAAGCTTGACAAAGGGAAATACCGCCTCCTTAACCGAATAATAACTCGGCACCCGCTCGCGGCTCATCCCTTGCGCGGCAAGACTGCGGCCCGCCATGCATTGCGCCGCCATGCGTGCGAGCGGTAAGCCGGTGGCTTTGGAGACGAACGGCACCGTGCGGGAGGCCCGGGGATTGACTTCGAGAATGTAGATCTCGTTGCCTTGGATGGCAAATTGAACGTTGATGAGCCCAATGACCCCGAGCGCGCGCGCGAGCCGCCGGGTTTGCTCCTGCAATCGTGTTTTTAAATGCGCTGAGAGACTGTGCGGCGGAAGCGAACAAGCGGAATCCCCCGAATGCACGCCTGCTTGCTCGATGTGTTCCATAACCCCGCCGATGAAAACCGCGGCGCCGTCGCAGACCGCGTCCACATCCACCTCAATGGCGCGTTCGAGGAAGCGATCGAGCAGCACCGGAGATTCATTGGAGACTTCCACGGCACGCTGCATGTAGGCTTCAAGGTCGCCCTCGTTGAACACGATCTCCATGGCGCGGCCGCCGAGTACGTAAGATGGACGCACCACCAGCGGATAACCTATCTCCTTCGCGTTTGCACGGGCGTCTTGGGTCCGGATCACCGTCCGGTTCGGCGGTTGCCGCAAATCGAGGCGCAGCAACAGTTGCCGGAAGCGCTCGCGATCCTCCGCCACATCGATCGAATCCGGTGAGGTGCCGATGATCGGCGCCCCCGCCTGGACCAGCGCTTTGGCAAGCCGCAACGGCGTTTGCCCGCCGTATTGCACGATCACTCCCTTGGGCTTTTCGATCGCGAGGATCTCGAACACGTCTTCCAACGTGACCGGCTCGAAATACAGGCGATCGGAGGTATCGTAATCGGTCGATACCGTTTCGGGGTTACAGTTCACCATGATCGTCTCACATCCGACCTCGCGCAAGGCTAAGGCCGCTTGCACGCAGCAATAGTCGAATTCAATCCCCTGTCCGATGCGATTGGGGCCGCCGCCCAAAATGACGATCTTGTCGCGATCGCTGGGTCGCGCCTCGCACTCCTCGTCATACGTCGAATACATGTACGCCGTGGTGGCACGAAACTCGCCCGCACAAGAATCGACCCGCTTGTACACGGGGCGTATGCCGTGCCGGTCGCGCAGCGCACGTATCTGCTCCTCGCGAGCGCCAAGGAGCTCGGCGAGCCGAGCATCCGAGAACCCCTTACGCTTGAGAATTCGCAACCGCGCCGCATCGAGCGTGGCGAGGCCTTGCTCACGTACGATCCCCTCTTCCCGCACGATATCCTCGATCTCCGCCAGAAACCACGGATCGATGCGAGTGAGATCATGGACATCGGCGATCCCTAACCCCACGCGGAAGGCATCCCCGACATACCAGAGCCGGTCGGAACCCGCCACCGAGAGCTCGTAGCGCAGCACCTCCTCCGCGTTCGGGCTAGTTGGGTCGAGGCACTCGTTGAAGCCGGTGCGGCCGGTTTCCAACCCGCGGATGGCCTTTTGCAATGATTCCTGAAAGCTGCGTCCCATGGCCATCACCTCCCCGACCGACTTCATCTGCGTCGTGAGGCGGCAATTAGCCTGCGGAAATTTCTCGAATGCAAAGCGCGGAATCTTGGTCACGACATAATCGATGGCCGGCTCGAACGAAGCGGGTATGGCCCCGCCGGTAATGTCATTGGCCAGCTCATCGAGCGTATACCCGACGGCGAGCTTCGCCGCCACCTTTGCAATCGGAAATCCGGTGGCCTTGGAGGCTAGAGCCGAGGACCGCGACACCCTCGGGTTCATCTCGATCACGACCATCGCACCGTCCTTGGGGTTCACGGCAAACTGCACGTTGGAGCCGCCGGTATCGACACCGATCTCGCGCAACACCGAGATCGCGGCGTTCCGCATCCGCTGGTATTCCTTGTCGGTGAGTGTCTGTGCGGGTGCAACCGTGATAGAATCGCCGGTATGAATTCCCATCGGGTCGACATTCTCGATGGAGCAAACGATGATGCAGTTATCCTTCCGGTCCCGGACCACCTCCATTTCAAACTCTTTCCATCCGAGCACCGACTCCTCGAGCAGGATCTCGCGGGTTGGAGAGGAATCCAAGCCGCGTTCACAAATCTCGGTGAAGTCTTCGCGATTGAACGCGATGCCACCTCCGGTGCCGCCGAGCGTGAACGAGGGCCGGATGATAGCGGGAAAGCCAATGCTCGCTTGAACCTGGAAGGCTTCTTCCAAACTGTGCGCGATCGCGGATCGGGGTGTTTTCAATCCTATGCGGTGCATTGCCTCGCGGAAGCGCTCGCGATCCTCGGCCTTATCGATCGCATCGCGGGACGCTCCAATCAGCTCCACGCCAAATGCTTCGAGCACCCCTTCGCGCGCGAGATCGAGCGCGCAGTTGAGGGCGGTTTGACCGCCCATGGTCGGCAACAAGGCGTCCGGCCGTTCGCGTTCGATGATGCGCGCAACCGTCTGCCAGCGCACGGGTTCGATATAGGTTGCGTCCGCTGTGTCCGGATCGGTCATGATGGTGGCGGGGTTGGAATTGACCAGCAGGACGCGATAGCCGTCGGCCCGAAGCGCCTTGCAGGCCTGGGTCCCTGAGTAATCAAATTCACAGGCCTGGCCGATCACAATGGGGCCGGCGCCGATGATCAAAATGCTTTCAAGATCGGTGCGTTTCGGCATCAAGGCTTAGGTTGCGCCTGCACGCAGTAGGCAGGTGTGGCGATGGTCTCAAGCTCATCTCCGACGTGCTTTACGCTACCGCTGAGCCATGAGATCAATAAAATGATCGAAGAGCGTCCGTACGTCGTGGGGACCGGGGCTCGCCTCCGGATGGCCCTGAAAGCCAAAGGCAGGTTGAGAGGCATGCCGGATCCCTTGAATCGTTCCGTCGAACAAGGATCGGTGGCTGATGCGCAACACCGGTGGTAACCGCTCCGAATCCACGGTAAACCCGTGGTTTTGGCTGGTTATCATGACCTTGCCGGTGGTCAGATCTTGCACCGGATGATTGGCGCCGTGATGGCCGAATTTCATTTTCACGGTGCGGCCCCCACAAGCTAGTGCCAGTAATTGATGGCCGAGACAGATCCCGAATACGGGAACGCCCGCATCCACGATCTCGCGAATCGCCCGAATGGCGTAATCGCACGCCCCGGGATCGCCCGGGCCGTTGGAAAGAAAAACGCCGTCAGGCTTCGTGCTAAATACCCGGCTCGCGGGGGTCTGAGCCGGCACCACCGTTATTCGGCATCCGCGATCCGTAAGCAGCCGCAGGATGTTTTGCTTGACGCCGTAATCGTAGGCGACAATCTGATACCGCGCCTGGTCCGCCGCCGGCGCATTCCGCGGTTCCTCATCGTCATGGAAGCGGTAACTCGGGTCTTGCCAATGGTACGGGTTCGCGGTCGTCACTTCCTTGGCAAGATCGGCGCCCTCAAGTCCGGGGAACGATCTCGCGGCCGCGATCGCCGCTTGCGCGTCGATGCCGTGCCCCGCCACGATACATCCATTCTGCGCGCCTTTGTCACGCAAGATGCGCACGAGCCTGCGGGTATCGATAGCGCCAATGGCTACCGCGCGGTTCTGTCCAAGATAATCCTGAAGCGACACCTGCGCGCGCCAGTTGCTGCGCGTTTGCGGCAAGTCGCGGATCACCAGCCCGGCGGCGTAAACCCGAGCCGACTCGGCATCGTTCTCATTCGCCCCCACATTGCCGATGTGGGGATAGGTCAGCGTGAGGATCTGTTGATAATACGATGGGTCCGTGAGGATTTCTTGGTAGCCGGTAATGGCCGTGTTGAACACGACCTCGCCCACCGCCCGGCCGGTCACGCCAATGGACTCACCATGAAACAGTGATCCGTCCTCGAGGGCTAGCAGGGCAGGTTCGTTTTCCATCGTTCTTTAACAGTGCATGTGAAAAACGGGTGTCACCGGCCGGCAACACCCCCGCTAATGAGATTTCTATTGTATTGAACTAGCCTAGTGATTCCAACGGCTGATGCCTCTATAGCCCCGATCTCAACAGGCGCTCGGACGCGGGCGGGGAGATGAATGTTTAGGGCGGATTGACGGCGCGCAAACCTAAGACATCTTGCATGTCGAATAGGCCAGGCTCACGGCGTGAGATCCACCGCGCCGCCCGCAAGGCGCCGTGCGCGAAGACGCCGCGGTCGGTGGCCTTGTGCACGATCTCGACGCGCTCCCCGGCGCCGGCGAACAGCACCGTGTGCTCACCGACGATATCGCTCGCGCGAATGCTCGCGAATCCGATGGCCTCTGCAGGACGCGGCCCGGCCGTGCTACGGCGGTCGTAGACTGCGCATCGGGCAAGATCGCGATTCAAGCTTCGCGCCACGATCTGGCCCATCTTGAGCGCGGTGCCCGAGGGAGCATCGGCTTTTTGCCGGTGGTGCGCCTCAATGATCTCGACATCATAGGCCGGTCCCAGCGCGCGCGCGGCCGTCTCTAAAAGCTTAAAACAGAGGTTCACCCCCACGCTCATGTTGGAGGCAAACACGATGGCGCAGTCGTGAGCGGCCTCTTGAATCGCCGCCAAGCCTGCATCGGGGATGCCCGTGGTCCCGATCACCATGCGCCGCCGGGCGGCGCGGCAGAGCGAGAGATGATGGAGGGTCGCACCCGGCGCGGTGAATTCGACCAGCACATCGAATGCGTTCAAGACATTCTCCAATCGGGGAGTGATCGGGATCCCGAGCCCCGGGCCCCGCGCCACGATCCCCGCATCTTGTCCTAGATAGGGCGATCCCGCGGATTCGAGCGCGGCGCAAAGCTTAATATCAGGCGCGTCGCGGCAGACCTCGATTAAGGTCCGGCCCATGCGGCCCGCGGCACCCGCCACCGCCACCCGGATCGGAGCAACCGCGCTCAAAATTTCATCTCGTCAAAGAACCGCTTCACCCCGTCGAGCCACGAGCTCTCCTGGGGGCTATGGCGCCCGGTTTTCATCGTGCCCGCAAAGGCGCGCAACAGATCTTTTTGCTCCGAATTAAGATGCACCGGCGTTTCAACCATGACCCGACAGAGAAGATCGCCCACCTCGCGCTCACGCACGGCTTTGACCCCTTTCCCTTTGAGGCGAAATACTTTACCGGTTTGTGTTTCCACCGGGATCTTCAGCGTCACGCGGCCGTTGAGCGTAGGTACGTCGAGATCCCCGCCTAAGGCCGCGGTAACAAAACCGATCGGAACTTCGCAATAAAGATCCGATCCCTCGCGCGTAAAGATAGGATGCTTCTTGACGCGGATGTTGACATAGAGATCACCCCCCGGACCGCCGTGTTCCCCGGCTTCACCTTCGCCCGACAAACGGATCCGATCCCCCGTATCGACGCCCGCGGGCACTTTGACCGCCAATGTCTTATGCTGCTTAATACGCCCGTGTCCATGACAAGAGCCACACGGGTCTCGAATCACTTTCCCGGTGCCCCGGCAACGCGGACAGGTCTGCTGAACGGAGAAAAATCCTTGTTGCATTCGCACCGCGCCGTGGCCCCCGCAGGTTGAGCAGTTGACCATTCCGCTGCCGGAACGCGCACCGGATCCATTACACGTGCGACACATGGTGAGTGTCGGGACCTCGATCTCGGTCGTGGCGCCGGCTACGGCATCCTCCAAACTCATCTCCAGGTCATAGACGAGATCCGCGCCGCGGTTGACACGCGCCCCGCCCCGGCCTCCCCCGCCGAAAATGTCTCCGAAAACGGTGTCGAAGATATCGCTGAAGCTACCCGCGCCCCCGAATCCACCCGGTGCCGCCGCGGCAGGATCGACTCCGGCATGCCCGAACTGGTTGTAAGCCGCACGTTTTCTTACGTCGGTTAGTATTTCGTAGGCTTCTTTCGCCTCCTTGAACTGCTCCTCCGCCGCGCGATCACCGGGATTACGGTCAGGGTGGTGTTTCATCGCCAGGCGGCGATATGCCTTTTTCAAATCCGACTCCGTCGCGTTGCGCGGGACGGACAGGACCTCGTAGTAGTCGCGTTTTGCCATGCTTATTTATTAAAATAAGGTAAGCCCTGCCTCGCGCTAGCGCGGAAAAGGCTCGGGACCTGCATGGATGCCGCGGCTTGCGGAATCTCCTAAACTACCCCCACTCCGGCCGTTACTTGCGGTCTTCCTTGACCTCTTCAAAATCCGCATCCACCACGTTGTCCGCGCGGGCCGCGCCGTTACCGCCCGGAGTTTCCGATGCCGGGGCCTGCTGCGGCTCAGCGCCGGCCTCCTTGTACGCCCGCTCGGCGATTTTTCCGGCCAGACCGGAGAGTCGCTGTACCTTGGCCTCGATGGCGTCTTTATCATCGCCTTTCAATGCCTGTTTCACCTCGTCGAGCGCTGCTTCGATCTCTTGTTTCTCCTCCGCTGATACCTTATCGCCGAGATCGTGCAACGACTTGGTAGTCGCATGCACAAGCGTATCGGCATGGTTCCGAGCGTTGACCAGCTCGTGAAAACGGCGATCTTCTTCACGATGGGCCTCGGCATCCTTCACCATTTTTTGGATCTCCCCTTCGGCTAGACCGCTCGAAGCCTTGATGACGATCGACTGCTTTTTCCCGGTGGCCTTGTCCTTGGCCGACACGTTCAAAATGCCGTTGGCGTCGATATCGAACGTCACTTCGATCTGCGGGACCCCGCGCGGCGCGGGCGGGATATCGGTCAGATCAAAGCGGCCCAGGGACTTGTTGGCGGACGCCATGTCCCGTTCGCCTTGCAATACATGGACCGTCACCGCCGTCTGATGGTCTTCAGCGGTTGAAAACACCTGCGCCGCCTTCGTCGGTATCGTGGTATTTTTATCGATCAGTTTCGTCCTGACGCCGCCCAGGGTCTCGATCCCGAGCGACAGCGGCGTGACATCGAGCAACAACACATCCTTGACCTGTCCGCCCAAGACGCCCGCTTGAATCGCGGCGCCCACCGCCACGGCTTCATCGGGATTGACGTCTTTACGCGGCTCGCGGCCAAACAAGGCCTTGACCACCTCCTGCACCTTGGGCATGCGGGTCTGACCTCCGACCAGGATCACCTCGTTGATGTCCCCCGCACCGAGGCCGGCATCTTTCAGCGCCATCTCGCAGGGATCGAGGGTGCTCATGATGATGTCCTCGACCAAGGATTCAAGCTTGGCGCGCGTCAGCCTTATATTGAGATGCTTCGGGCCACTGGCGTCGGCCGTGATATAGGGAAGGTTGATGTCGGTCTGCTGGCTTGAGGACAACTCGATCTTGGCCTTCTCGGCCGCTTCTTTCAGCCGTTGCAGCGCCAAGGGGTCGTTACGAAGATCCACCCCTTGCTCTTTCTTGAACTCGTCGGCGACATAATCGATGATGCGCCGGTCGAAATCCTCCCCCCCGAGGAAGGTATCGCCGTTGGTCGAGAGGACCTCGAACTGATGCTCGCCATCGACCTCGGAGATCTCGATGATCGATATGTCGAAGGTTCCACCCCCGAGATCGTAGACCGCGAGCTTGGCATCCCCGCGCTTCTTGTCCATGCCATAAGCCAAGGCGGCGGCGGTCGGCTCGTTGATAATGCGCTTGACCTCAAGCCCGGCGATCCGGCCCGCGTCTTTAGTGGCTTGCCGCTGTGAATCATTGAAATACGCCGGGACCGTGATCACGGCTTCCTTGACCTCCTCGCCGAGGTAATCTTCCGCCGTCTTCTTCATTTTAATCAGGACCCGCGCCGAGATCTCGGGCGGGGCCATTTTCTTCCCGCCCGCCTCGACCCATGCATCGCCATTGTCGGCGCGCACAATCTTATACGGCACCAGGCTCATATCGCGTTTAACGACATCGTCATCGAAGCGCCGTCCAATCAGGCGCTTCACCGCGAAGAGCGTGTTGTGGGGATTGGTCACCGCTTGCCGCTTGGCCGCTTGACCGACCAATACTTCGTTGTCCGTCGTAAACGCGACGATGGACGGCGTCGTGCGGCCACCCTCGCTGTTCTCCACAACCTTCGGCTTTCCTCCCTCCAGGATGGCCACGCAGGAGTTAGTCGTACCGAGGTCGATACCGATGATTGTTCCCATTGCCCGAATCTCCAGAAGTTACGAATTTAGAATGCGAATAGAGCCCGCTCGCTGGTTGGCAACATGGGGATTAAGATAGCGTTTTCAAGGCCTGGCGCCACCGGCTAGTTTGCCGCGGGCGCCGGGCGGTCTTCGGGCGCTTTGGCTACGATTACCATCGCCGGCCGCAGCAGCCGATCGTTGAGCGAATAGCCCTTTTGCACCACGCTGAGGACGGTCCCGGGCGCCGAATTTTTCGATTCTTGCATGGTCATGGCTTGATGTAACTCCGGATTAAAGCGTTCACCTTGGGGCTCGATTGCCTTGATGCCATGCTTGCTCAGCGTCGCGTCCAACATTTTGACGATGAGATCCAAACCGTCGCGGATCGCCGCGACATCCGCGGATTGATTGGAGGCGGCCCGGCCCAAGTCTAAGCTATCCTTGACCGGCAGCAGGTCCGTGACAAACCGCTCCAGTGCATATTTCTGCGCATTGGCGACCTCCTTGCTTGACCGTTTGATGACGTTTTCCAGCTCCGCTCTCGCTCGCAACAGCTCGTCCCGATACCCATCCGCCTTACGCGCCGCTTCGTCGAGCGCACTCTGCAATGCATCGACGCTTGGTACGGCGTACGCCTCTTCCGGCGCGGTCGGATCGTGGTGAATACTTTTCGCGGATTCCGAGGCCGGTTGTGCAAGTGTCTCGGATTGAAGCACGGCGTTCTTATTCGCCTCTTGGTCACTCACGGCAAGATCCTCGCTTAGTTCATTGGACAAACACGTGGCTGAGTTCCGGCGCGCCTCTTTTTATGAAAGCGCCCCGCCCCGATAAAACCGATTCTCACCATGGGGTTCAATTCAGGGATTTCAAGGCCAAGCCGAGAACCTTGGCGGTGACATCGACGATGGGGATTACGCGCTCGTAAGCCATGCGCGTGGGGCCGATGATGCCGAGGACGCCCAGCACCCTTCCATCCGCGGAATAGGTCGAAGTAACCAGACTGCAATCATCCAGAAACTCATATCCGGATTCGTCGCCGATAAATATCTGCACGCCTTGAGCGTTTAACGCCTGGTCTAGCAGATGCAGTACGTCACGCTTTTGACCGAAGGCTTCAAAAAGTTGCCGCAGCTTCGCTATATCCGCCCAGGCCTCGATACCCATTAGATTGGTTTGCCCAGCCCACACGTAGTCGTCATGCGGCGTCTCGAAGGCCTTTTGCGCCATTTCCACCGCGGCTTGCATCATCCGGTTCATCTCTTGTTGCGCGCTGCTCATCTCGGCGACGAGCTGATCGCGG
>JBIMKD010000119.1:0-12944 GCA_043673815.1 Chromatiales bacterium
GGTGCACGCGATATTCAACACCCACGCCTTCGCCTGCTGTGTAATCAGCGGCACCTTGGGGCGGTGGTAGTGGTCTTTCAGTCCCGCTTCCACCCCGGCCGCCAGCGCCTTGTCGATGCATTTGTAAATGGTAGGCCGGCTCAACCCCAACGCATGTTGAATCGCTGCCGGACCTTCACCCGCGACGTAGCGCAGCAGGATCGCAGCACGTTCGACTTCCCGTTTCGGTGCCTTGCGCGAATCGCGCAAGCGCTCCAACCTCTCGCGTTCATCTGCCGAAATCACCAGCGCCGTCCGTCTTGTCTTTCCCGCCATCGCTACCCTCCCCAAACCATGGATAAGCCTGGGAAGCGATGATGGCACCGCAACTCATAAAAGTAAATGGTTTATAGAATCGTTATACTAGTTTAGGCCAAGGACCTAGATCGATGTTGTGCATTTGACTCCAGTTGGTGATAGTAAACAGGTAGGCATCCGCGGCGCTGAAAACGTCCCCGGTGATATAGGCCTGGTTCGTGAGCGCGGCCTCGACGATGGCGAAGCGCTTGCCCAACTGAATCTTGGCGGCATCCTTGGTTTGCGCAAGCGCCTACGGATTCCATAACGGACCAAAGCCCTTGTGGATTTCCGTGGCGATGAAATTGATCCATTCCATGTAGTGGTAGCGCGCCATGGTGCCCGGCTTCGGCGCCAAGCCCGCTTGCGGCTTCTGGTCGGCGATATACTGCACGACGACGCCCGCCTCCGTGAGCAGGCTGCCATCATCCAGTATCAGCGCGGCACGTATCCCTTGGGATTGATTTTGGTATAGTCCGCGCCTGATGCGGTTTTCTTCTGGTCAAGGTCCACTTGCTCGGTCTCGAATTGCAGTCCCGCTTCGTAAAGGACGATGTGCGGCGCCAGCGAGCAGGCGCCCGGTGAAAAATAGAGTTTCATGGTTAGTCCTTAAATCAATGGAATGGCTGTGGCAATGAGGGCAGAAACGATGTGACGGTCATCGATCTCGTCACCGACCAAGAGAACGATAGGATATTCAACGCGATTCCGCAAGCGTAGTTCTCGGTAAGGAGCGGGGAAGTGATTGGAGCGGTTGCGCCGCGGCCTGGCACCGGCGCCGGTTTCTCTAAGGGGTCCCGATCTCGGTACGGACATCGAAAAGCTCGGGGAAAAACGTTAGATCGAGGGCCTGTTTCAGGAACGCGACGCCTGAAGACCCCCCGGTGCCGCGTTTGTAGCCGATGATACGCTCCACGGTTTTAACATGGCGGAATCGCCAGAGCAGGAAGTTCTCTTCGACATCGACCAGTTTCTCGCACATGTTGTAGGCGTCCCAGTGTTCATGCGGGGCATCATAGATCGCCTTGAACACGGGGATGAGCGCCGAATTGCGCTGATAGGGTTGTGACCAATCGCGCGCGATGCAAGCATCGGGAACGGCATGCCCGCGGCGCCGTAAGTGCATGAGAAACTCATCATAAATGCTCGGACTCTCGAGAACGGATTTAAGCGCCTGGTAAGTCCTTTCGTCATGCTTGAAGATCTCCAGCATGGCGGCGTTTTTGTTGCCGAGTACGTACTCGATGGCGCGGTACTGCGCCGATTGCAGCCCGGAGGCCGGTCCCAGGACATGCCGGAATTTGGCATATTCGCTGGGCGTCAAGGTCTCCAAGACGCCCCATTGCTCGAACAGTTGCCGCTGGATCATCTTGACCCGCGCGAGGATCTTGAAGCACGGATCGAGCGTATTCCGGCGTATATGAGCGCAAGCCGCTTTAAGCTCATGCAAGGTCAACTTGAACCAGAGCTCCGAGATCTGGTGTTGGATGATAAACAGCAATTCATCGTGATGCGGTGGATCGCTCAAAGGGTGTTGCGCATCCAGGAGCCGATCCAGGCAAAGATAATGCGCATAGGTTCGGCGTCCTTGTAAATCAACATGGATGCCGGGCTCTAATTGCGGGACATAACTTCGATCGGTGGTCATGGGCGATTGCAGCCTCGAGGTGTATCGCTTAACTATAGCAGTGAGTTGGCTCCTATCCCATTCAGGTACTATCGCTCAACCGCATCGAAAAATTTGCTCCAACCCCGGGACCATCCGTGTATGACCGGCTAACGCGCGGAAGATTCTTGCGACCCTGAAAGTCCGCGGTTCGTCGCCTAGCCGCTGAGCTTGCCGATGAACGGCAGGGTCAGCATGCCTCCGAGCCGATCCACCTTCAGGGGATCGCGAAATGTCTGGATCCCGAGGATCATCTCGGTATGGCCCTTCCTCGGCGCTTGGCGGTAAGTCCCAAACAGGCGATCCCACCAGGGAAGGTTGAAACCGAAGTTGGAATTGGTCTCGTCCTCTTCAATCGAATGATGCACCCGGTGCATGTCGGGCGTCACCACTAGCCAACGCAAGCAGTGATCGATAGGTGCCGGCATGCGTACATTGCTGTGATTAAACATCGAGGTGGCATTGAGCAGGACCTCGAAGGCGAGCACCGCCGCGGCCGAGGGCCCGAGTACCACGATCACCGCGAATTTGATCACCATCGATAATAGGATCTCGAGGGGATGAAAGCGCGTCCCGGTGCTCACGTCGAAGTCGAGGTCCGCGTGATGGACACGATGCAACCGCCACAATAGGGGCAACGCATGAAACATGACGTGTTGGAGATAGATAGCGAAATCAAGCACGATCACGGAAACTACGAACGCGAGCGCTTCCGGGCAGTCGATGTAATCAAGTGCTCCCCAGCCTTGCCGCTGCGCGAAAAGCGCCATGCCCACCGCGGCCCCCGGGAAAATCAATCGCAGCAGGACGGTGTTCAGGGCGGTGAGGGCGAGATTGGCGCTCCACCGCCCCGCTCGCGCTAGCGCGAGCGCACGCTTAGGTGCCTTGAATTCCCACAGGCACATGATCGCGAACACGCCGGCGAAAAACGCCAGGCGGATCGCGGCTTCGTGGCTGATAATGAATTCTTGCATGTCTTCACAACGCTCTGAACCGTCGCTTATCCGCCACGCGCATGACCCTGAACCTGCAACTCGTGCAGCATCCGGATGGCTTCTTTAGACTGGGTAGGGGTCAATCGCTTGGCGAGCCGATCGCGCTCAGCCGCGGCAGCCTTATCGTCCTGTTCGGCAGCCATGGCATACCATAAATAGGCGAGCGTTTCGTCCTTGGATACGCCCGCCCCATCGCGGTACATCCCGGCCAGCATGAGTTGGGCTTGCTTGAGGCCAAGTTCTGCAGCCCGCTCATACCATAGGACCGCTTCCGTCACGTCTCGGCGCACCCCCTTGCCGTCGTCGTACATCAGGCCAAGATTGAATAGGGCCTCGGAATCACCTCGCTCACCGGCCATTTTGAACCAATGCGCGGCTTGCCCGTAATCCCTGGGTACGCCCTGGCCCTCGAAATACATGATGCCGAGGTTAAACTGTGCGCCCGGATCGAGCACCGCGGTGGCTTTTTCAAACCACTTCGCCGCCTGGGTCTGGTCGCGAGGGACCCCGCGCCCGTTAGCGTACATGAGAGCCAACTGGTACTGCGCCTCCATATCCCCGCGTTCGGCAAGCGGCGTCAGATCCCGCACGACCCTCGCATAGTCACCCTTTCGATAGGACTCTTGGATGGCCTGCATATCCGGGCCGGCGATGGGTTTCACCTCTACCTGCGCGTAACCGGGACCGGCAAAGAGCCAGAGAGCGACAATCGCCCGGAAAAAATAGCGGCCGGTCCGAGTGGACCCAGCGTGGATGTCTCTCATCATTCCAAAACCTCGAGCGCAGCGCTTGCAATGGATCGCCGGCTATTATATCCACACCGAATTCAGCCTTGCGCCCGGATCAGCGCGGGACTCGCATATCGAACGGCTTGTGCTACTATTATTGGAAACAATCTTTCTCGCCTCTTTGACTCGCGACTAGCCTCGAAACGGACCTCTCGCCTCGGTTGGGCTCATCCCGATGTTGCTGATTCCCGCGATTGACCTCAAGGACGGTAAGTGCGTGCGATTGCGGCAAGGCCGTATGGACCAAGACACCCTGTATTCGGAAGATCCGCTGGCCATGGCCAGGCATTGGGTCGCGGCGGGAGCGCGCCGGCTCCACGTCGTCGACCTGAATGGGGCGATGGTCGGTAAACCTGTCAACGCCGCTGTGATCCGCGGTATTTGCCAAAGTCTCCCGGATGTGCCGGTCCAAGTGGGAGGCGGGATCCGCGACGAAGACACGATTCAATCCTATCTCGACGCCGGGGTGCGATACGTCATCATCGGCACCAAGGCAGTGACGACACCGCATTTCGTCTCGGACATGTGCATAGAATTCCCGGGGCACGTCATGGTCGGGCTGGATGTCCGCGACGGCAAACTCGCGCTCGAGGGTTGGTCGAAGCTTTCTCATCACACCGCGGCAGATCTCGCCCAGCGTTTCGAGCAAGAAGGGGTTACCGCCATCGTCTACACCGACATCAGCCGCGATGGGATGATGAACGGCGTTAATGTCCAGGCCACCGTGGCATTGGCGCGCGAAATCACCGTGCCCGTTATCGCCTCGGGCGGGATCCGCAACCTGGAAGACATACTCGGCCTATGCGAAGTCGCGCACGAAGGCATCGAGGGGGCCATTACAGGCCGGGCGATCTACGAGGGCAGCCTTGATTTTGAGAAGGCGCAGCGGCTCGCCGACGGCGCGCGGACTGCGGATGATGGGGCTCGCTAAACGCATTATTCCCTGCCTGGACGTGGACGCCGGTCGGGTGGTCAAGGGAGTGAAATTCGTCGACATCCGCGACGCCGGCGATCCGGTCGAGATTGCGCGCCGCTATGACCAGCAAGGCGCTGACGAATTGGCGTTCCTGGATATCACGGCCAGCCGCGACGCGCGCGACACGCTGGCGCATGTGGTTGAGGCAGTCGCGGCTCAGGTGTTCATTCCGTTGACCGTCGGCGGGGGGATCCGAAGCGTCGAAGATATACGCCGGCTCCTGAACGCGGGCGCCGACAAGGTCAGCATCAATACCGCGGCGGTGCGCGATCCGGAGTTGGTGCGCCTAGCGTCGGACCGCTTCGGTTCCCAGTGCATCGTGGTGGCCATCGACGCCCGGGCCGCGCCTGCCGCGAACGAGGGCTCGCCCCGGTGGGAGGTTTACACCCACGGCGGAAGAAATGGCACCGGGATCGACGCCCGTGCATGGGCCGCCAAGATGGAACAACTCGGCGCCGGAGAGCTCTTGCTGACCCGCATGGACCGCGACGGCACCCGTAACGGATTCGACCTCGCTCTGACCCGAGAGATTGCCGATGCAGTACGGGTCCCGGTCATCGCTTCGGGGGGCGTGGGCAACCTCGACCACCTGGTGGACGGCATCCGTATCGGCAAAGCCGATGCGCTGCTCGCTGCGAGTATTTTTCATTTCGGTGTATACACGGTGCGCGCCGCGAAGGAACGCATGCGCGAGGCTGGCATCGAGGTGCGCCTTTAAGCTAGTGTGAGCACCATGCAAAGCAAGTTTAGGTCGCAGTCGACAGAGTGGCTGGATAGAGTCGCTTGGAGTGAAGACGGACTGGTGCCCGTGGTGACGCAGGAATCGGGCTCGGGCAAGGTTCTTATGCTGGCATGGATGAATCGCGAGGCGCTGCGTCTGACCGCCGAGACGAAGCAGGCCTTCTACTGGTCGCGTTCACGGCAAGCGCTATGGCGCAAGGGCGAGCAATCCGGCCATACCCAGCATGTAGTCGAGATCCGTCTGGACTGTGACCGCGACGCCGTGCTCCTCATCGTGGAACAAGCGGGCGGCATCGCCTGTCACACCGGTAGGCACAGTTGTTTCTTCGAGCGCCTTGAGCGTGATCATTGGATTGCCGATGCCGCGATCCTCAAAGACCCGGGACGGATTTACGGCTCGGGATAACAGCGTGCGGCGGGCGCTTCATCGGCGGATAAGGGAAACTCTGAATAAGTGTTATGAGCACGTCCGGCTGCGCGAAGCCGCACAGCGAGACGCGAGACATATCATGCAGATAGGCGAGCGGCGAGCGAGCACGCGACAAAGCAGATGGACGGCGCAGTAACTTATTCAGAGTTTCCTAAGATGCGGCAGGAATCATGAGCACTATCCTAGACCGGCTCGCCACTGTCATCGAGGCGCGCAAGGGCGCCCCGCAAAGCGCGTCCTACGTCGCGAGCCTCTACGCACAGGGCCTCGACGCGATCCTGAAAAAGCTCGGTGAGGAAACCATCGAAACCATACTCGCGGCTAAAAGCGGTGATCGCCATCAACTTATTCATGAGACCGCGGACCTCTGGTTTCATAGCCTGGTCATGTTGGCCGCGGCCGGCAGCGGGCCGGGCGAGGTGCTGGCCGAGCTTGAGCGGCGTTTCGGACAGTCGGGCACCAACGAGAAGGAAAGCCGGACGAAGCGGGGGTAAAGTCGGCGCACGCATGCACGTCCGGCCGGCGGGGGTGTTAATCGTTCATCTTATTAGAGGAGAGCCGCCCCATGGGCATAGGCGTTTCGGAATTACTGATCGTATTAGCGATCGTGGCGCTGCTGTTCGGCACCAAAAAACTACGCAACATCGGCACGGATCTCGGGGCCGCCATCAAGAGCTTCAGGAAGGCCACTGCCGAGGGTGAGGAGGCCGCCAACGCGTCCCCGAGCGGCTCCGATCCGGACGCCGGCCCGGCCGAGAAACCCAACGACCGGACCTAGCCTTATGTTCGACATCGGGTTTTGGGAGCTATGCCTGGTCGGGGTCGTAGCGCTGATCGTGCTCGGACCCGAGAAGCTTCCGCGCGCCGCGCGCACGGCCGGATTGTGGCTCGCGAAGGCGAGACGGACCCTGGCGACGGTCAAGGAAGAGGTCAATAGAGAGCTGGAGCTGGAAGAGCTCAAACAACTCGGCGCGAGCTACCCATCCAAGACCGGCCGGGTCGCAAATACGCCTCAAGATCTCGCTGCACCATCCAGCCAGGCATCGGCGCCGCGCGTGCTCGCGGAGCCAGGCCGCCAGGAAAATGCCGACAACGCCCCCTGACGCTCTGGAGGAGGCGGAGGAACAGCCCTTCCTATCGCATCTGGTTGAATTGCGATCGCGGCTCCTGCGCGCGCTCGCCGCGGTACTGCTGATTTTCCTCTCGCTTCTCTATTTCGCCAATGATATCTATCACGTGCTGGCGCTGCCGCTCATCCGGCAAATGCCGCAAGGTTCGGCAATGATCGCGACCGAGGTAGCCTCTCCCTTCTTCGCACCGTTTAAGCTTACTCTCGTGGTCTCCGCTTTCGTGGGGATGCCGTTTGTCTTGCACCAGGTATGGGCGTTCGTGGCGCCGGGTCTCTATCGCCATGAACGGCGGCTGGTCTTACCGCTCTTAATGTCGAGCTCGGTGCTGTTTTATTGCGGCATCGCGTTCGCCTATTTTGTAGTCTTCCCCGTGATGTTCGCCTTTTTCTCCGGCTCGGCCCCGGAGGGGGTCTTGATCATGACCGACATCGGGCGCTATCTGGACTTTGTCTTGACCCTGTTCTTTGCGTTCGGGGCCGCGTTTCAAGTCCCGCTGGCCACGGTGCTCTTAGTGCATACAGGCTTCGCAACCAAGGAAGATCTGAGCGCTAAGCGCCCCTATATCATCGTCGGCGCCTTCGTGGTGGGGATGGTGCTGACGCCTCCGGATGTCATCTCACAGACCTTGCTGGCAATACCGCTGTGGTTACTCTATGAGCTCGGCCTGGTCCTGCTGCCCTTATTCAAGCGCGGCGAGGTGGCGGCTCCGCCGCGGACGCCAAAGGGTTCGGATGCATGAACAGACGCCCACCGCCGGCGGTCTAGGAGCTAAGGACGGGCGCCGTGTACACTATGCGCCCGCGAAGACCGCGGGTAATAAATGTTAATGACCAGACACTTCCGTCTATTGATCCTGGGCTCCGGGCCGGCCGGTTATTCCGCCGCGATCTATGCGGCACGCGCCGCGCTCGACCCCGTGATCGTTGCCGGCCTCGAGCCGGGAGGGCAGTTGACGACCACCACCGACGTGGACAACTGGCCCGGCGATGAGCAGGGGCTCCAGGGGCCGGATCTCATGGAGCGCATGCGCAGGCATGCGGAACGCTTCGGTACCGAGATCATCGTCGACCATATCGTCACGGCCGATCTAGGCCAGCGGCCCTTTAAGTTAGCGGGCGATGGCGCGACCTACACCTGCGATGCGCTCATTATCGCCACCGGCGCGTCCGCCAAGTACCTCGGCTTGGCTTCGGAGCAAGCTTTCCGAGGCCGCGGGGTGTCGGCCTGCGCCACCTGCGACGGATTCTTCTTCAAGGGCCAAGCGGTGGCTGTCGTCGGCGGCGGTAATACCGCCGTCGAAGAAGCGCTATACCTATCCAACCTGGCTTCCCAGGTCACCGTAATCCATCGCCGGGATAGGTTTCGCGCGGAGAAAATTCTGAGCAAGCGTCTCATGGGAAAGACCGAGAGCGGAAACGTGAGCGTGTTGTGGAACCATACGGTTGAAGAGATCCTAGGGGATGAGGCCGGCGTTAACGGGCTCAGGATCAAGAGCACGCTCGACGCAAGCACGAAACAATTAGCGCTGCGCGGCGTCTTCATTGCGATCGGGCATCTGCCCAACACGACTATCTTCGAGGGACAATTGCAGATGGAAAACGGGTATATTGTCGTCAACGGCGGCAGCCGCGGATCGGCCACGGCGACCAGTGTTCCCGGTGTCTTCGCTGCCGGGGATGTGAGCGATCCGGTCTATCGTCAGGCGGTAACCTCGGCCGGCTCGGGCTGCATGGCGGCCTTGGACACCGAGAAGTTTCTGGAACACCACTCGCGCTAGAGGCACTATGTCATCCTTTGAATCACTACGAAGCCAACGCATCGAGTCCTTGAACATCGAGGCCCAGGAGTACCGGCACGGAATCACCGGCGCCCAGCACTTGCATTTGAGCGCGAACGACAACAACAACGCGTTTATCGTCGGATTTCGTACCCTCCCCTGTGATTCCACCGGTGTGGCTCACATCCTCGAGCACACCGCGCTCTGCGGCAGCCGGCGCTTCCCGGTACGGGACCCTTTTTTCATGATGACACGGCGTTCGCTCAACACCTTCATGAACGCTTTCACGAGCAGCGATTGGACGGCGTATCCCTTCGCCACCCAGAACAAAAAGGACTTCGACAACCTGCTGCAGGTTTATTTGGACGCGGTATTTTTTCCCAACCTCGATGAGCTCGACTTTGCCCAGGAGGGCCACCGCTTGGAATTCGAGGTTGCCGATGATCCGGCGAGCGACTTAGTTTATAAGGGCGTCGTTTACAACGAAATGAAGGGCGCCCTGAGCGCGCCTACCACTCGCCTCTGGTACGCGCTCAGCGCGGCGCTCTTCCCGACCACTACCTATCATCACAATAGCGGGGGCGATCCCGAAGCGATCCCGGAGTTGACGTGGCCGCAGTTGCGGGATTTCCACGCGCGTTTTTATCACCCCTCGAACGCTTATTTCTGCACCTACGGTGATTTTGACGTCCGGGAGCATCAGGCACATTTCCACGAGTGGGCCTTGAAGCATTTTACCGCCCGCGCCGTGGCGAATGGGATCCACGACGAGCAGCGCTACGGCGCGCCGCGGGCGCTCACGATCCCCTACCCGGTCAATGGCGAGGAACCCACACGCGGCAAGACGCATATCGTGCTCGGCTGGCTCCTCAACAACACCACGGACCTGCAAAAAACAATGGAGACGCAGCTGCTGGCGGGCGTATTGCTGGATAATAGCGCTTCACCCTTACGGCACGCCCTGGAGAGGTGCCCGCTGGCCACGGCGCCCTCGGAGCTTTGCGGGCTCGACGCAGCCAATCGCGAGGCGACGTTCGTGTGCGGGGTCGAGGGTTCGGATCCCGAGCACGCCGAGGCCGTCGAGGAGACGGTGATGAAGGTGATCCAAGAGGTCGCCGAGAAAGGTGTCGAGCGCGATCTCGCGGCCTCGGTCCTCCATCAAATGGAGCTTTCGCAGCGCGAGATCCGCGGCGGCCGCTATCCCTACGGGCTGCAGTTGCTGGCGGCGTCCCTTGGGGTGGCCTTGCACGGGGGAGATGCGATCGCCGCCCTCGCCATCGATCCCATCTTAGAGCACCTGCGGGTAGCGATCGAACGGTCCGGCTTCATTCCGGGCCTGGCCCGTGAGTGGCTGAGAGACAATCCGCATCGAGTGCGGGTGGCGATGATCCCGGACGCCGGCTTCAATGCGCGTCATGCAGCGCAGCTCAAAAGCCGGCTGGCGGCCACCAAGCAGTCGCTCAGCATTGCCGAGAAAACCCGGATCATTGCGCACACGGCGGCATTAAAGGACCGCCAGCAGCAAGCGCCCGACGCCGCCCTGCTGCCGAAAGTCGGTGTCGAAGATATCCCCGCCGATTTTAAGGTCCCCGCGAGCGAACGCACGCTCCTCGGCAGTGTTCCGGTCATCTGGTTTCGCCAAGGCACCAACGGCCTCGTGTATGAAGAGATCACGGTGGAGCTCCCTGCGCTGGAGCCCGGCGAGCTTGGATTATTGAGCCTCTATTGCAACTGCGTGACCGAGCTCGGTTACGGTGATAAGGGTTACGTCGCGGCGCAGACCCATCAAGCCGCGATAAGCGGGGGAATCGCCGCGCATTGCCCGCTGCGCGCCGAGATCCAGAACGTGCAGCGGATCCTCGCCTACTTTCAGCTTTCATCGAACTGTCTCTACCGCAACCACGGAGCGCTCGCGCAACTGTTGCACGACGCCTTTTATAGGGCCCGATTCGACGAGCTGGAGCGGCTGCGGGAGCTCATCGCGCAAATCCGGGCCGCGCGTGAATCGGCGGTGACCGACCAGGGTCACGTGCTCGCGATGACCGCGGCCTGCGCAGGATTCGGGCCGGCGGCGGCGCTTTCCCACCGCTGGGATGGCCTCGCGGGGCTGCGCGATCTCAAAGCCTTGGAGCGGGCGATCGAGAACCAGAATAAACTGGAAGAATTCGCAGCCAACCTCAAGCGCATCCATGAGCGCCTTATCCGCGCCGCCCCGCAACTACTCGTTGTGGGCGAGGACCAGCACCTCGCCGGCGTACATGCAAACCTCGCATCCCAGTGGGCCGCCTTTCAACCCCAGGTTCACGATGCGAAACCATTTTCGTTAAACATCGAGCCGTCCCGCGTGAATGAGGCCTGGATCACGAACACCGAGGTAAACTTCTGCGCGCGCGCCTATCCCACCGTTCCCTCCGACCACGGGGACGCCGCGGCGTTGATCGTGCTTGGCCGCTTCCTGCACAACGGTTCTTTGCACCGGGCGATCCGCGAGCAAGGCGGGGCCTACGGTTCCGGCGCCGCCTACGACGGCGATACCGGGGCCTTCAAGTTTTTCTCCTATCGTGACCCGCGGGTCATGGAAACCTTGGAAGCTTTCGATGCCGCGTTGGAATGGCTGCACGGGGACGGCCACGGCTACGAGAAGCTCGAAGAAGCGATCCTGGGGGTCATCGCTGCGCTCGATCGCCCGAGCTCGCCGGCTGGCGAAGCGATTCGAACCTTTGCCGCCGGGCTTTTCGGACGCTCCCCCGAGTATCGGCGGCGCCTTCGGCAACGGGTCCTCCAAGTCACAGTCGCGGATTTACAAAGGGTGGCGCAAACCTATCTCGTCAAGGCGCGGGCGAGCACGGCGATCGTCACCAACTCCGCGTCATTGGGCTCGTGCGCGGGATTGAATCTCGAACCCCATGGGCTTTAGGGAGTTCGCGCCGGCGCGTCCGCGAATCGCGTCAACGCCATGCGTTGGAACAACCATGCGCGTATGATACTGTGACCTTTACCGAGTTCGTCACCGGAGTCGGAATAACAAGATAAAGCGCTCAGCGAACCAAGACGGCGGGATGCTGACGACTTGGTTCGCCCTAGCGCCGCCGCAAAAATAATTAACCGGAGATCGCGCATGGAACTCCTCTTGCTTTTCGGTTTCTTTTCCGCATCGTTTATTGGGTTCATCATCCTTATGATATTGGATGCCAGGACCTTGATCATTCGACCTCCGAAGCTTACCGTTGCCGAGGGCAGCGCGGACAGCAGCTCCCCCGCCAACAGCGCCACCCACGAGGAAGACGCGACCAGCGGGCAGATCAAGGTCTCGGCAAGCGTCACCGGGGCCGGGCGAGCGCAGGCGATATCCCTGCTCGGTCATGAATTCGAGGCCAAGGCAAGGAAACCGGGACGTTACTATGTCGTGGGCGTCTACGATTACCGCAGCCGTCTTAACGTGGCTCCAACCGGCGGTCAGGCGAAAATCACGGTTGAGCTACGCATTAATAGTAAGACGAAAACGATCGCTCAAGCGACGCAGGATTTCGCAGGCAACAAGCTTAACCCTGCTTCCGGGGAATTCGCCTCAATTACGAAGAAGCACTTAATCTCACTCCAACCAGGACAACAATGCAAAGTGTCGTTGGCGGTCACCGCCGTGGCTGAGGGCACGCAGGGTAACGAAAATGCGAACTGTGCGGCGGAGGCTACCCTAAAGATTAAGGAAATCCAGTTGAGACCGAGCGTCTTCAACTTATTGGTCATCTATTAAACGCCCATGCCCGGAATCAATTTTACTTCGCGGGCGAGGCATGAACCCCGCCCTTGACCAAAGGGGAGAGTTGCACTACTCCCCTTTGGAAACCCCGATGCTAAAGTGCCCGTCGTAAACAGCGGGGTATTTCAGAATAAACATACCGGGAAGCGTAGCTCTTTCCACTCCGGTTAGCCTTCCGGTAGGGAAAGAACCGACCTTGAGAATCGTGCCCATGCCGGCGGATACCAATTACGCCGGCAGCATCTTCGGCGGCTGGATCCTCTCGCACGTTGACATCGCGGGCAGCATCGCTGCCATCCGGCGGGCGCGCGGACCGGTCACCACGGTCGCCGTCAACTCCGTGGA
>JBIMKD010000120.1:0-4466 GCA_043673815.1 Chromatiales bacterium
ACCTGTCCATGCCCTCAAGCATACTTGCTTTTCGATAAAATCAAGTGTGAAAGATCGGTATGGGAAATGGCCCAGGTAACTAAGAGAAAAAAGGGGGCTTGACAAAGCTATGACAGGGCGGATGAGCATCGCGTAATCCGCCACATTGAATGGCCATCGCACCTTGCCATTCGGTGGATTACGCTACGCGAATCCACCTTACATTCTGAGGAGGCCATACGCCTGCTCGGTCACGGTGTAGGGGCGATCTTGATGGACCGTGCCATCGAGGGCGTAGAGCTCAGTGCGGAGCGTGCTCCCGCGCAAGGTGCGCAGGGCATCGCGCCGGTGGCGCGGATCGGTCAATGTTCGCAGGAACGCATTGGTGCCTTCCGTATGCGAAAGGGCCTGGGGATCGTCCGGCCAGTAGTCCGGGGACCCCTGGTGGAACCAGGTCTTGGTGAGAAGGGGCGGGGAGAAATGGTTCTCGCGCACCGGCTCGAAGGGTGTCTTGGGCCCATGGGCGCCGGACGTGTGATAGTCAGCGAACGTTTCGGTGTCGAGTTGCTCGACCATACCGAAGCCGCGAAACTCGCGCTCCGTCCCGTCCCAGTAGCCGTGGTGATAGCGGTACTCCGTGGTGAGCTTGCCCTGGGAGATCTCGTCGATCACCTCGACGCGCGCCACCACCTGCACGGGGAAGGGGAGCGGCGTGCGCCAGCGCGTCTCGGGGCGCGCATCGTCCTCCAGGTAGAACCGGGTGGAGGCGGCATAGGAGACCTTGGTCACCGCGCCCATGTGGTTATCCATCCGATCGAGCACATAGGGTTTGACCCCGCCCGTCAGATCCAGAAACTTGTAGGTGCTGTCGGGAAACGCCCCGAAGTCATAGGTCCAGAGAATCCCTTCGGTACCGGTGCCTAGCATGTCGGCTAGGCGCACGGCCGTCGCGTCGGTGACCGGCGGGGTGCCGTGGATGACGATGGGATCGCTCCAGGCGTTGCCGTCATGGTTGATCCAGACGGTAATGTGGCCGGACGAGATGTAGACGAGATCCGCCACACCGTCGCCATCCACATCGCCGACCAAGAGCCGCTTGGGGTCGAAGCCGATCCCGGGGAAAAAGGCGGAGTCCTCAAACCGGGGGCTATTGCGCATGGTGACGCGGCGGCCCCGGCGGCCGTAGCCCCGATAGGGCCAATACTCGACACGCCCGTTGTGGATGAGGAGGATGTCCTGAAGGTTGTCACCTGTCATGTCCCCGAGCTTGACGCGGGGGTCTTCGAAGGTAACGTTGGGGAAGGAATCGCTGACGACTCGCTCGCGCAGCTCGAAGTCCGACCACCCGTAGTCGGGATCGTTGTAATAGAGCTCGAATTGCGGGCCGGTGCGGAGCGCGTCCGTCACCCCGTCCCCGTCGAGGTCGAGGAGCCGCACGTCGGGCGCGTCGAGATTGACCGTCGGCACGCTCGGGTAGCGCACGAATCCGCGCTTGTTCCACTGGCCCTCGAAGGTCAGCGGGAAATAGCCGTCGCGCAACCCGTCGACCACCATCAGATCGGCCCGGCCGTTGCCGTTGGCGTCAAGCAATTGCACGCCCGGCTCGCTCAAGCGTATCCCGGCCGGGGCGGTCTCCATGGTGCGCAGGAGATCGAACCGCCCATCGCCTCGGTTACGCCAGTAGCGCACCTGCTCGTTGAACTCCAGGACGGTGGGCAAACCGTTGCCGAACAGATCGACCAATTCAAATTCCGGGTGGCCCAGCGAGCGGTCCGGCCTCGAGCCGTTGAACGGCTGGTAGCGCCGCTCTTTCGGCTCGAAGGCCGTGTAGCCGAATTCCAGCGGCGGCAGCGACTCGCGGAGATCGCCGTCGTGTCCTTCGACGAGCACTTGACTGAGCAGCGACGCCCCATTCAGCGGGAGCTGTTCGGCGGGCAGCCCGCGTTGATCGAGATAGACCAAGCGATAGACGCGAGCCAGCCGCTCGCGGTCGGCGTGGGTGCGGACCTCGATGCTGACGCAGCGTCGGGTCGTGCGGATCTCAAAACCCGGTCGGTATTCCGAGAAGGGGTCGGGCCGCTCTTCATAGTTGAATGTCACCGAGACGAGGAATTTCTCGTCACCCCCCTGGGGATCGGTGTAATCTACGTAACGTATCCGCTTGAGGTAGAGCTGGTCCCACAGATGGTCGGCGGTATCGCCCAAGTCCCGTTCATACTCGTAGCGGATGGTATTCCCGAAGGGGTCTTGGGTCTCGGTGAGCTTCCAATTGTAGATCTGACTTCGATTCTCCGGATTGGCGATGACCGCCGGATCGTTCTGGATGCCGCGCCGTGTCCCGTGCACGCTGACCAACCCATCCTTGCTGCGAACTTCCCAGTGATCCGTCTGCGGATCCCGATGATGTTCGATGCGAGCGAAGAGGCCTTCCGTGCGCGGGCGATAGCGCGTCGCTCCCGCCGGCTCCGCGACGGGCACCAGATCCTCCGCGCCGGAAAGCAGGAAGGTATCGCGATCGTCAGCGTACTGTGGGATCCCCCTGGAGGTCTTCCGCGTGACGCCAGGGATGCTCAGGCCCCATCCCAGTCCAAATGGGCTGTTCCCGTTGCCGGTGCTGTAGACGAGATTGAGTTGTGGCTGGAATCCGTTGCGACCGGGCGGGAGCGCAATAGGCACCGTGAAGTTGCCGGTGTGGAGATCGGGCGAGAAGGTCTCGCCGATACCATGCAGGGCGCCTCCGCCTTGCGGCAGGGTGATGGTTTGATTGCTGTTGTTACTCTTGTTCGCCATGGGTGCGTACCTCATGGAGCTCTGGCGCTAGGTTTAAGGATAGTAAACTATCGAACCGATTTCTGTGACTTATTTACAAAATGGTTGTGATCTCCGTTAACCGGATTGCTTGATTCGAGTCGCACCTGTGCGGTAATGGCGCACTGTATTCAAATTAGCTCTCTCCCTTCGACATAGCCCCGGTCCCTCCAATGAAGCAGGGTAGGTAATGTCCGTTGTTACCCGTTGCGCTGCTACAATAATTATTTTGCGCAACCAGGCGGGCATCCCCCGCGCCCTTCCGATAGGAACAACGATCGATGAAGCATAGAACCAACACGGAATGGCTGGAGGAGCTTGAGGCCCTAGGCCCCCTTCGGGAGGATGCTCTCAGGGACCTCCGCGAGGGTATCTTGCGGGCAGTGCGAGCCTACCTCACAAGGCAGTTCGTGGGACGCGGCTCTTTGGCCGCCGAGGAGGCCCACCACCTCGCCGAGGATTGTACCCAAGAGACACTCCTTGCCATCCGTAGCAACCTGGCCGGCTTCCGCGGCGACAGCCAGTTCACCACCTGGGCCTATGCCATCGCGATACGCACCGTGCTGGTGGATCTGCGCCGCAGACGCTGGCAGCAGGTCAAGCGAGACTCGGAGCTCCTCGGGGAACTAATTCCGGCGTGGCCCCTGGACGCTTCGACGCCAGGCCCAGACCGCAGTTTTCAACAGCTAGAGGCATGGCGGATCTTGACGCATCTCATCGAATCGGATCTCACGCCCAGGCAGCGCTCCGCGCTCGTCGCTCATGCCTTCGATGAAATGCCGCTCGATGAAGTCGCCGCCTGGCTGGGTACCAACCGAGATAACGTGTACAAGCTGCTGCACGACGCCCGCAAGAAGCTCAAACGTGCCCTCCTGACGCGCGGCCTCACCTTGGCAGAGGTCTTGAAGATGTTCGCTATCGATTGAGCCAGTCAGGCCGCTGCAGCCCCCCGAGCCATCAGTGAATATTGCACCGCGGATTGTGACATTTTACATAGAAATCGCCATCGCGAAAGGCTATACATGCGGGAAAATGCCCGTCCCTGCAATCAGGATTTCTATCACTGGGCGGCTCGTCTTTAAAGAGTGGCACGCGCACCAGCGTGATGAGCGGGATTAGCGACCCAGGAGGTAAGAGCGGGGGCGGTAAAGACATCCTATAATCGGGATCGAGTGTTATGAAGAAAGAAGCATTCAAGCGATTGGTGCATACCATCTTCGGCGCGGAAGAGGAAGAGTTAGTTTGCTCGGAATTCTTCCGCCAGCTGCCCCGCTATGTGGATCTCGAGCGATCGGGTCGGGACGCCGCTGCACTGCTCCCCAAGATTAGCCACCATATCCACCAGTGTCCCGAATGCGAGGAGGTATACAAGGCCCTTCGCGACGTCGCGGATAGCTGAGGCACTCGGTCCATCACGTAAGATCCGTCCCTTTCATCGCATCTAATCGGCAGCGGGAACAACCCGCGGTCGATTTTCGACAAACGGAGAAAGATGCGATGACCAGAGCAACGGTCGCATTCGGGATCGCCTTCCTCGCGGCGCTGTCACTGACGGCCGTGCGTACCGTACCGTCGGCACAGGCGGCCGAGGGCGGCGACGCCCACCTCATTACTATCAAGGCTAGCGCCCTACCCTCTGGCCAGCTCGCCTATCAGATGGTCAGCCACAAGATCAAGAC
>JBIMKD010000121.1:0-4869 GCA_043673815.1 Chromatiales bacterium
ACGGGGTATGAACCCCGTGGGGCGACCAAAGGGGAGAGCTGCGCCTCTCCCCTTTGGAAACCCCATGGCTAAGGATCCCGCGGCAAGACCGCGGGGAATTTAAGGAATAAATTTAAACCTTTTATAAATAATAGAGATGAGTGTGTTTATCGCGGGCTGCTTGGGCCCCTATCGTTGCTACGTCGGCGCCAAGTATGGGCGGGACACCGGAGGCAAGGTGGTTTGACCTTGCTTACGAGAGGGCGATGAACGATCGGCCAGGCGCCAAGCGGCGCGCCACGGCGGACTTCCACGGTCGGCCCCCACAAGCAGTGTTCAAGGCGAGCCAGCCGCTACGCCGTCGGCCCTCCGCGCTGCGCAGCCCGGTCACGTGGGGCGCGTTGGCGGTGCTCATCGGGATAAGCGTGTTCTTGTTTTCGGGGACGCGCAAGGTGCCGGAATCCGTCCCGCCCGAGGAAGCAATCCCACTCGCCCAAACCACCGGCGGGCAAGAAACGGAAAAGGGGGGCGGCCGGGCCGGTGATAGCGCGCGCGCCATCATCGCGGACATACGAACAGGTGACCGGAGCTACGATCTTGAAAAGGTTTACACGCAGGCCGGTCAATTTCTCGCGGACCAACGGCTGGCCGATGCCCATCTCTTGTATTTCTTCGCGGCGCGGACCGGTCACGCGGCATCGGCATTCGTATTGGCAGAGATGTTCGATCCCAATTACTTTACCAAGGACACAAGCCTGCTCGGCAGGCCCGACCCCCTGCAAGCCTCGAAGTGGTATCGGAATGCAGCCAATAATGGATATGTGCAGGCCGGAGAGCGCCTGAAGCAACTAAAACAGTGGGTGGTAAAGCGCGCCAGCACCGGCGACCCGGAGGCCCGGCGTTTACTCCTGAGCCTGCGGTAGGCCGGCGCAGCACTAATCGGTTGACTGGACAGCGCTTAGGGCTTCGCTTCGGTGGTTATGCTGCCCGGATTTGCAAAGGTGGGGAATTGAGATCATGTTGCGAACATTGACCGTCGGGGCAATCGCCTGCGTTTTTCATTTTCCGGTCTTGGCCCAGGAGAGCGCAGAGCGGCCACTGCTAATGCCCGGAAAGCGGACCTTGTACCAGCGCGCACTGGCGAATCCAGGCAGCCGTCTCTATGCGAAACCCAGCATGGATGCCGCCGCGCAACCGGTGATCCCGTTCACGGTATTCTATGCGTATGGCCGCAAAGAACTGAACGACAGCAAGTGGGTAAGGGTCGGTAGCGACAGTCATGGAAGCGTGCGCGGTTGGATCCGGGAGGAAAATTTAATCCCTTGGCATCAAGCGCTGACCGTGACCTTCAAAACATCCGACGATATCGATCGCGTGCTGCTGTTCCGCGACCGAAAGCCTCTAAAGCGCCTGGTTGAAAAACAGGATCTCAAGACCTATGCCCGGCTCTATCAAGAGGCTGTGCTCGGCACCTTGTCGCCGGATTCGCCCGTGATCGCGATTCAGCCCGAAACGAATATCGATATCGAAGACGATTTTTACCTGGTTCCAATCAAGCGGCATGAGGACGCCTACCTCGGAACCGAACGGGCGCGCCTGCTTCAAGTGGCTTCCGTACCGTTGGAAAGCGCGGCGCCTGCGGCGGTGCCATCGAACAACGCGCCGGGGGACAAGGCGCCGAGGTACCGCAGCGGGATCGTGTTCGTCATCGATTCCACCCAGTCGATGCGTCCCTACATCGAGCGCACCCGCGAGGTGGTACGCAAGGTCTATGACACGATCGATGCCGCTGGATTGAGCCACCAAGTCAGTTTCGGGCTGACGAGCTATCGGGACTTTGTACGCGGCGCGCCCGAAGGGCAATTCCTGGTCCGTAACTTCGTGAGTTTGAAGGAGGGCGGGGAACCGCAACGGTTTTTCAGCCAAGTACAGACACTCGATGCCGCGGCCACCTCCAATGCCGATTTCATCGAAGATTCTTATGCCGGTATCAAGAGCGCGATTGAAGCCAATTCCTGGGATGATTTCGATGCCCGGAACATCGTGTTGGTGACCGATGCCGGCGCGCGCGAGAAAACTGACGCCTTTTCGAGCACGCACCTCGGTGTGGACGAAATACGGCAACTGGCGCAGGATCGCGGCATCGCGATCTGGGTGTTGCACCTGCGCACGCCGAGGGGAGCGAAGAATCACCGCAAGGCCGAGCGACAGTACAAGCGCCTGTCTGAATATCCTGGCATTGGCGATCTTTATTATGGAGTCGGCATGGGCAAGGTGGAAGACTTCGGGCGGGTGCTCCAGACTCTCGCGGACCAGTTGGCGGAACAGGTCGGCAAGGTGGCCAAGGGTGACGCGGCGCTCCCGCCCGAGCACGCGGGTGAAGGGCAAGCAGATCTGGTCGCGCTCAAGAAAAAGGTCGCGAAGCTCGGATACGCTTTGCAGTTGCGTTACTTGCGCAAAGTGCACGGGGAGCGTCCGCCGGCGGTGTTCGATGCCTGGCTGGTCGATCGTGATTTTAAAGACCCCAAGCGCTCCTCGATTGAGGTGCGTGTGCTCATGAGCCGCGATCAGTTGAGCGACCTGCGCAACGGCTTGCAGCAGGCCTTGGATCTCGCCGAGGAGGGGGTTTTGTCGCCGCGCAATTTTATCAATGAGCTCAAGAGCATGGCGGCCCGCCTCAGCCGTGATCCGAAGACCGTCGGCGAAGGCGCCGGCCTGTCCCTGGCCGAGCTTGGTTATTTGAATGAATACGTCGAGGACCTGCCTTATGTCAGCGAAGTCACCGGCTTGTCGCTCGCGGATTGGGAAGAATGGCCCGCGGAGCGGCAGGTCGATTTTGTGAGCCGTCTGGAGAGAAAGATCAGTTATTACCAGGCCTTGCACGACCATACCGATCTTTGGGTGCCGCTCGACGGCGGAGCGGTGAGCGGGGAATCCGTGTTCCCGGTCCCGCTCGATATGCTGCCCTAGATGAGCGCGATTTATCACCTCAAGGAGATCGTCAAGACACGGGCGACGAACGGCACCGGATTTCGGTTGGTCATTCCCTCGATCCGAATCGAAGACCGCGAAGCGATCGCGCTCGTCGGCTACAGCGGTTGCGGTAAGAGCACGCTCCTCGATGTGCTGGCGATGATCTTGCGGCCCGACGAGGCGGCCCGGTTTACCTTCATCCCCCGAGGAGAGAACCCCATCGATGTCGCGGCGGCGTGGACCAAGCACGATCAGAACCGGCTCGGCGATCTCAGGAAAAAGCACCTCGGGTATGTGTTGCAAACCGGAGGCTTGCTGCCTTATCTCACGGTGCGCGACAACATCAATCTCTCTCGCCGGCTGCTCCGCATGCCTGAGGACGGGAGCGTGGACCACTTGGCGAAGGTCCTCGGGATCCAGCGCCACCTCGGCAAGTTACCCGGCCTGCTTTCGGCCGGGGAACGCCAGCGGGCAGCGTTCGCGCGCGCTCTCGCCCACCGGCCTTCCATCGTGATCGCGGACGAGCCGACGGCATCCCTTGATCCCATTACCGCGCGCAAGATCATGGGCGCCGTCATGGAGCTCGTGAAGGAGATCGGGGTGACGTTTATCGCCGCCAGCCACGATTGGGCTCAGATCTATAAGCACGATTTTCGCAGCCTGCACCAAGATTCCCGCGAACGCGACGGGGGACGGTGGATCGAATCGACCTTTAGGGATTGAGGCGGCCGGATGTCTTCGTGGCGGAACATCGTTAGCCTTGCCTACAGTGACTATAGCCACGAATGGCATATGTCCGCTTGTTTTATCTTGGGCTTGGCCGCGGTGCTCGCGCCTTTGATGGTGCTGTTCGGCGTCAAGTTCGGGATCATCACGAACATGATGACGAGCCTGTCCGAGGACCCTGGCAAACGCGAGATCCGCCCGCTCGGCAGCAGCCGGTACACGGCCGAATGGTTCGCGTCCGTGCGCGCGCGACCCGAGGTCGCTTTTGTCGTACCGCGTACGCGCACGCTGGCGGCCACCGTCGAGCTTCGTAGCCGCTCGGCGCCCTTCATTGTACCGGCGGAACTGATCCCTTCGGGGGACGGCGATCCGCTGCTCGCATCGAGCCCTCAAAAACCGCGGGGTTTGCGCCAAATCGTGCTTTCGGACGCGGCCGCGCGTAAGTTAAACGTGGCGCCGGGGGCCGGCATCGAAGCCAGTCTCGCGCGCCAATACGGCGGACAACGCGAAAGAGTCGAGTTCAAACTTGAGGTCGCGGGGATCGCGCCTCCCGCCGCCTTTGCGCGTCCCGCCGCCTTTACCAGCCTGGAGCTGCTCCTGGCCGCGGAGTCGTTTCGCGATGGCCGCGCCGTGCCCGAGTTTGGCTGGGCCGGGGGTCCGCCCGTGGGTGCCGAGCGCAGCTATCCCGCCTATCGTCTCTATGCGCGATCGGTCTATGAGGTTGCCGGCTTGGCGCAACTGCTGTCGGATCAGGGCCAAAAGGTCAAGACCAATGCGGATGAGATCGAGACCGTGCTCTCGGTGGATCGTAACCTCAGTATCGTCTTCTGGATCATCGCTATCGCGGGGATGATCGGTTTTTCCCTCTCGCTTAGCGCGAGTCTCTGGGCCAATACCGACCGCAAACGCCGGGAGCTCAGCGTGCTGCGACTGGTAGGTTTTGCGAGTGGGGGCATCATTCTCTTTCCCGCCTTTCAGTCACTGTTCACCGCCGTGCTTGGCTGGCTGGGCGCGGTCTTGGTCTATCTCGTGCTCGAGGCCGTGATCAATGCGTTGCTAGGCTCTCACCTGGAGGCCGGGCAATCGGTCTGCTTCCTCTTGCCTTTACATTTCGCGGCCGCGCTCGCCATGACACTGGTGGCGGCTCTGATCGCGGCCCTGCTTGGAGGACTACGCGCAGCGCGCATCGAG
>JBIMKD010000122.1:0-4921 GCA_043673815.1 Chromatiales bacterium
GCAACTCGAGGACGGTTTCTATAAGACCTTACTGCGCGATCAGAGTACAGGCGAGCTCGATAACCAACGCGATCTACACGCGCTAGCGCGCTACTTGACCTGCAACCTGCAAGGTCTCTTGGTTATTGGAAAGATCCGAAGCGATCGTTCGGCGCTCGAAGAGGTGGTCGAGGTGACGCTCCGGCCTTTGGAATGATTTTTTCTTTATTATAGAACGAACAGTCTATAATTAGGCTGGGCACGGGTCTGGACGCGCTTATAGCGAGGAGTGAAGTCAATTGGATCCCGCGGCAAGACCGCGGGGAATAAATTTGAAGTTGAAACAGGGAACCGCGAATTTCTCTCAACCGACACAATGATAGGAGGATATTATGGCTGGCGTTAAGTTAATAGTGATGTATCCGCGTCCTCGGGATATCGACGCATTCGAAAAGCTTTATCAAGAGGAACACGTACCGATGGCGGTGGAGAAGCTCTCCGGTAAAACGAGGTTTGTAGCGACCAAAGTCGTGGCGACCCCGGACGGGACACCGCCCCCGTTCTACCGGATCGCCGAGGTTCATTTCCCGTCCCTAGAGGCCCTGCAAGCGTGTGCGCAGTCCGAGGGCGGAAAAGAAACCGTTGGCCACGCGGTCGAAATCTCCAGTGGCGGTACGCCTGTATTTTTGATCGCGGAGGAACAAGTATTCGTATTTGGCAGCAAATCGCTTTGGGACCGACTCCGAGCATGTGTGGCTCCACAAGAGAATTCCATGGCTCCTAGTGCGGTGTCCCACAAATAACGTGCGGGAATCGAAAGCGGTGCATCGGCGCTCAGGTACTGTCTTTCTGGCCAGGGAATGGCCGGAATCCAGGTCTAGGGAGGGAATCGCTGCACTGGGTCCCGGCCAATCCATGGCCGGGATGACAGCTGATTTACACGCATTCCCTGTGGGACGTAGGTATTATGAGAGGAGGGTGCTGTGGCTGATATTAAGTTAATGGTGATGTATCCGTGCCCACATGATATTAGGGCGTTCGAGAAGCTTTACGAGGACGAGGACATGTCGATATGCGATGGACTCTCCTCCGAATACGCCATGAGCTTCGAGGCATTCGAGAAGCTTTATCATGAAGAGCATGTGCCGATGATCGTGAAAAAACTCGTCGGCAAGACGAGGTTTGTAGCGACTAAAGTCGTAGCAACTCCGGATGGGACACCGCCACCGTTTTATCGGATTGCCGAGATCCATTTCCCGTCCCTAGAGGCCCTGCAAGCGTGTACGCACTCCGAGGGCGGAAAAGAAACCGTTGCCCATGCAGTCGAAATCTCGAGTGGTGGCGCGCCGACTGTCCTGCTCGCGGAGGAACAAACGTTCTTATTTGGCAGCAGTCCCGTTTGGGACCGACTAAAAGCATTCATTTCGCGCCATTAGAGGACTCGCTGCCGGCTAAGCCGCGTGATTACAAGCGTTAACCGGTCACGAATGATGCGACTTTGATGTTACTTAAAGAGTGAACATGAAACGAAAAGAGGAGGTGAACGATGGCTACGGTAGAAACGATGAGATCCTTGCATGTGGTCCCTGGATATCCGTCCCTCTCCGATGAAGCGCGCGGGGTATTGAAATTTCTCTGGAGAAAATCACATGTGAAGGATGACTGGACCAAGGGAGGTGAAATCTCGGATGCCTGGGACAGATGGAGCATCTTCCCCTGGTACATGTATCCTCGCTATGACCTCGAATGGTCTACGCGGGTCACCGCAAAGATCGCCCAGGAGATACCCGCCTGGCGAGAGGGCTGCACGGAGATCATCGACCTGATGGTCCAGCGGATGACCCAATACGCGGCGTGGTTCGATCTCGTAGAGCAGAAGGGCCTCGATCCCAACCGCGCCCAGTACCCCTACGATTACTACGATAAGAACATGCCACCCGGATGGGCGGGCGTCTACAACGCGCCCGGCTACTACGGAAACGGGCTCGCGACCAAGGTGCCCCCGAAAGAGGCGAGGCGCACCTCCCCCTATACCCAACCACACGCGCCCCCTGTCGGTCGCAAATACAATCCGGATCCCATCTACGGCAACGGCGGGTCCTATATGATGGGCAAGGGATACCTGGTCAACATGATTGGCCTGTATGAATTTGTCTGTGGCAGTGCCAAGTATGACGAACCGATCGAGCTGGTGTACGACGACAAAATAAAATTCAAGTATACGCAAAAGCAGATGGCAAAAGTGCTCTACGACCAATTTACGGCGCCAGTGGACGAAGGCGGGACCGATCTCACCCCTGGGATCGACTGTGAGGTAGGGAAGGTCTTTCCTTGGTGCGTCAGCGTCGGTGGCCTCGGTATGAAGATACTCGACAAAATCCATAACACCAATTACCAAACTGGCTATTATCGGTGGCTGGACTGGGCCAAGCAGAACCTCGTCGGTGGAGCCAAGGGATCCGATGGGCCTTATGAGTGGGCCTCCATATACTACGATCGTGACATACCCTATAACATGAACGGGCCTAAGCATCAGATCCCGGGCAACTGGTTCTGTTGTGCTTACCAGTATTGGCCCGACGATCAGAATCTCGCCCAGCGCTTGTATGCCGGGGCAAAGAAGAAGTTTATGGTCAAAGAGCCCGATGGATCTGCCCACATCAACTTCCCGCCGGAGCTAGGCGGTGGAGAGGATTTGGTCGGTTTTGGCGCCGCAGCGGCATGCGCTTGGGAGTTCGGCGACTTGGATACCCATTCCCAACTGATGACCTGGGCGAATAAGCGCTATCAGCCCACCGCGAAGGAAGGCGAATTCTACTATCAATTCGGCCTCGATGAACCTTGGCCTCGGGGTTGGCCCAACGACTGGCTCCTGATGACGGTTGCCGGGGGACAGGGCAGCTGGTATCGCCTGTACAATGAGCCCAACCTGAAGAAATTCCACCAGCCTACCGTTTCTGGTATCGACTATCCGACGGTCAGTGTGGGGCAAGCCTACTACGATGAAAGCTTGGGCGCTTTGATGGTAGCCTTATTACCCGGAGACGAGAAGAAAACAGGCGGTAAAACGACCTTTAAAGTCACCAATCTAGAGGGCAAGGAACGTAAGGTTTTACAAGACGGCGCGTCTTTTAAAGAATGGAAGGCCATCGGCGAGGGTGAAATAGAGATCACAACGACCGTCGATCGTCATACCTTCGTGATCCGGTAATCGAGCGCGTTTCCCTAAGCGGAAATGGACGTCAGTCCGTTAAGCACGTCGAGTGCGTGTGGCCGAGCCGGCTGCCCGTCAGACGGGTGGAAGGTCCGAACCGTCGAAGCTAAGCGCCCCACGCAGGTGTTGTTGGTCTCGACCTATGCGCTAGGCCATCAACCCTTCGGCCTAGCAGAGCCAGCTGCAATGCTGCGGCAACGGGGTGCTCTAGTGAAGACACTGGACCTCGCCGTGGAGTGTCTCGATGAAGAGGTATTTCGCGGAGCCGACCTCATCGCCTTTTACGTTCCGATGCACACGGCCACCCGTCTGGCGGCGCGGATGATCCCTGAGGTGCGAGGCTTGAACCCCAGCGCGCATATCGCCGCCTACGGCCTCTATGCCCCGATGAACGAGGTCTACTTGCGACACCTAGGCGTCCAGACCGTATTGGGCGGTGAGTTCGAAGAAGGACTCACCGCCCTGGCGCAACGCATCGAGCGCGGCGTGGAAGCAATGCCGGGGGAGCAGCCGGAGCCGCGAATCTCGCTCGCCCGGCAGGATTTCGTCATCCCCGATCGCGGAGGCCTTCCCGACCTCGATCGGTATGCCTATTTGCGGTTGCCGAATGGAGATAGGCGGACGGCGGGCTATGTGGAGGCGAGCCGCGGTTGCAAACACCGGTGCCGGCATTGTCCGGTGGTGCCAGTCTACAATGGCCGGTTTCGCATCATCCCTCGCGAAATCGTACTTGAGGACGTTCGCCAGCAAGCTGCAGCGGGCGCACGCCACATCACTTTCGGGGACCCGGACTTCTTTAATGGCCCTACGCATGCGCTCCGGATCGTCAGGGCGGTGCACGAGGACTTCCCCGAGCTGACCTACGATGTGACGATCAAGGTGGAGCATCTCTTGGCACATAGGAAGCTGCTGCCGGTGTTAAAAGAGACGGGCTGCCTATTCGTGACCACGGCGGTGGAATCGGTGGACGACCAGATCTTGGCGATCCTAGAGAAGGGCCATACCCGCGAGGATTTCTTCCGGGTAGTGCGGCTCGTCGACGAGGTGGGCTTATCGCTGGCTCCAACCTTCGTGGCGTTCACGCCCTGGATCACCCTGACCGGCTACCTGGAACTCTTAAATGTGATTGCCGAGCTTGAACTGATCCGATCGGTCGCACCGGTACAATTGACGATTCGCTTGCTGATCCCGCCTGGCTCGCGGCTGCTTGAGCTTTCGGAGGTGCGTGCCCTCGTAGGCCCCCTTGATGAAGCGGCGCTTGTCTATCCGTGGTCGAACCCAGACCCTAAGGTCGACACGCTCCAGACGCAAGTTAGGGCGCTTGTGCAGCAAGGCGCCACGAAGCCGAATGATCAGATCTTCAGCGAAATATGGAAACTCGCCCATGAACGTGCCGGTCGTCCGGTCCCATCGCTGCCTGCAATGGGTGCGCGATTCGCTCCGGCTCAGCTTAGCGAGCCATGGTATTGTTGTGCGGAACCGACCGAGGAGCAGTTCGCCGCTCGTTAATCGCCGCATGGCATAAACGCGGCTACCATGACTGGAAGTCCGTGCTGGCGGTAGGTTGTCGTAACCAGCTTTTAAGCGGCGATCCTGGACCCAGGACCCGCGTGTTTGACAGCTAACAGGTCCAGTCGTATCTTCCCTTTATATTCCCCATTCCCGCACGGGCAATTCGGTCGTCGTCGCGTATTTACTGAGCTTTACATTCGCATAGGAGTGGAGGGA
>JBIMKD010000123.1:0-2586 GCA_043673815.1 Chromatiales bacterium
AGGGCGTGATCCCGCCCGGACAATACGGCGCCGGCGAAGTGATCGTCTGGGATTGCGGCGTCTACTCTCCCGACGAGGGCGGCCAGACCTGGTTCCACGATCGCACGCAGGCTGAGCGGCAGGTCCGGGCGGGGATGGAACAAGGCAAGCTCAGCATCGAGCTCCGCGGCGAGAAGCTCAAAGGCTCCTTCGCGCTGGTGCGCACCAAGGACCAGAAGAGTTGGCTCCTGATCAAGCACAAGGATCGGTTCACCTCCGAGGACGATATCACGCACAAGAACCGCTCGGTACTCTCCGGCGTCGTCGTAGAAGATCTCAAGGTCATTCCCGCGCATCGGATCCCCGCGGCGCTCCTCGTCCCGGCCGGCGAGGCCGAGGCGATGCCGGAAAAGCTCGCGCCGATGCTCGCGGAAGTCACTGAGGCGCCCTTCAACAGAGCCGACTGGATGTGGGAGCCCAAGCTCGACGGCTATCGGGTGCTCGCCTTTATTGACGAGCATGGCGTGATGCTGCGTTCGCGGCGCGGGCTCGATTTGTCCGGCCGTTTTCCGGCCCTCGCCGCGGAGCTCGGCAAACAGGCCGTGAGGGGCATGATCCTGGATGGCGAGATCGTGGCGTTCGATGCAGCCGGCAGGCCCTCGTTCAACGCGCTGCAGAACCGCGTGCAGTTGAAGGCGGAACGGGAGATTGCGGCGGCGGACCGGAACGTGCCTGCGGTGTTCTACTGTTTCGACCTCCTGTATTTCGCAGGCATTGATCTCCGCAAGGCGCCGTACCGGGACCGGCGTCGCTATATCGCGCAATGCCTGCTGCCAACGCCCCTCGTGCAACTCGTGCACGCTTCCGAAGACGGGATTGCAATGCACAAGGCGGCGCTCGCGAGCGGCTTCGAGGGCGTGATCGGCAAGCGCAAGGCCAGCCGTTACGAGACCGGCCGGCGATCGGCGTCGTGGCTGAAGATCAAGCCCACACGCAGCGCCGATTTCGTCGTCGGCGGCTACACGAAAGGCAAAGGCTCGCGTGAGCCGCTCGGTGCCCTTCTCCTCGGCTACTGGGACAAAGGCAAGCTGCGCTATGCCTCGCATGTCGGGTCCGGTTTCGACCACAAGACGCTCGCGCAGGTCAAGGCGCGGCTCGATGGGCTGCAGCGGAAGATCCGACCCTTCGCCGAAAAGCCGGAGCTGAACGGTCCGGCAACCTGGGTCGAGCCCGAGGCCGTCGCCGAAGTCAGCTTTCAGAGCTGGACCGAGGACGGTTCGCTGCGCGCACCGGTATTCCTGCGGCTGCGCGATGACGTCGATCCGAAATCGGTGCGGCGCGCCGAGCCCGCCCGAGCGTCGCCGGCGGGTCCGCGTGCCCGCACTGGGGGTGAGGTCGAGGAGATCCTGGTGCAACTCGAAAACAGAAAAACCGCCTTCCCGCTCGCGGTGGGCCCGCACCGGATCCACCTCACGCACCTCGATCGTGTCTACTGGCCCGCCGATCCGGCGCTGCTGCAGCCGGCGCTCACCAAGCGCGATCTCCTGCGCTACTTCGCGCAGGTGTCGCCCTACATCCTGCCGCATCTCGCCGCGCGGCCGCTCACCATGATCCGTATGCCCGATGGCATCAAGAAGGAGCGTTTCTTTCAGAAGCACTGGGAGCAGGAGCGGCCGGAGTTCGTCGAAACCATCACCGTCTTTTCGGGTCATAAGGATGAAAGCCACGAATACCTCCACTGTAGCAACCAGCCGACCTTGCTGTGGCTCGCGCAGTCCGGAACGCTCGAATTCCATGTCTGGCATTCGCGCGCGAAGCCCGGATCCGACGCGGCATCAAAAAGCACCGACTACGCCTCCTCCCTCGAGGCGCTGGAGGCCTCGGTGCTCAACTATCCCGACTATGTGGTATTCGACATCGACCCCTACATCTATTCCGGCAAGGAAGCGCCGGGCGCGGAACCCGAGCTCAGCACGGTCGCTTTCGAGAAGGCGAAAGAGGTGGCGTTCCGGCTGCGCGAGTGCCTCCAGACCCTATCGCTCGAGCCCATCGTCAAGACCTCTGGCAAGACCGGCCTGCACGTTTTCGTGCCGATCCGGCGCACGCTCGATTTCGACGCCGCGCGCCATGTGTCGGAGCTGGTCGGCCGCCACCTGATGCGCCTGCACCCTAAGGACATCACCTTGGAGTGGCGCGTGCCCAAGCGGACGGGAAAGATTTTTATGGATTATAATATGAACGTTCGCGGCAAGACCTTGAACGTCGCCTACTCGCCGAGAGGCGAGCCTGGGGCGCCGGTGTCGATGCCGCTCGGCTGGGAGGAGCTTGGAGGCGCACATCCGCTCGATTTCAGGATCACGAACGCGGCGCAGCGCCTGATGGAGACGGGCGATCGCTGGCGCGACGCCCTGACCCGCAAACAAAGCCTTGAGCAGGCGCTGAAGCGCGCGAAGGCCTGACAGGCTGCTGAAATTATTGGTTCCCTCTCCCTCTGGGAGTGTATAGACCGGAGTCAAGGGTAACAGGTGTTCGGGGACATGGGTAACACATCGATGACTACTCATAAGGATGATGCAAATCGATTTCAGTGATTTTATGTTGACAAAA
>JBIMKD010000124.1:0-3478 GCA_043673815.1 Chromatiales bacterium
CATACAAAGTGATACTCAATCTGAAAAACTGTATGACTGCCATATCTGTAGTCCATGATGCACCTCCTTGCGCAGCATTTTCGCAGCTAAAGCTAACCGGCTAAAAGCCGGTGGTTTTAACCCTATGATGGACAATAAAGGAAAATAAGGAAAATAAAGGGGTCGGAGACAACGGAGAACGATTCTCGATGGTTAGTTCGGGTCGCTAGCTGTGGGTTGTTTACCCCGAGGCCTACCGCGGGCTGCGTAGCCAATCCTCCGTCCCGTGGCTTCCTCCACTTGCTCACGAAAACGCTGGCTGCCAAGCGGCATCGAGAAACTGCTTGCTTGGCGGATCGCATGCACGTCCGCAGGATCAAGCGCTGCAGCGAACAATTCCCGATAGTGGCGTTGTCGCGATGCGTCATCCTTACCCAAAGCGTCGTAGAGTTCATGGTCGCAAACGACCCGGTCCGGCTCTCCGTAGGCATGCCAGCGGTAGCTTGACCACCGATACTCCCCAGGATGAGACACCATCCCGGCGCGCACCGGATTGAGCTCGATATACCGGTAGCATATCAACAGGTAGTGCTGTGCATGCACGAGACTAGCTCTGTGCCTGCCTTCCCATAAGGTTCCGGTGCGTCGAAACTGATGGTTAATGTACTGCACGTAGCGCCGCCCCAGGGACTGCATGACACCGGAAACCCCCAACCCGTCCGAGGGCGTCATCAGTAGATGGACGTGGTTCGTCATTAATACGTAGGCGTGCAGCGACACGCGGTAACGCGCTGTTGCCTCCTTAAGACAGTCAAGGTAGTGCCGGTAGTCGGCGTCATCGAAAAAGGTGGCGCAGCGGTTATTGCCCCGCTGGACAACGTGGCAGGGTAGACCTGCTAGATACATCCGGGGTTTCCTCGGCATAACGACCTCCTTGCCTTGATGCTGCACATTCCATTGTGGCCAAGAAATCTACCACACCATTACGGTCGTGAGAATACTTTTCGGTTGTCACCGGCCCTCTTTTTTGATAGGAGCCAAGCTCCGCTTGGCGGGTTGGTGGGTTACGGGCTGTCGCCCTAACCCACCCTACAAAGAGCTTGGTGGATAAACGAACAGGAGGAGGGCTGATTACTTTAGCTCACGATAGACATCCTTACGATGACTGACAGCAATAATCGCTACCTCATTTCCGGCCACTTTCATACACGAGCCGGAAAATCTCCCGCCCGTACCCGGTAGGTGTGCTCATAGCCCTTCACTTTCTCCACCCCACATTTGCTCGCGACAATTTTTGAGACGCCCTTCGATTGTTATGGTCTTATGCGGAAGGATAGCTGTTCACATCTCATCCAATACCGCTCTAGGGGTGGTCGCTCGCAAAGGGGCTTTGGCGTAATCACGTACATTGCGCGTAGCGATCACGTCAGCATGGCACGCCATACCGGCAGCGACCTGCATAGCGTCCTCGAAATCCTTCATATCGAGCTTCGCAGCGTAGCGCAAACTATCGGTGGTGGTTGGTGCGACATCGACGAACCGAACGAGATCGGATAAAAACGCCTTACAGCTTTCTCGCCCCTGCGTAGGAACCACGAGGTAGTAGAAATTCGACACCGTATGCCAGGCGATGAACGCCGTGCCTGGGCGGTTCTGTAAAGCGTCGAGCAAGCGTCCCGCTGGCTCAGCGTATGGTTTGCGATCGAGCGCTAAGTCAATAAGAATGTCTGTATCGATAAGGACAATCACAGGTATTTCCGGGCCAGTGTTCGGTAGCGCTCGTCGTCTCGACTCGCCGGCTCGAACTTGCCCTTCCATCGTGCTGAAAACGAGAGTTGCACTTCACGACTCAGCGACCTCAGCGTTGTTTCAACGAGTTGAGACAGCGAAACACCTTGCGAACGTGCATACCGTTTCGCCAGAGGCAAAATCTCTTTATCGATCGTGATGGTAAGTTTCGTTTTCATCTTAAGCTTATTAGATCTATACGTATAAACGCGTCTACTATACGTACTGCATAAAGTTGCTGCAACCATGTGGATTGCGAAGCCGGGTTGTGTGCGAATCCACCAATGGCGTGTCTTGTGACGATGGCCTGGCTTACCGGTAAGTCGGCAATGTTCTTATCGAGTCTGAAAATCTCGTGCGCAAAACCGACGACAAGAAATTGCGCGTTCATGCATACCCTCTAGGGCGCTTTCAGCTGGGCTTACGTTCACGACATCCGATCCGGGCCATGTTTAGCATGAAGCGAGAATTTACCTCATAGCCGGGCTGATCCTGCTGCTCGCGGGCCGATCGGCGCTTTGCGCAGGAGGTGTGCTACGCCTACGACGGGCTCGGGCGGCTCATCGCCGCGATGCGGGTTGCGCAGCGCTAACAGGGGAGACGACAGGCCACCATTGGGCCGTGCCCATCGCCTGCCGGGCGTAACCCGGTGTGCGGGAGGGTCGCGGCGTGCGATTAGCCCCTTTCGCGCGCCGAAGGCGCTGGACTTACGCGCATGGGGACAGGCTGCAGGCGCCGGAATGCCGTGCCGCAGGATTCTATGAATCGCGCCACGATGGGAGCGCCGAATAGTGCGATTGTGTCGAGGAAGCAATACCCGGCGGCGATGCCGCTCGGCGGATTGGCTTGAGGTAGCTGGCCCCAAGAGGGCCAATGCACCGCCCAGGCCCAGGCGCCTGAATGGGTGCCCACGATCTCCAAGTAGCTCGTGATATAGAAGGCCGCGATGTAAAGACGCGGTGAGCGCCCAACTAAGTAAAAGCCGCAGAACACCAGGAATAACACCGCCCCGCCCGTGTCGGCGCGTTCGGCGTAGGTCACGCCCCATAAAACCCAGCACGCCCCAATCGCGAGCGTCACGCGCGCGATGGGCGCGCCGTAGCGCTCGAAGAGCGTAGATCGGGCAAGCGCCACGGCCGTCAAATACACCATGCCGTGGCCGGGCGGGACGTAGGCGGGAACATTGTCGAAGCGATAGGTGTAGATATGATAGAGGGGCGCGAAGGAATACTCGCACAAGGTCGCCACCGCGACGGCCACCCCGACCTGCATACGAATGGCGGGGGATTCGAATTGCAAGAGCCCGAATAAAAAGCACCACGCGATAGCGCCGAGGAAGTACTGCTCTATGCGGGTGCAGTCCCCGTCGAGATAGAGCCCGACGGAGACACAAAAGACTACGATGGCGGCGATCGCGAGATCGCGTTTGCTACGCGCCAGAACCGCCACGGCGCCGGGGTCGTATGTTCTAGTGACGCGCTGAGAGTTTGTGAAAAAGTCTAACCACACATATTTGAGATTTGGAGCCCTCTCCAAGGCCCCTGTTCTTTCGGGACAGGCATTGTCTTTTCTCCCTCTCCCTCCGGGAGAGCAACCGTGTTCGTTGTCAAGCGATTTTTGGGTTCCAAGGTGAGTTGGATTTGAGCATGGCGTTCATGATGCTGAGGAGCTTGCGCATGCAGGCGACGATCACCACCTTCGCGGGTTTCCC
>JBIMKD010000125.1:0-2617 GCA_043673815.1 Chromatiales bacterium
CGAGATCCGCACGAGCCAGCTGCCCCCCTCGCGCGCGCGGCGGGCGAGCGCCACCAGCGCGCCGAAGGCCATTAGATAGCCGGTCAGGTAGTCGATCGCCGACACTGGATAGAATTGCGGGCCCGGCGCCGTGCCGGGGAACAGCTGCCCCTGGCGGCTCGTGATGCCGCTGACCGTCTGCACCACCGTGTCGAAGCCGCGGCGCGACGCCCAGGGCCCGACATGGCCAAAGCCGCACAGCGAGACGACGATGATACCAGGCCGCAATTGCGCTAGCGCCTCGGGCGAGAACCCGCGCTGGCCAAGCGTGCCCGGCCGGTAGCCTTGCGAGAACACGTCGGTCTCGCGGACCAGCTCGCGGAGAGTCTCGATATCCTTCCGCTCGCGCAGATCGAGGTGGGCGGAGAGCTTGCCGTGACCGGTGTCGTATTCCTGGTAGCCGATGTTCGGTAGGTGCGCTGCGGTGATCTTTAGGACGTCGGCGCCGTGCTCGGCGAGGGTACGCGCACAGGTCGGCCCGGCGAGCACCCGCGTCAGGTCGAGCACGCGGACACCTGACAACGGCCGATCGCCGTCGGGGAGCGGTTCTGCTGAGCTATCGCCGATCTTGACGATCTCCATCAGGGGCAACGAGGCAATCGCCTTGGCCTGCGGGTGCTGGGCCCACTCTTCCATGGTGCGGACCATGCCCCCGGCGCCTTTGGCGGCGTTGATCGCTTCCTCGAGCTCCAGAGCGTCCCACTTCGCCACCGCGTTGCGCACCGCCTCGCGATCTTCCCGCACGCCGAGCACGCTGAGGGCGGCCGCCCGGTGGTTAGGGAAATTGCAGTGCAGATAGCTCCAGCGACCGTCCTTGGCCGGATAGACCCCCATCACCGTGTTGCGTTCGGTGGATACGGGAGCCCCGTCGATCTGCATGTAGTGCCCGCTCCGGAGCGAGGCGGTCGCCTGGCGAGCATCGACCGCGACCTCCTGGCGGCGCCCGGTGCGCAGCGCCCACAGATCGGAGACGGCGAGGCCGACCGCCGCGAGGGTGGCGGCGCTGGTCTCGCCGATGCGGAACGGCGTCGGCAGTATCGGATCGGCGCCGCCGGTGATGTCGACCGCGCGAGCGCGCTCTTCGCCCCAACCGGCGATCGGCAGAATCGTGCGCAGAGCTTCATTGGTCATGACCGAGACTCCTCTCTCTTCGCGATTGCGTCGCACCGCTTCAGGGCGGCCCCGGTCGCCGGCCTCGACACCGAGCCAGTTGCTGAGCACCTCGGCGCGGGGCTGGCCCCAGGGCGGCGATGGCTGTAGTCCTGGCGGCTTACCGTCGACACGTACCTGCCACAGTAGTGTGAACGCCCGCGGGGGTGCTCCATCACCCTGTATGATGCCACGCGCTTCAACGCCAAGGGTTTTCCTTGACAGGATATTCTCCACACCTTAACGTCGCATCGTCCCCGCTCGACACATCGAGCGCAGCGCACGCTCTGTCCCCGCCCGCTCGTCGGGAGGGAGGCGGTGCATGACCAGACGCCCCGGGGAAGGCAGCTTGCCGCACGGTCCGCCCGAGACCGGTGCCGGTGGTCTCCGCGAGTTGTTCCGTAAACGAACTCCAGCTCGTGCACTTCAAGCTGGGCTCGCCGCTCGTCGAAGAATCCCCGGTAGGCGACACCAAGACCCGTAAGCAGGGAAACCGCGCAAGCAAGGAGGGACGACCATGGTGCCGAGTCGATTCCCCAAACCTCACGTCTTGCTCCGCGTGTTGCCGGTGCTACTGCTGGTGCTGACCGGCGTGAGTGCCCAGGCTCAGCCGGCCACCGGCAAGGCCAAGGTGGACCGGCTGGTGATGGGTCTCATCATCCCCTATCGGGATTACATGCGCCCCTGGATCCTCGGCACCCCCGACCACAACATTCAGCACGATCCGGCGTTCGAGTGGCTGTTCGAGGTCGACGTTTCGTCGGGTGGCTACAATCCCTGGCTGGCCAAGAGCGCGGACATGGCCAAAGACGGCCGGTCCTGGCGCATCAAGCTGCAAAAGGGCGTGCCGTTCCACCACGGCTATGGCGAGTTTACGGCCAAGGACGTGGTGCACAACCACGCCGTGTGGTGTGACCCCAACTACCCAGGCCGCAAGGACCCAACCACGACGGCCTACAAGCAAGGCATGTGCGCGGTCCAGCGGGTGGAAGTGATCAGCGACCACGAGATCGTCATGCACTGCAAGGTCGTGTGCCTCGACTTGCAGTTCTATTACTCGAGCGCCTCGAGCATGATCATCTTCAGCAAGGCGCAGTGGGACAAAGAAGGGGAGATGGCGTACGAGACGAGGCCGGCCGGCACCGGACCGTATATCTTCAAGGAGCGGCAACTGGGTCGCTACGTCTTGTACGAGCGTGCCCCGACGCCGCACTGGAAGTGGGGTGTGGTGGACTGGAAAGAGATCAAGATGACCTGGAACGTCGAAGAGCCGCCACGCTTCGCGCAACTTCTGGCGGGAGAGAGCCACCTCACCGAGATCAACCGGGACCTCGCCGCCGACGCGGTCGCCCGGGGGTTCAAACTCATCCGCAGTCGGCAGGTGGCGCAACAGGTCGTGGTGGCTTTCGGGGGACTGTACTTCGGCACC
>JBIMKD010000126.1:0-3026 GCA_043673815.1 Chromatiales bacterium
GCATCGGAAGCAGACGCGGGTGCTGGAGCTATTTGGCCAGATCGATTTCGACCCCGAATACGACTACAAGAAGGCGCGACGGCCTTCTTGAACGTATTGGTCGACACCTCGGTTTGGTCATTGGCCCTACGGCGTAAAGGGCACGCCTCTCCCTCTCCCTTGGTCGCCGTGCTCGCGGATCTGGTTCATGACGGACGGGCTCTCATCATGGGGCCTGTTCGCCAAGAGCTCCTTTCCGGCGTGCGTACTCCCAACCAGTTCGACGCGCTCCGGGAGCATCTGCGCGCCTTTCCCGACGTCGAGCTCGGTACCGGCGACTATGAGGAGGCTGCTTCCTTCTCCAACCGCTGCCGCGCGGCCGGTGTCCAGGGCACGAGTGTCGATTTTCTCATTTGCGCGGTCGCTGCCCGCCGAGCACTCGCGATCTTTACGACTGATGAGGACTTCGAGCTCTACGCCAGGATCCTGCCGCTGACTTTGCATCCTCGGTAAACGAAGACGCGGGGTAATCGGGTAGCCAGGGGTGTTATAAATCCCCGATACTAGAGTATGAAAGGCGGCGCGTTCGTCAAACGTGTTCAGCGCTACGCCAAGTCCAAGGGGATCCCATGTTCGTGGCGCCCGGATATGGGCAAGGGTTCCCACGGGACTCTGACGCTGGGCGACAGGCGCACCATCGTTCGTAATCCGAAAGATGAGCTCAAGACCGGCACGTACCACAGTATGCTCAAACAGCTTGGCCTATCAGACAGAGATTTGTTTTAGGAGGTGGACATGCAGCATTTTACGTATCCCGTCGTCCTGACCCCGGACGAAAGCGACGGGGGGTTCGTCGTCACTTGCCGGGATTTGCCCGAGGCGATCACGCAGGGGAATTCCATCGCGGAGGCCATCGAGCAGGCAGAAGGCGCGCTGCAGGCGGCCATCGAATCGCGCATCGAAGACGGTATGGAGCTGCCCATACCCTCGGGTCCACGCAAGGGCGAGCATTCGGTCCATGTGCCAATCTCGACCGCTATGAAGGCCGCCCTCTACATCGCCATGCGTGAACAGGGGGTGAGCAAGAGCGAGTTAGCGCGGCGCTTGGGTCTGGATGAAAAGGAAGCGCGGCGCATGCTGAACCCCAGGTACGCGACCAAGGTAGCGGCGCTTGAGCGGGCGCTGCATGCGCTAGGCAAACGTGTTGAAGTCGTGGTGGGCTAAACCTAATCGCTTACAGGGCTATTAGGCTTGGGGCGCTGACCTTCACCAGTCCGCTGGCGTGCCGGCGGACAAAATCCAGGAGACCTTCCTTGGTCAGTCCCGCGTCCGCCAACATCTCCTCTCTCGTACCGTGCTGGATCAGCCGGTCGGGCAAGCCGTAGTGCACGATGGGCGTATGTCGGCCTTGGTTTGCAAGCATCTCGGCCACCCCGGCGCCGGCGCCCCCGGCGACCACGTTTTCTTCGACCGTCACCAGCAACTCGTGGGTTTCGGCCAGTTGCGCAAGCAACTCCTTGTCGAGGGGTTTCACGAAACGCATATTGACGACCGTGGCCTTGAGATTTTCGCCCGCCTCGAGCGCCGGTGCGACCATCGTTCCGAACGCTAATAGCGCTATGCGCTTACCCGAACGCTTGATCTCGGCCTTGCCGACGGGTAAGGCCGTCATGGCTTCTTCGACATGCATCCCCGGGCCCTCTCCGCGCGGATAGCGGACGGCCGCCGGCCCATCGAGCAGGAATCCGGTATAGAGCATCTGCCGACATTCATTTTCATCGCAAGGCGTCATAACCACCATCTCGGGCAAGCAGCGGAGGAAGGTCAGATCATAGCTGCCGTTATGGGTGGGGCCGTCCGCGCCCACGAGCCCAGCGCGGTCGATGGCAAAAAGTACCGGCAACTTTTGATTGACGACATCATGAATGACTTGGTCATAGCCGCGCTGCAGAAATGTCGAGTAGATCGCAACCACCGGTTTCAGACCCTCGCAGGCCATCCCGGCCGCCACCGTGACACTGTGTTGCTCAGCGATCCCGACGTCACAATACTGGTCCGGGTGTTCCTTTTGAAATCGCACCAGACCCGAGCCCTCGCGCATCGCCGGCGTGATGGCGACCAGCCGTGGGTCGCGCGCCGCCATGTCGCAGATCCAATCGCCAAAGATCTTCGTATAAGTAGGTTTACTCGGGGCCTTCGAGGAGACAATACCCTGCGCCGGATCGAAGGGCGTGACGCCGTGGTATTTGACGGGATCCGCCTCGGCCAGAGCATAGCCCTTGCCTTTCTTCGTTATGACATGCAAGAGCTGGGGACCGTGCAATTGACGCAGATTGCGAATCGTCGTGAGCAGGGCCGAGAGGTCATGCCCATCGACCGGACCGATGTAATTAAACCCCAGCTCCTCGAACAGCGTGCCCGGTATAATCAAGCCCTTGACGTGCTCCTCGGCGCGGCGCGCGAGCTCCCACACCGGCGGCATGGTCGATAGCACCTTCCTGCTTCCTTCCTTGACGGTGGCATAGAGACGTCCCGACAAGACTTGAGCGATGCGGTTTGACAACGCCCCGACATTCGGCGAGATAGACATGTCATTGTCATTCAGCACCACCAGCAGATCGATACCGAGATCCCCCGCATGATTCATGGCCTCGAACGCGAGCCCGCCGGTCATACCGCCGTCCCCGATTACGGCGACAGCCTTGCGGCCAGACCCTTGGCGTTTCGCGGCAATCGCCATACCTAGCGCCGCACTGATGGAGGTGCTGGAATGCCCGACGCCGAAGGTGTCGTAGAGACTTTCGTCGCGCTTGGGAAACGGCGCCAGACCTCCCCAGTGCCGAATCGTGTCCATGCGCTCGCGCCGGCCGGTGAGGATCTTATGCGGATACGCTTGGTGGCCGACATCCCACACGATGCGGTCTTCCGGGGTGTTGAATATGTAGTGCAGCGCGATCGTGAGCTCGATGGTACCGAGACCCGCCGCGAAATGCCCGCCGCTCTTGCTCACAGAGTCAAGAACAAACGCACGCAGCTCGGCGGCCAGC
>JBIMKD010000127.1:0-8498 GCA_043673815.1 Chromatiales bacterium
GATCCGTCAGCTGAAAAAGCACGGCTTGCTGCCAGCGGCCAGCTAGCCTCGTACCCACCTGCTTGATGTATCATCATTGCGCTCTGGCGCGATGAGGGGGGTGCTTTGCCCGTACTAGCAACATCTTTCACGGCAACCCTTCCCCTAAAGGGGGCGAGGGAGATAATTCAGATTGGGAGATGAATATGGCTGCACGATCGATTGGCTCGTTGACCAGTTCGTTCGGACTCGTATCCCGACCCGCCCGCACCATCGTAAACCGTATCGTCAAAGAGCTCGGCCCGATCAGCACCGTTACGCCTGCCTTTCCTTGCAGCTTTTGCCATCGCGCCCTTGCGCGGCCACGCCGAAAGTCGGGGCAACGGCGATTTCTCACCGTTATGGTCTGGCCAGAATGCCAGCGGATGTCGGGAGGTGCCGGCCGCCGATCTCACGCGCGAACTGGCGGCCGAAATATAGAGATGTTCACCGTTTCGTGACGACGCCGCAGCCTGACGCACGGCAAAGCCCGCGCGCTGCAAGGAATTCGTAGGCGAAGCTCTATATCTGGACTCGCGACACGAAACCGCAGCGGGTTGCCTAGCATGCGCGCCTCAATTCCTCGCGTTCGCCCTCGCTCAAAGCCGAACTGAAGTGGAGCACCCGATCCAAGACGTCGTTGGTCTCGAAGTAAGCCTCGCGACAGTCGAGGTGTACGAACCCTCCCGGAGAGAAGCGGCCTTCTTCATAGAACACCAGCCGGATACGCCAGCTCCCGCGCCCGATGGGCTGGCGACAGCTGCGGCACTTGGCCTGGCCGCTCGGCGAGCGCTCGGCGCCGTCGATCCGCGGCAGGCGCCGGTGTGTGAGGCCGCTGCGCGCCGTGCGCTCGAGCCTCTCTCGATCGGGCACGTGCTCGAGCGCTTCCCCGAGGGCCTGAAGGAGCGGCTCTGGCCGCCTGTAGGCCGCGCACGTGGGATGGAACCAGAGCGTCATCTCACCCTCTCCAAAGGGGTTGGGCAGGCGCTCGCCGAAACGCAGCTCGCCACGCTCGATGGGCCGGCCGCAGCCGCGGCACTTGGAGCGACCGCTCGAGGCGGGTTCGAAGAGGTGGGACATGCTGGAAGGATATCGCTTTGGCGGGAGGCGCGTCACGCGAGCGCCGGCAACTCCCACGCACGAACGCCCTGCTGCGGCGCCGAGACCTTGCAAAGCGGACGATAACGCTAGCATCTTAGCTAGCAACTATCTTGCAGTACCCGCGTCAAGCAATGCTCTAGGGTTCTTATACGCTATCGTTAGCAGCGTGCGAGCTGGACCCGATGGTGCGCGACGGCCTTGTTCCCATTCTTGTAAGGTACGAACAGATACGCCGAGCAGTCGAGCGAACTCCGACTGAGACAATCCAACACGGGCGCGCGTCTCGGAAACGGGTGGATAGGTAACCACTCGCCCGACCTCTCCCCGCTTTAGTTGGCGAATGCCTTCGAGAATTTCGGTTCCAATATTGCGCGTGTGTCGTTTAGTCATATTCAATCTCCTGGCGGATCTGGCGAAGTACGTGAGCCGGAATATTCTCGGCGACATTCTTCGGATACAGCGTAAGCATCCAGATGAGACCCTTACGGGAACGTAGGTAGTAGATTACCCTCAACCCACCACGTTTACCCCGTCCCGGAATGGGCCAGCGCAATTTACGAACGCCACCCGATCCGGGGATTACGGGCCCCGCCTCGGGATTCTCCGCAAGGGCTTGCTGTAATTTTAGGTAATGCGCAAAGACAGCACGAGAAAGGTCTTTGGGATCCAGCCCGATGCGTCTGATCCACGATTTGACGATCCACGCATATTGTCGCGGCGAGATTTGCGGGGAATGCGTCAAGCGGCTCGGAAATAAATAGCGTGTTGCAACAAGATGGGCTTCGGCGATCCAGGTGTCGACCGGTTCCCGCGTCTGCGCCGTCAACTCGAATTTCACAGCAGCGGATACTGGTTCAGCGATTCAGAGATCCACGAGGCAAAGAAGCTGCGAGAAACAATCGCTGTAAAGATACTCGCAAAATCAGCGTGTTACAATACTTCCGCAATTAGGTGTCGCTGCGGAAATGAATGTCTGATGGATGAACTTCATTGTGCAAAATCCATCGCCAATGTCCAATAACATATTGATGCAAGGGGATAAAAATCTTGGATAACTGCCCGCCCGCCGGCCCTCTACTGACGCATCGGGCGGGGAGCGGCGCCGTCGGGAACTTGGCTGCCGGTAACGAGTCTCACGACGGTGCGTGCAATCCGCACGTAATAGAGAGGTAACCTTATGTGGCCTTTCGGTAGTACAGTCGAAGCATCCGTAGAAACGGCTCTTGGTGCTAAAACCGAGTCCCACAGGGATGGTGGTTTCACGGCTCGCGATGAAAACGGCTCAAGAACCTACGATTCAGAAGGTAACAAGACCGGGGAAACAGTGCGTGACTGCTTCGGCGGAACCGCCACTTATGACTCCGAAGGAAATCTTACTGACTACAAGGGATAGGTAAACCTAGAAAGAATAAAAAAGGGGGCGATTGCCCCCTATTTTTTGTCCGAAAATCCCGACAACTCTATGTGTGCCGCCCCTTATTGTCGCAACAAAACCTAACATTCTGAAATAAAGGATTAGCTACATAAATAGCGGTACTAAAGGGGCCAGTGTCGAAATACTTCTCACAACCCCCACTCTCCGTGTCCCCCGGTTGCTTTCCCGACGACGGCACTCGCTAACCACGGCCAACCCGTGCTCTCTTAGGAGTAACGAGCAGGTGAGCGTGCTTGTGTCCAGAGAAACCGAATAGTTTATTTAAGATCAGGTTCCGCGTCAGTCGGACGAATGCGCAACCGCCCGGGTTCAGCCGTTATGATCGCACCTTGTCGAAGCTCTTGCCCATGGGACCGGAGGATCTGTGCGCACACGATGGCTTGCTGGCGCGAAGAAAAATTGACTAACCGCAAAATGCCCGAATGCGGTGTTCGCAATACCACTGCGAGTTCCCCGAAATCCTTATCAAGTGTCACGAGCACACGATCTTCGCGATGTGCGATTGACAGGACTTCAATATCGCCTGGGTCTGAATCCCAGCTCCCGGCCCAAACAACATCATGCCCGGCATCGATCAAAGTCTTTGCTGCTCCACCCCAGACACAAGTGTCCAGGAGGATTTTCATGCAGCGGAGTCAATGATTAGCGGCTCCACGCGCTCATGGCCAACTAAACGGCGCGCATAAACGAGACACGCCTGTATGTCGGCGCTTTCAAGCCAGGAATAGCCTTCGAGGACAGTATCAGGACTGTCTCCGGCAGCTAGCATACCGAGAATGTGCTCCACCGCCAAACGATGGCCGCGAATGAGGGGTTTGCCACCGAAGATTTGCGGATTTATGGTTATCCGCTGCAGCAATTTCTGTTCGTCCATCGTCAACGCTCTATTACCATTGTATCCCTACTAATTGTCTGACGGACAACGGATGAATGCAATTTGAATCGACCAGTGGGCCTCCGTATCCAGCATCTCTGGATTTCTGATCCACCCAGCAGTCATTCGTTACGGGTCTCGACATATCCTGGTCAAGCGCAGCGCTCGATAGGAGCGGGGGGTGGTTTTGGACGGCATGCACACTACGAAAGCCGGTCCAGCTTAAAGCGCCGGCTGAGCAGGCGATCGAGCGCGCGGGTGGGCAGCCAGCGCTTGAGGAAGGGCAAGAGAAGACTGGAGTGACCGATCCGGACGACGGCCGGCGGATGGGGTGCTAGCACCGCATCTGCCATCTTACGGGCAAACACCTCGGTGGGCGTCGCTCGCGCCTGCGAAGCCCCTAAGCGCGCCGCAATCGCGTCCATGACGGCCGCATACAAGGAAACGTCGCTCGGGTGAAAGCGTTTCGCCGCGCTCGCACTGAACTGAGACACGACGCCCCCAGGCTGAACGGTAACGACCTCTATGCCGAAGGGCCGCAACTCCATGCGCAGGGAATCGGAGAGCGCATTCACCGCCGCCTTGGTGGCGCAGTAGGCGCCTGCGAAGGGTGTGGGCAGCACACCCGATACGCTACTGATATTGACGATGCGCCCGGAGCCTTGGCGCACCATGTCGGGCAGGAGCGCCTGGGTTAAAGCCACCAGAGCGAACACATTCGTCTCGAACTGAAGACGAAGCTCGCTCATGGGCAGCTCGGCGAGCGGTCCCAGCGCGCCGTAGCCCGCATTGTTGATGAGGAGCGCCACCGTGACACCATCGTGCTGAAGACGCGCCTGCAGGCGGCGGATACTCTCTGCATCGCTCACATCGAGCGTGGCCGTTTGGATACCCCGGGCCTCAAGCGCACCGAGAGTGCTAGCCCTGCGCGCCGTGGCATACACCACATGGCCCCGGCGGTGGCATTCTTCGGCCAGCGCGCGGCCGATGCCCGTGGAACAGCCCGTGATCAGCGTAATATTTGTCGTCATAAGGCGGCCGATGGCTTCGTACCTGGCGCCACCGCATAGCGCGGGATCAGCGCCGCTGCGGGCCGAGTGCAGTTTCCTCGCCGAGGTCTGGCTCCCCGCACCGCCGCAGGATTTCCGCCCGCGTCCGATCGCGCAGCCCGAGCGCGGCGTTCCAGTCCGCCCCCGAGGGCTCGATGGGCTCGCTCAACGTCACGCCGATCATGCCGCGACGGAACAACCGCTGTCCCTCGCGCAGGATGGAACGCGTACCGCGGAGGGTCACCGCGACCACCGGCACGCCGGCCTGGGCGGCGATGACGAACGCTCCCATCCGGAACGGCAGCAGGCCCGGCATACGGCGGAAAGTGGCCTCGGGAAAAACGATCAAGGAGCCGCCTGCGCGGGCCGCCTCGACGAACCGCTCCGTGTCCTCGATGCCGCGCTGCGTGTCGAAGCGCTCGACGAAGGCCGTCCCGATGCGGGTGAGATACACGCGCGGGACGAAGCGATCGCGCAGTTCGCGTTTGGCGATGAAGTGCATCGGCACCGGCAGCGCCGCGACCATGATAATGCCGTCGAGAAAACTGGCGTGGTTGGCCGCCAGCACGCAGGCCCGGCCGGAGGGAAGATGTTCGAGACCGAGCACGGTCAGGCGCGTTCCTGTGAGCGCGAGGAAAAGCCGCGCCATTCGGCGGCTCAGGCTCCAGCACCAGCCGGTGCGGGGCACCAAAGCGCACGCGATCCAGGTCACCGGTGCGAGGATCGCGAAGATGAGCGCGGAATAGACCCCATAGAGCAGGTCACCCGCCGCGCGCAGGGTGCGGCGCGCCTGCGGCAGGATCGCCGACCAGGTTAAGCGCACGACTTGCAACCACACCGCGCGCGCCCCGGAACTGCCTCCCTGCTCGTACGCTTCGCGGCTCGCCGCCCGACGGATCTTCCCGCTGGAGGTCTTGAGCACGCTGTGAGGCGGCGCGAGCACGATGTCCTCGGGCGGCATGCCGATGAGCGATACGGCCAGATCTTGAATGGAGCTGCGCAGTTCTTCCCGCCGTGCCGCATCGGTTTCGCGCGTCTCCGCGAGCACGATGACGCGCTCGGTGCCCGAAGCCGCGTCCCTACAGCCGAACACCGCGACGCACCCCTTGCGGATGCCTTCCAAGCTTCCCACCGCCTCTTCAAGCTCGTGCGGATAGATGTTGCGGCCCGCCCGGATGATGACATCCTTGACGCGGCCCGTGATGTAGACTTCGCCCCCGGCGATGTAGCCGGTGTCGTCTGTGTTCATCCACTCGCCGTGCAGGAGATCGCGCGTTGCCTCCGGGTTGCGGTAGTAGCCGCTGGTGACCGAAGGTCCTTTCACCTGGAGGTGGCCCTCTTCCCGCTCTCCCAGCTCGCGGCCGGCGGGGTCCACCGCGCGCACTTGATGGCCCGGCAGCGGAGGCCCGCAGGCAAGACAGGTCATCGCATCGGTGTGCTCCTCCGGCACCGGTACGGCGCGCCCGCGGTGCGTGAGACTATCGCGCTCGATGCGGTCGTATTTCGGGCCGCGCCCGGGCGGAGGAAACGAGACGCCCAGCGTGGCTTCGGCGAGGCCATACACCGGGGCCATCGCCTCTGCCTTGAAGCCGTAACGGGCGAAGCGCTTCGTAAATGCCCCGATGGTCTCCGGCGAAACCGGTTCCGCGCCGTTGAAGGCGAAGCGCCAACTTGAAAGGTCCAGGCCCTCGAGGTCCGCATCCTGAATCCTGCGCTGGCACAGCTCGTAGCAGAAGTTCGGCCCGCCCGTGAGCGTGCCGCGGTGGCGGTGGATCGTCCATAACCAGCGTTCCGGCCGCGCGAGGAAGGCGATCGGGGACATCAGCGGGTACTTGAATCCGTAAACGAGGCTGCCCATCCAGGCACCGATCAGGCCCATGTCGTGGTAGAGCGGCAGCCAGCTCACGAACACGTCCTCAGGCGTCACCCGAAGCCACCGGCCCATGGCGCGGATATTGGTGAGCAGGTTGGCGTGGGTCAGAACGACGCCCTTGGGGTTTCCGGTGCTCCCGGAGGTGTACTGCAGCAGGGCGACGTCCTGAGATCTGGCGCGGGAAGCCGCCTCGAGGGGCTCCGAACGCATGAGCTCCGCGGGCGTCACGACGCTTTGGAGTGTCGCAACCTGTGGCTTCAAGAGCGATGCTATCGGCTTCGCCTGCGGCACCGTGATCAGGATCTCGGCGAGCGCATTGGAGAGGATAGCCGCGTGGCGGCGCAGATGGTCCTCGATCTGGGAGGGGCGCGCCGGCGGATAAATGGGAACCGGGATCCCCCCGGCAAGCAGGATACCCAAGAAGCTGAAGAAATAGTCGGCGCTGGTCGGCAGCATGATGGCTACCGGGTGTCCGGGCTCGAGCCCCCGTTCGATGAGGCCCGCGGCGATCGCACGCGCGTCCTGGTCAAGCGCCGAAAAGGTGACGGTACGCTCCGCGCCGTCCTCTTCCTGGAGCACGACGTGCGGGCGAGCCGGATGCCGCCGCACATGCCACTCGAGCACCTCTTGGAGTGTCGCCGCGTCCTCCGGGGTTTCGCCCTCCGCTGCGAGCGCCGCTACGCGTGCTATCGCCTCTGGCTGAGGATGGCGTAGCGGACCCGCGGCGAGCAGCGCCCGCAGCAGATCGCGCGGCGTCTCGGCATTCGCCATGACGGCTTCCGGCAGGCCCACACCGAAGCTCTTTTCGATGCGCAGAAAAAGCTCGACCCGCCCAAGGCTATCGAAACCGTAATCCTGATCGAGCCGGCCGTCGAGCAGCGCCGGTGGCACGGCCCGGGCGGGATGCAGTTCCGCGGCGATTTGCCGTACGGTCTCGAGCAGGGACTCGGCGCTGGGCGAGATGCCTCCGCTCGCGTGTTCTCTAGCGACGGACGTGTCCAAGGAAGATTCGGCACGGGGAAATTTCCTATGATCTTAGCACAGGCTTACCCACCTTCGGCTGCGACCGTGACCGGCAGGTGGTGTTTGACGGCCTAAAGGCCCAGCTGTACTTTTCTTGTCAACGAAACAGGGCGTTTAAAATCCTATTCTCAAGTCGTCAATCCTCCGGATCTTCTCTGCTTATGCGAATCCGGTACAACGCGGTTTCCGCGGTGATATAAAGCGTTCTACCGTCAGCATCGCCCCACGCGAGGTTGGACGGCTCTTCAGGTCCTTGTAAGGTGCCAAGGTGTTTTCCGGACGGGTCAATGATAATGATACCGGCGGGAGCGGCAACATAAAGATTACCTCGCGCGTCCACTTTCATGCCATCGAACCCCTCTCCTTCTAGGACAGACGAGCCGCTAAAAAACACCGTTCCATTCGATAGCGTCCCGTCAACGTTTACCTCATATCTCATTATTAATGCGTTCTGCCGATGATAGCCATTGACGTACAGATATTTTTCATTGGGGGACAAAGCGAGACCGTTGGGGCCATCTAGTTCGCTGCCGACCAATTCAAGTCCTCGGTCGGAAACAAGAAAGATCCCACTGTACAGTAACTCCTTTTCTTGACTGTTGTCGCCACCTGGCAGGCCGAAGGAGGGATCGGTGAAATACAGCATACCGTCTACCCGAAAGACCAGGTCGTTCGGCGAATTGAGCCGTTTACCTTGGTAGCGCTCAGCCACTACCGTAAGCGTTCCGTCCTTTTCGATACGCGTTACCCGACGATTCCCATGCTCACAGATCGTGAGCCTAGCCTCTTTATCAAAGGCGAGACCGTTCGGACCGGATCTGTGATGGAACAAGAGCTTGCGAAGAAAAAAGGAGTGTAGGGTATGATCTTCTGCAGCGAATCCTGTCTGCGCTTCGAATGGTGAAACGTTGCCCGGTGCAACCCACCTATAAATACGGTGGCTTCTCATATCGCTAAACAAAAGATAACCCCGGGGACTCCAGACAGGTCCTTCGAGAAAGCTAAAACCGCCGGCGACCTTCTCGAGCTTGGCGTCGGATGGGAGAATGAGATCTAAGGCCGGATCTATTCTAACAATGCCACCGGCACTAGTCGGGAATTTCGCTTCACCGCAACTACCTGTAA
>JBIMKD010000128.1:0-3043 GCA_043673815.1 Chromatiales bacterium
CGCCGATACACAGCAGCGTTTCTGGTTCACCGATCAAGGGAGTCAGATCCTCCCCTATAGCTGGTTCTTGGCGTTGGAGCAGGCAGGGAGTCCGTCAGCATTCCGCGCTAATGAAAATATCGAGCGCTTAGGGTACCTGCCCGAAACGCCGTCGAAATATAATCCCGACGGCTTGCCGATAGGATTCGCTAAGACGCGCGATCCGGCGAGCGGGGAAGATTGGATGGGACCGACCTGCGCCGCCTGTCATACGGGGCAAGTCAAGTACCACGGTAAAATCATACGTGTGGATGGGGGGCCGACCCTCGGCGATTTCACCGCGCTCCTCGATGATCTCGTGGCCGCGCTCCGCGCCACCGCCAGTGACCAGGCGAAGTTTCAGCGCTTCGCCGCGCAAGTCGCCGGAGGGTCGCAGCAAGCGACCGCGGAGCTTCGCCGCAGCCTCAATACCCGGCTCGAGGCGTTAGCCGATCGCATCACACTCAACCTGCCGCCCAGCCCCCCTGGACATGGTCGTGTAGACGCTATCGGGAATATATTCAACGAAGCGTTCGTGCGCGACTTGGGCATACCGGAGAACAAGGTAACCCCGAGCGCACCGGTGTCTTACCCGTTCATCTGGGATACGCCGCAACACGATGTAGTGCAATGGAACGGCAGCGCTCCCAACGCCGGCGTCGGTTCCCTGTTGCGCAATATAGGAGAAGTACTGGGGGTCTTCGGCAACGTCGCGGTGACCGGCTCGCCATTGCCCAAGGGGTTCAAATCCTCGATCAAAGTCAAGAATCTAGGAAAGCTCGAAGGTTGGTTACAGGATTTGTGGTCGCCGCAATGGCCTGTGGCTTTGCTGACGCCGATCGATGCGGACAAAGCCAAGCGCGGCAAGCTGCATTACCAGAAATACTGCCTGAGCTGCCACGCGCCCATCGAACGGGCGGACCGCAAACGGAGAGTGAACGCGGTCATGACCCGCCTCGCGGACATCGGCACCGATCCGGCGATGGCCACCAACGCGTTCCGGCGTACCGCCAAGACCGGTGTGTTGCAAGGCACGCGCGAAATGATCCTGATCGGCGACCGCTTGGGACCGGTGGCGCCGGGCACAAAACTGGGACCCGTCATCGCGGCCGGGGTCGCTCTTGGGCGGCCCCTGCAAGCGATCGGTGCCGGATTTAGCGAATATTTGAAGGTGAGAAACGCCACTCCCTTCGATCCCCTCTCTTATAAAGCGCGGCCGCTCAATGGCATCTGGGCGACGGCTCCTTATCTACACAACGGATCGGTGCCGAGCTTGTGGCAGCTTTTGCAACCCAGCGCGCGGCGAGACCAGGTGTTCTATGTGGGCAGCTACGAGTTTGACCCGCTGCATGTCGGCTTCGAGAGCGGGCCGGAGACGGGCGGTTCAAAGTTAGATGCACGGTTGCCGGGTAACAGCAATTCCGGTCATGACTATGGCGTGACCCTCAGTGACAGCCAGAAATGGGAGCTGCTGGAGTATCTCAAAACACTCTAGGGCCCCGGCGGCGGTAAGCGCTCGATCTGGCCGTAGCGCAAAAACATGGGATCGATGTTCTTGAGATGTAGTTTTATGGCCCAGGACCCGAGCATCGGGATGAGTGCTCTCGTGATCAGGCGAACAATGGCCTCCACGGGCGCGCGAAGCACGCGGAATACCCACACGGCGCGGCCGAGCTTTGAGCTGTAGCGATTCAGCCCCCACATTATCACCATCAGCAGGATAAGGCCTAGGGAGAACCTCACATCGACCAGGATCCAGACGAGCGCGAGCTCTGGCGGCATCTTACGTGGCGGAACCGAGAAATAGCCGGGGGCCAAAGCGATGGTGCATTATAAGAATCCGGAGCGGCTCGAGATCTACGTCCGAGATCCTCTCGCAACCTGGAATAACCGAGTTTCTCTCGCAATGAGCCCTTGGCAGATAGAAGAGCCGAACCAAGTGTTGGCGAGAAAACAACTGTTCGCTGGCATCGGAGCGGCAGGTGGAGCTGCCTTCGGTGCCCTGGCGTTCTTGTCGTGGCTTCGGGCATTTCTGCTTTCCCGCATCCGCGAGCTGTCCGCAGCCATTCGAGGTAAGTGAATCCAAATCGGGCGGGTTCGGGCGCCGGGAGCCTCGCGATGAAGTTCGCGGGCTCAATGCTGGATCAGATGGCTACGGGGAGGTGGCCGGAATTCTATAGCGTCGAGACACACCAATCACTCACCAGCATCGTGTTAAGGCTGTGGCTAAGACTATGTCATCAATTCCTAAAACCGCATCCCAACTACTGAGTTCTGCACTCCACAGTCATGTGGCGGAAAAAAAAAGTCGTAGATGCGCCGCTTCCGTTGAGATCGACAGCCCTGAAGCAGGGTGCAATTGTGTGTGTGCCGGCACCTATAGTACCAACTCCCATTTGGGTGACAGCCTCCGCACCACCAGCCCCATGATGGAAAAACGCAGGACCGATGATTTGGCAAACGTCATTGTCTATCGAATAGGCGATCTCCGCCCGATCACCAAATGAAGTGAGAACTTCGGTACTAAACGTAATGATACATTCACGACTCTTAGGGCCATTGTCAACAGTCACACTCGTGTCCGGCACGATCGTATGTGTTGACGAGGATGTAGAGACTTGGCCTAGCTGGACTACGGCTCTCTGGCCTACGGGAATCGAAAAAGCCGAATTCACGCCTAAGCATAGAGAAAGCCCTATGAGGGCTGTGCGAGAAAACAGACTAAACATATATCTTTTCATCTCACTACCTCCTTTTCCCATCAGAGCTTAAGGCTGGAAATATTGGTTTGTTAGTTATTCTTATATCACACCAGAGATAAATATATAAAGTATTGTGCGGATGGTGTAAAGTGGGAGCGCGGCAGAGCGGAAAGAGCGGTCATGAAAGCTCCTGGCTACGTCCAATGTAGCCCTACTTCCATTCGGCCGGGTTAGTATCGGCGGTAGCCGAGAACCTTTAACTTCCGTTGAGAACTTGGGACAGTGCTCAAGCAATGGCCGAACGCCGAGCTATTTAGAGCTAG
>JBIMKD010000129.1:0-12601 GCA_043673815.1 Chromatiales bacterium
CGACGCCTCGACCTTCGAGATCTGGGGAGCGCTGTTAAATGGCGCCAGGCTGGTCATAATGCCCTCACAGAGGGCGGCGCTCGAAGACCTGGCCGACACGCTCATCCGGGAGCGGATCACGACCCTATGGTTGACTGCTAGACTGTTTCACCTCATGGTGGATCAGCATCTAGACGCTTTGATGCAACTGCGGCAACTTTTGGCAGGCGGCGATGTGTTGTCGGTGGCACACGTCGAGAAGTTTTTATCGGCCACTCCCGCGTGCCGGCTCATCAACGGCTACGGCCCGACGGAGAACACGACCTTCACCTGCTGCTATTCGATTTCGCAGGACGCCAAGATCACGTGGTCAGTGCCCATCGGCCGCCCCATCGCCAATACCCAAATCTACATCCTCGACCCTCACTTGAATCCCGTTCCCATCGGTGTTCCCGGTGAGTTGTGTATCGGCGGCGCCGGACTCGCGCGTGGCTACCTGAACCGGCCTGAGTTGACGGCCGAGAAATTCATCGCGAACCCATTCAGCGATGAACCTGGGGCACGCCTCTACAAGACCGGCGATCTCGCCCGTTATCTTCTCGATGGCAATATCGAGTTTCTGGGACGTCTGGACACCCAGGTCAAGGTGAGAGGTTTTCGGATCGAATTGGGCGAAATCGAAACGGTGCTGAACCAGCACCCTGGTGTTAAAGCCTGCGCCGTGCTGGCGCGGGAAGATGCGCCGGGCGACAAGAGACTGGTCGCCTACGTGGTCGGCCACAAGGCTCCGGCGCAAGGCGAGCTGCGCGACTTCCTGCGCGAGAAACTCCCCGAATACATGCTGCCGTCGGTTTTCATCGTCCTCGATAAGCTTCCAGTCACCCCGAACGGCAAGCTCGATCGGAAAGCTTTGCCCGCACCCGACGATTCTCGGCCGGAACTCGAAGCGGCTTACGTCGCGCCGCGAACACCCACCGAAGAGACACTCGCCGCGATCTGGGCCGAAGTCCTGAAGCTCGAGAAGATCGGCATCCACGACAACTTCTTTGATCTGGGGGGCCATTCACTGCTCGCCACCCAGGTCATCTCGCGCCTGCGCGCCGCCTTCGCCATCGACCTGCCGCTGCGCGCGTTGTTCGAGGGGCCGACTATTCGCGATCTTGAGGCAGCGATTATTTCGCACGCGAATCTGGGGAAACACGCCATGCCTCGGTTGCCGCGAACCGATGCGGCGCAAGTCTTCCCACTGTCGCTCGCGCAACAGCGCCTGTGGTTCATTCAGCAGCTCTATCCGGAGAGTGGCGTTTACAACATCACCAGGGCGTTGCGTTTTCGCGGCGCGCTTGACGTTTCGGCGCTGACGCGAGGCTTGAACGAGATAATCAGAAGGCACGAGAGCTTGCGGACGGCGTTTTCCGATGACGGCGAAAAGCAAGTCGTACAGCCAACCGTTACCTTGGAGGTGCCGCTTTCCGAGTTGAGCGAGCTTGCGTTCGGCGAGCGCAAGGCGCGGATCGGACGTTTGGCCGCCGACCACGCAACGCGGCCCTTCGATTTGTCGCGCGCGCCGCTGTTGCGTGCGCAGCTCATCCGGTTTAACGACGACGACCATGTTTTGTTTTTGAGCATACATCACATTGTTTCCGATGGCACGTCGCTCGGTTTGCTGTATCGCGAGCTTAGCGAGCTATACCGCGCCTATCGTTCAGGACAACCTGCACGATTGCAGGAGCTTCCGGTTCAATACGCCGATTTCGCTTCGTGGCAGCGGCGTTATCTGGACGGCGGCGCGATGAGCAAGCAGCTCGCGTACTGGAAGAAACAACTCGGCGGGAAGCTCCCTCCGCTCGAATTGCCGCTCGATCGTCCGCGGCCTGCGATCCAGCGATACGAAGGCGGAAAATACCTCATGTCGCTGCCCGAGAACCTTGTCGAGGCGGTGAAAGAACTTAGCCGGCGGGAAAACGTCACCTTGTTCACCACCTTGGTCGCAGCTTTTCAGCTGCTCCTCTACCGCTTGAGCGGACAGGAAGACATTCTCATCGGCGCCCCGATCGCGGGCCGCAATCGCATCGAAACCGAGCCGTTGATCGGGTTTTTCATCGGCACCCTGGTGATTCGCGGCGATCTCTCGGGAAATCCACCCTTCAAAGAGCTGATGCAGCGGACGCGCAAGACCGCGCTTGAGGCCTATGAGAATCAGGACGTGCCATTCGAGAAGCTCGTCGAGGAATTGCAGCCCGAACGCAATCTCTCGCGCGATCCGATTTTCGATGTGCTGATCAATTACATCACCCGCGATCAGATCGAGCCGCCTCGACTCGATGATCTCGCGATCGAGTCTTTGATGACTGAGGAACGGCTGGCGAAATTTTCGCTGACTTTGTATATCCACGCCGACGACCACGGCCTCGAGCTCGACTTAAGTTATCAGACCGCCTTGTTTTCCAGCGAGCGCGTGGCGTGCGTGCTCGAGCAGTATCGCCAGGTGCTCGAACAGATCTGCGCCGCGCCGGAACGTCCGATAAACGACTACTCGCTTGTTACGCCCGCGTCGAAAGCGTTGCTGCCTGATCCGGCCGAGCCGCTTGCGGAGCCGTATCAGGTGCTGACGCACGACGCTATCGCACGCTGGGCGAGCGACGCTGGCGCCGAAGTCGCGCTTTACCAGGAAGGCCGGTCTCTAAGCTATGCCGGGCTATGGAGTGCGGTACAGACAATCGCGCGAGCTCTGCGCGACCGTGGTTTGACGCAGGGAGATGTCATCGCGATCAGCGGCCCCAAAAGCTTCGGCTTGATCTCCTGTATGGTCGCCGCCCTGTTGAGCGGCGGAGTGATGCTGACGCTCGATCGCCGATTCCCAGTCGAGCGGCAGCGGCTGCTGGTGCGCGAAACCGGCGCCAAACACATTCTCTATGCCGGTGACTTCAGAGAGGAAGATGAGTGGATGCGCGAGCTGGACGCAATAACGATTCTCGAAGTCAACGCCGATAGCGCGATGGCCCAATCGGCTGTCGCGATAAATCGGGCCGCGAGCGATCTCCCAAAGCTCGCGCCAGACGATCCCGCTTACATCTTCTTCACTTCGGGAACGACCGGCGTGCCCAAGGGAATTTTAGGATCGCATAAGAGTTTGAGTCATTTTCTCGCGTGGCAGCGCGAGACGTTCGCAATCGGTCCGGATGATCGGGTCGCGCAACTAACAGCGCTATCGTTCGACGTGCTGCTGCGCGATGTTTTCCTGCCGTTGACCAGCGGCGCGAGTGTGCACCTGCCGGACGAAGCCGAAGGTTTGGCGCCGGGTTACATTCTGCCGTGGCTCGCGCGCGAGCGAATTAGCCTGTTGCACACCGTTCCGGCCCTCGCGCAATCGTGGCTGGCCAATGTGCCGCGCGGTCTATCGCTTCCCGATTTGCGCTGGGTTTTCTTCTCGGGAGAGCCGCTGCAGGACACACTCATCAAGCGTTGGCGCAGCGCGTTCTCGCACACCGGTGCCATCGTCAATCTTTACGGGCCGACTGAGACGACGATGGCCAAGTGTTTCCATCGGGTCGGGGGCGATGAGCCGCTCGGCATGCAACCGGCTGGCCGTCCGCTCCCGCAGACCCAGGCGCTGGTCATGAGCGCAAGCAGCCAACGATGCGGAATCGGCGAGCCCGGCGAGATCGCAATCCGCACACCGTTTCGGACTCTTGGGTATATCAACGCGCCGGACGAGAACCGAAAACGCTTCATCCGGAATCCGTTTCGCGATGACGAGCAGGATCTGCTGTATTTGACCGGCGATCGCGGGCGCTACCGTCCCGATGGAACGCTGATGATGGAAGGCCGGCTCGACGATCAGGTCAAGATCAACGGCGTGCGCGTCGAGCCGGGTGAAGCCAGCGCGATCCTCGCTCGGCACGAAGCGCTGGAAGCGTGCTTTGTCCTGGCGCGCAAGGACGATCGAGGCGAGATTTTTCTGGCCGCATATGTCGTCGCCAAACGCGAGGTTAACACCTCCGAACTTCGAACGTTCCTGAGCTCTAAACTACCTGCGCCTGCAGTGCCCTCGGCTTTCGTGTTTCTTGATTCGCTGCCGCTCACGGCTAATGGAAAGGTCGACCGCAAAGCGCTGCCGGCGCCGGACCCCACGCGATCGATTGAGTCTTTCGTTGCAGCGCGCACGACCAATGAAGAAACGCTCGCCGCCATCTGGGCGGAGGTGCTGCAGCGCGACCGGGTCGGCATCCACGACAACTTTTTTGATCTCGGCGGTCATTCGCTGCTCGCGACACAGGTCGTTTCGCGCGTAAAAAAAACCTTCGAGCTCGACATTCCGCTGCGCGCCTTGTTCGAGTCGCCTACCGTGGCCGGCCTGTCGGCGTTAATTGTGCAGAGCCAAGCCGAGGCGCTCGGTGAAGATGAACTGGCGCTGCTTCTGACCGAGGCCCAAGAACAAGGATCGCGAGAATGAACGATTCCAACAAGCGTATCGCCAATCTCTCTGCCGAAATGTGTTGTCGGAAACGGAAATCCGGAGCCGGTGTACGAAGTGGAAGCGCTGACGACGACGGCGGTTTGAACGACGTAGCTGCAAATGCAAACAAACATGAAATTGCTTTCGCGCTCAGATTTTGGGGCTGAGCTGATCCGTCAGGTTAAGGAGAACTCGCGAGTACTCATCTGCATAAACGTCGCAGTACTCGTGGTTCTCCTCGGAGTCGTGCTCGTGTGTTTGCAGACGGGTCTGCCGATAGCCAACTTCACGCGCGATCCCGCGGCGATCACTCGGTCAAATCCGTTTTTCGGATTTCTTTCCAACATCGGCGTACTGTTCTGGTGTGCGTCTGCAGCCATCTGTTTATTCAGCGCGACATTGTTGAATGCTAGGCTCGCAGAAGACGAGGGCTCGCTTTTTCTCCTATCCTCCGGCCTCCTCAGTCTGCTGCTGCTGCTGGACGACCTGTTTCTTTTGCATGAACAGGTCTTTCCGGAATATTTTTCCATCGATCAGGAAACGACGATTGCGGGTTACGGTGCGATAACGATCGCCTATCTCGCAAGATTTCGCAGAGTCATCTTAAAGACCGAATATGTATTTCTTGCGCTTGCGCTTGGATTTTTCGGCTTGTCGCAGGTAGCCGATTACCTGCAGGACCGTGTGGAAATACCGTGGCACCGCCTTTTCGAGGAAGGATTCAAGCTGCTTGGGATCGTGAACTGGACGGGCTATTTCGCAAGAACTTCTCGGCGACAAGTATGCCCGTCCACAGGACAGACTGAAGGAAGACGGCATGATATTTGACTATCCGGTTAGCTCGCCGAGTTCTGTGGGCACCGACCGATCGCCGCTTCGAGAAAAGAAGAGTAGACGAGGGAGAACGTGCAACTTTACGACCAGCATAGGCGGCGCGCACTGCCCGCGAGCGCGTTCGTCGAATTTCTGGAGTCTGAGACCGCGCAGTCGATCCCACAGCGATTCGAGCGCCAGGCCTCGATCTATGACGCGCAACTCGCGGTAAGAACACGAGACCGAGCGCTTAGCTACGGAGAGTTGAACCGTCTTGCGAATCGCGTCGCGCACGCAGTGCTTGCGGAGCTCGGCCCGATGCGGAATTGCGTCGCAATCCTGATCGAGCAGGGCGCTGGAGCGATTGCGGCAATTCTGGGCGCACTGAAAGCCGGCAAAATCTATGTGCCTCTGGATCCCTCGTTTCCGCTGGCAAGGAACACCGCGATTCTCGCTGACGCGGAGCCGGATGCCGTGATTTCGAGCAGCAGATACTCGCAACTCGCGTCGTCGCTGACAGCCGGCCGCTTTCCGGTAATCGACATCGGCGAGCTCACGTCCACGCTTGCCGAGACCAATCCGAATATAGCGATCGCGCCCGACCAAATCGCGTACATCATGTACACGTCAGGCTCCAGCGGCCAGCCGAAAGGTGTCGTTCAGAGCCATCGCAATGTGCTTAACGTGGTGTCGCGCTACACGAATGGCGCGTGCCTGACGGCGGACGATCGATTTACGCTATTGCCGTCTACCAGCGTCACTGCGTCGGTCGGCAATATTTTCGGCGCGCTTTTGAACGGCGCGGCATTATTCCCATTCGACGTCAGGCAAAAGGGCGTCGACGATCTCGCTGAATGGCTCACCTGCCACGAGCTCACCATCTACCATTCGGTGCCCACGGTATTTCGCCATTTCGCTGCGAACTTATCCGGCGAAGATCTATTTCCGAAGCTGCGCCTGATCAGGCTCGGCAGCGCGCCAGTGTTGAAGAGTGATTTCGAGCTCTACCGGACGCATTTTTCTGGGGACTGCGTGTTCGTAAATGGCTACGGCGCGTCCGAAATGAGCACTGCCAGCCAGTACGTTGCGGACCAATACAGCGTGATCACCGGGCCGCTGGTACCGATCGGCTGGCCTTTAGGCGATACGCGCATCGTGCTGCTCGACGATGACAGGAAGCCCGCGCCGATCGGCGAAGCAGGTGAAATCGCCTTGTACAGCCCGCATCTCGCGCTGGGCTATTGGCGGCAGCCGGAGCTCACTGCCGAGGCCTTCGTAACCGCTGATGACGGCGGCCGCTTTTATCTGACTGGCGATATGGGCCGAATGTCGGCGGATGGCTGTATCGAGCACGTCGGGCGCAAGGATTTTCAAGTCAAGATCAGAGGCTACCGTATCGAAACGGCCGAAATAGAGTTGGCGCTCATACAACACCCGAAGGTCCGAGAAGCTGCCGTCGTGGGACGCGATGAAGGGAACGGCGAAAAGCGTTTGATCGCCTACATCGTCGCCGCCGTCGACAGCGGCGAAGACGAAAGCGAAACATCCGTTGAACTGCGCAGCCATCTCAAAAGGGCGCTTCCCGATTACATGCTGCCGTCGGCGTTCGTCGTCGTCGATCGCTTGCCGTTGACTGCCAGCGGCAAGCTCGATCGCAAGGCCTTACCCGCCCCCAAGGATTCGCGCCCGGATCTTGATGCCCACTACGTCGCCCCGCGAACCCCCACCGAAGAGACGCTCGCCAAAATCTTCGCCGAAGTGCTGAAAATTGAACGTGTCGGAATTCATGATGATTTCTTCGAACTCGGCGGACATTCGCTGCTCGTCACACAGGTCATGTCGTACGTTCGCCGCGAATTCCAAGTCGAATTGCCCTTTGGCGCGTTGTTCGAAGCGCCTACCGTCGAAGATATCAGTGCCAGAGTTGCAAACAACCACGCTCTCGATTGCAAAACCAGGCATGGCGGCAGGGACACAGACGAGCCGATTCCTGCTTCTTTTTCGCAGGCGCGCCTTTGGTTTCTTCAGGAATACGACCGCCAAAGCGCGGCATACAACAGGGTCGAGGGTTTCTTGCTGCGGGGCGTGATCGATGCCAAGGCATTGCAGCGCGCCCTCTCCGGGATCGTCTCGCGTCATGAATGTCTGCGAACGACCTTTACGGCGCTCAACGGGGAGCCACTACAGGTCATCCACGCGCCGGATGAATTCAAACTTTCGCTGATTGATCTCAGCGGTCTGCCCGAGGCCGAACGCAAAGCCGAAGCGCTCCGTCTCGGCGAGATGGAAGCTGCGATGCCTTATGATCTCGCCGCAGGGCCTTTGATCCGTGCGAGCCTGTTCGCTCTCAAGGATGACGAGCACGTGCTCATCATCCAGATGCACCATATCGTCGCGGACGGTTGGTCTACCGCCATCTTTCATCGCGAGCTTGCGGCAATCTATAAGTCATATGTTCGATGCGATCCCATATCGCTGCCAGATCTTGCCTTTCAATACGCCGATTATGCCCTCTGGCAGCGTAGCTACTTGAAAGGAAAGGCTCTCGTTACGCAGCTCGCGTATTGGAAACGGAAGCTCGCCGACGCGCCTGCTTTACTGGAACTTCCGACTGATCGTCGGCGCCCGATAGTGCGAAGCTCGAACGGCGCGAGGCTGTCGCGCATGCTCGGCAAATCTTTGCTTGACAGCGTCAAAATACTGAGCCGGAGCAGCCGAGTAACGCTCTTCATGACGCTGCTCGCGGCGTTTCAGGTATTGCTGTCGCGCTACACGCGCTCAGACGACATCGTCGTCGGTTCTCCGATCGCTGGACGGACGCGCGCCGAAACCGAACAGCTGATCGGTTTCTTCGTGAATAGCCTCGTCTATCGCTGTGATTTGTCCGGCGATCCGACTTTCAAGGAGCTGTTGGGACGCGTGCGCGCCACCGCGCTCGAAGCGTACGCACATCACGATGTTCCGTTCGAACAACTTTTCGGAGAGCTGAAGTTTCATCGCAGCCTGAGCTATACGCCGATTTTTCAGGTTTTGTTCGTGCTGCAAAACACGCCGTCTGTGCCTTTGACTCTCGAGGGCGCAACCGCCGAGCGCCTTGCACTCAGGCGCGGCGCGACCAAGTTCGATTTGACCTTGTGGGCTGACGAAACGGCCGAGGGTTTGAAGCTCGTCGCGGAATACAGCACCGACCTTTTCGATGCCGCGACGATCGCAAGGTTGATCGGCCACTACGAAGTCCTGCTCAGAGGGGTGGTCAGCAATTCAGAGCAAAGGCTCTCTGCGTTGCCCATCCTGACGCAGGAGGAACGCAGAACTCTGCTGTGCGACTTCAACGAGACCGGGCTCAGGTTACAAAATGACAAGACAATCGCGCAGCTGTTCGAAGGCCAGGTCAATCGGACTCCGCGTAACATCGCACTGGTATGTCCGTCTGTAAGTTCTGCGTCCGCGGTAATGGCAGGACGCGCGGAATCGCGTACGCTGAGCTACGCCGAGTTGAACGAGAAGGCCAACCGGCTCGCGCATTATTTGATCTCACTTGGCGCGGGCCCCGAAGTCGTCGTTGGACTTTGCGTCGAGCGCTCGATCGACGTAATCGTCTCGCTGCTTGCGATCTTGAAGACGGGTGCGGCGTATTTGCCGCTGGATCCGAACTATCCCAAAGAGCGTCTCGCGTTCATGCTCGAAGACTCCAATGTACCCATCCTGATCTCTCAGACGAGTCTGGCGGCGCGGCTTGCCAGACACCGGGCAAGACTTGTTCTGACCGATCAGTCCGAAATCTACGCATCCTGCCCTGCGACCAATCCGCAGAACGTCGCCAAGGCGGACAATGTGGCGTACGTGATCTACACCTCTGGCTCGACTGGAACCCCGAAAGGCGTTATGGTGGAGCATCGTTCGCTGGCCAACTACAGTGAGTATGCGGCGGTTGAATACGGATTGCGCGCGGATGACCGCGTTCTGCAGTTCGCCTCACTCAATTTCGACGCCAGCGCGGAGGAAATCTATCCCTGCCTGATTCGGGGAGCAACCCTGGTATTGCGCGACGACGACATGCTTGCCTCGGCGGCACAGTTTTTCGAAAACTGTCGCGAATGGCAGCTCACCGTGTTGAGCTTGCCGACCGCATGGTGGCACGACATCACGGCGAGCGTGATCCCGGAAAGGCTTGCGATTCCGAGGTCATTACGGCTAGTCATCATAGGCGGCGAAGCGGCGGCGGCCGAAAGGCTCGCGAGCTGGCAGCAATGGACAGGAAGCCGCATTGAGCTCATCAATACGTATGGGCCGACCGAAGCAACCGTGGTCGCGACGCGCTGGAAAGCGCCGCAAGCAATCAACAATCTGGCCGCGGTCCCCATCGGCCGCCCCATCGCCAGTACCCAAATCTACATCCTCGATCCTCATTTGAATCCCGTTCCCATCGGCGTACCCGGTGAGCTTCATATCGGCGGTGTTGGGCTGGCGCGCGGCTACCTCAATCGTCCCGAGTTGACGAAAGAGAAGTTCATCCCCAATCCATTTAGTGAAGACCTGGATTCAAGACTGTACAAGACTGGCGATCTCGCGCGTTATCTGCCCGATGGCAATATCGAGCTTCTGGGAAGACTCGATCATCAAGTTAAGATCCGCGGCTTCAGGATCGAGCTGGGCGAGATCGAAGCAGCGCTCAACCGGCATCCCGCTGTCAAAGCCTGCGCGGTCATTGTGAGAGAAGACACGCCCGGGGACAAGAGGCTGGTCGCCTATGTAGTTGTCGCCGAAGAAAGCGCGCCAGCCGACGCCATGCTTAGGGACTCTCTGAAACAAACTCTGCCGGACTACATGTTGCCGTCAGCGTTTGTCGTACTCGACCAGCTGCCTTTGACTCCGAACGGCAAGCTCGATCGCAAAGCATTGCCGGCCCCCGAGTATCGTTCGGACGCGTCGTTTGTCGCTCCGTGTACCCCGAACGACCAAACGCTCGCCGCGATCTGGTCTGAAGTATTGAAGATCGAGAAGATCGGCATTCACGACAATTTTTTCGACCTGGGCGGCCATTCGCTACTCGCGACGCAGGTGATCTCGCGCGTGGAAAAGACCTTGGGCGCCGACATTCCGCTGCGCGCCTTGTTCGAGTCGCCTACCGTGGCCGGCCTGTCGGCGTTAATCTTGCGCAAGCAGGCCGAAGCGCTCAGTGACGATGAGCTAGCGCAGCTTCTTACCGAGGCGCAAGGAGAGGGAGCGCAACCATAAAGTCTCGAGGGGAAATTGTGATGACGAAGCTCTTAGGTATTCTGGGCGGCATGGGGCCTTTGGCTTCGGCCGAGTTTTTGAAAACCATTTATGAGTACGGGATCAGCGATTTGGAGCAGCGCTCGCCGGCTTGCATCTTGTATTCGGACCCGACGTTTCCCGATCGCACGCAAACGATCGTGAACGGCGAAGAGGCGCCGTTGACAAGTGCCCTCCTCAATGCCCTGGACAAGCTCGTGCAACTCGGTGCGAGCAAGATTGTGATCGTCTGCATCACCTCGCATCATCTGCTGCCGCATCTTCCGCCGTACCTGAGAGACAAGATATTGTGCCTCGTTGGCCTCATTATCGAGGAAGTGGCGAGGGTGCAAAGACGTCATTTGCTACTATGCAGCAGCGGCGCGCGCCAGGCGCGGGTATTCGAGTCGCACCGAAATTGGCGATCAGTGGAGAAGTTGGTTATGCTTCCCGACGACAAAGATCAGCGCGCTATCCACGGTTTCATCTACCGGATGAAACAAAATCGTCTCGACGATGCGATCGTTGAGGGGCTTGAAGCGCTGCGCCGAAAGTATCGGGCTGACGCGTTGATCGCCGGTTGCACTGAATTTCATCTATATGAGCAAGTTTTTGCTGAAACGCGAACTTCAACCGCACATGATTACCGATCCGCTGTTGATTCTGGCCCAGAACTACCAGGCTCTTTTGAATTCGGTCGGCTGAGGCGGTCGGACGTGGGCAGCGCAGTCAGGGCCTAAGTGCTTGACCGCAAAGGAATGAAAGCGTCGAGATGAACAACCTTGTCAATCGCATGCCTCCGGGAGCGCGCGCGCTTTTCGAAGCGAAACTGAGGCAGAAATCGGCCGCCAAACAGTACACCGTTCCCACGCTCCCGCGCAGCGGGGAGGCGCAGGCCTTTGCGCAGTCGTTTGCCCAGCAACGGCTGTGGTTTCTCTGTCAATGGGAGCCGCACAGTGCGTTCTACAACATCAGTTCGGCGCTTAAGCTCGAAGGCGAGCTCGATGTCGCGACCTTTGAACGCTGCATCAACGAAATCGTCAAGCGCCACGAATCGCTGCGCACGTCTTTCACGACGCAGGGAAACGAAGCCGTTCAGATTATCCACCCGTCGGCCGACGTCAAAGTTTCGTTCGTTGATCTGCGCGGCTTTTCACCATCCGAGCGCGACGCCGAGATGCGCAGGCTTGCCGCCGAAGAGTCAGAGCGTCCATTCGATCTGTCGCGCGCGCCGCTGATTCGGGTCTTGCTGCTGCAATTGGAGGATATGCGGTATGTCACGCTGACGACGCTGCATCACATTATTTCTGACGGCTGGTCGATCGGAGTTTTCTATCGCGAAGTCGCCGCCCTCTATCAGGCTTTTGCCCGGTCCGAGCCGTTTTCTCTGTCCGAGCTTCCAATCCAATATCCGGATTACGCGGTCTGGCAGCGCGGCCATCTGTCCGAGGAAGTGCTCAAGCCCCAGCTCGCGTACTGGAAGAAGCAACTGTCAGGTGCGCCGCCGCTTTTGGAGCTGCCGACCGACCGGCCGCGTCCAGGGCTGCAAAGCTTCAAGGGTGCGCGCTTGAGCCGGATGCTCGATAAAGCGCTGCTCGACGCTGTTAAAACCGTCGGCCAAGCCGATCGCGCAACGCTATTCATGACTCTGCTCGCGGCGTTTTCTGTCCTGCTGTCAAGGTGTTGCCGCTCCGATGATATCGTCATAGGCTCGCCGATTGCCGGGCGCACGCGTACCGAGACCGAGCACCTGATCGGCTTTTTCGTCAACACCCTGACGCTGCGGACTGATTTGTCCGGCGATCCGAGCTTTCGAGATCTACTGTCGCGGGTGCGCGAGACGGCGCTTTCCGCCTATTCACACCAAGACCTGCCTTTCGAGAAGCTGGTCGAAGAGTTGAAGCCTGAGCGCAGCCTGTCGTACTCGCCCTTGTTCCAGGTAATGTTCGTGCTGCAGAACACGACGCAAGTGCCGCTTCGGCTTCCCGGTCTCAAGGTCGAGCGCCTGGAGTTGGGTCGCGAAACCAGCAGATTCGATCTGAGCCTTTATGCGATTGAAACCAGCGAGGGTCTGAAGCTCAGTTTCGAATACAA
>JBIMKD010000130.1:0-6922 GCA_043673815.1 Chromatiales bacterium
GACAGAAACCTCCATAAATTACTCGTTTGGTCCCGTTGGCGTGTCAACCGCAGCGGCTAATTCAAGCGGTCTTCTTTTCTGATGTCCTCATCAATGCCTTTAGCCCATGTATCGACACATTGGTGAGAAATGCGGGCTAGGCCGAGGGTCGCGAGCAGCGACATCCGAAGGACTTGGCCCGAAGTATTGCGTGTAGAACTCTTAAACATGATCGTCCTCCTAATTTACCAATGGCAGAATTTTCACAATGGGCGGCGGCCGCGCGTGGCCGTAGCGGTAGGCCCAATCGTGGGGATACGGTAGGCGGTTTGCCTTACCGGAGGATTTCAGAACCGGACAATTTGCTTACGGTTGAAACCGTTTCGGTTACAGTTGTAACCCTGGTAGAGGCGCATCCCTGGCCCCGTTAACTGCTGGGAGCTCGAAGCTAAAGTAAGCGGAAGTAGCCGGGCCATGCGCAGGTCCCTTCGTAAAACGGCACTTAGACTATCCTATAGCAAGCAGTTTATACTCGGACTCCGAACTTCAGATGGTAAGCAAGATCGTGGTTGAGAACCGGCGCTTTGCTGATCGCTACCGGGTGCGATCGGGCAGTGACGTCGATCTCAACTCTTGGGACCCCGATGACACCAGCGGCTGTGACGGTAATGAGGCAGGCGCCCAGGCGCGACTCTCGGAGCTGACGCGAGACCTCGGCCGGCTCCAGGATCGGCTCTACGCGAGCCACGAGGACAAGCTATTAATCGTCTTGCAGGCGATGGACGCCGGGGGTAAGGACGGTACGATCCGAAAGGTCTTCCAGGACGCGGATCCGCAAGGACTTCGGGTCGTGAGCTTCAAGGTCCCCAACGCAGAAGAACGTGAATACGATTACCTCTGGCGGATGCACAAACAGGTGCCGCGCCGCGGCGAAATGGTGATCTTCAATCGCAGCCATTACGAGGATGTGGTGGCCGCGCGCGTGCGCCGGCTGGTACCGGTGCGGGTTTGGGGCAGGCGATTTGCCCAGATCAACAACTTTGAAGGGATGCTTCATGAGGAAGGGGTTATCGTCATCAAATTCTTCCTACACATCAGTAAGCACGAACAAAAGTTGCGGTTGCAGGCGCGCCTGGACGATGCGGATAAACGCTGGAAATTCAACCCCGACGATCTCAAGGATCGCAAGCGCTGGCCCGCCTACATGCGGGCTTACGGGGATGCGATCGGTAAGACGGCCAGCGGCTGGGCGCCTTGGTATATCGTGCCCGCCGATCACAAGTGGTATCGCAATCTCGTGGTGGCCGCGATCGTGGTGGACACCCTTCAAGGGTTGAACATGCGTTACCCGCAACCAACCTACGACGCAAGCGAGATCCGGATCGATTGAGGATCAGGGAATTCAGGCCCCCATCTCCACACGACTAAGCGTAGCAGACGACTGCCCAACCCCCGCGTACCCTTGCGGTTCCGCAAGGACTCCATGGCGCTGCGATCCATCGTACCGTGAAAAGGCTAGTTTTTGTTGCAGATTTGTAACACTATGACGAGGATCTATGTTGAACTAACGGAATAACTACTATAATCTTGTACCCGTACAACAACAGTAGAGGGAGGAAAGCATGTATAAGCTACGTACCCTGATCGCTCTCAGCGTCCCCGGTATCATGCTCTTCGGCTGCGCCGGTGAGCCCATCGTAAAGATCCCCCAGCCCTGGTGCACGATCGGCGGCACGCTTATAGGCGCCGGTGTGGGATACGGTATCAACGAAGCTGCCGCGGATGATCCGGGAGATACCGATGTGGAAGCCGCGGCAGCGGGTGCCGCCTTTGGCGCGGCGACCACCCTTTTCCTTTGCGGTGGAGATTATCCGCCGAAGCCCCAACCGGTGGCCGCGCCAGAACCGGTGTCGGCGCCTGACCCCTGCGCTCCCGATGACGATGGCGACGGTGTCAACAACTGCAATGACCGCTGCGCAAGTACCCCTGCCGGGGTAGAGGTTGACGCCAGTGGTTGCCCCAAGGAGGGCGAGACCCTCTTGCGGATTCAGGGTGTCAACTTCGCCTTCGATAGCGCCAAGCTCACGCCGGAATCCGAACAGGTTCTGGACCAGGCCGTGCAGGAGTTACGCGATGCGCCAAGTGTAAGCGTCCGGGTCGAGGGACATACCGACAGCATCGGATCGGAAGCTTACAACCTGCAGCTCTCGCAGCGGCGGGCCGAGGCGGTGGTGGATTATTTGGTTAGCCAGGGCATTGAGGGCAGCAGGCTCGAGCCGGTGGGTATGGGGAAAGGCAACCCCATCGCGTCGAATGACACCGAGGAAGGCCGGTATCAAAATCGCCGTGTCGACTTTATCGTCAAGTAGTTTTTGAAAGGGCACAAAGTCAACCGATAGATCTCCCCTTCACCCTCGAAGGGGAGAGGATTGCAGATATGCCGGGTTTGCCGGTGGGGAACGGCCGATCGATTCGGTTAAGGCGGGCGGTGTGACGAGAGAAGGAGGGATTTCCCATGATGAACAAGCTAGCGGCGGAATTGATCGGCACCTTCTGGCTGGTATTCGGCGGTTGCGGGAGCGCAGTGCTCGCAGCCGCGTTTCCAGAGGTAGGTATTGGATTCTTGGGTGTATCCTTCGCTTTCGGATTGACCCTCCTCACGATGGCGTATGCCATCGGCCACATCTCCGGCTGTCACCTCAACCCGGCGGTCTCGGTTGGTTTGTGGGTCGGTGGACGGTTTCCGGCCGCGCACCTGGGACCGTACGTGGTCGCGCAGGTGTTGGGAGCGGTCGCGGGTGCCGCGGTGTTGTATCTGATCGCGACGGGTAAGGTGGGTTTCGAGTTGGGTGGGTTCGCCTCGAACGGCTATGGCGAACATTCACCGGGCGGATACTCGCTCGCGGCGGCACTCGTGGCCGAGGTCACGCTGACCTTTATGTTCTTGATTATAATCCTAGGCTCGACGGACCCTCGCGCCCCGCAGGGGTTTGCCCCGATCGCCATCGGGCTGGGGCTGACGCTCATCCACCTGATCGGCATTCCCGTGACCAACCTATCCGTCAATCCGGCGCGTAGCACCGGGCCCGCCCTCTTTGTCGGCGGCTGGGCCATCGAACAGCTCTGGCTTTTCTGGGTGGCTCCCATAGCGGGCGCGGTCGGGGCCGGCATCGTCTACCGGATCGTCGGGCGAAGCGACTAATGGCCGCGCCTCGCGCCGCTGCCCCGTCATGTTCTCGCTCTTGCCATAGAAGCGCTCATTGCCCAAGCGCTGGCTAGGCCAGATATCGCTTAGGGCCTCGTCATCGAGAAGGCAACGGATCAGGTAGACCATTCGCCGCGCGCCGCAGGTGAGCGGATCATCCTGTCGTCCGCCTGCCAATCACTCGCTGCCCAACTCCGAACGCTAAGTAGGGGCGTAGGCGCTATGCAGCGCCTTAGGCCGATAGGCGCTAGTTCGTCATTTCGACCTTGACCCAATCCGCTGTGACCGAAGTTCCGCTAGTAGGGGCCTCCTTGTATTTCACCTCCACCGTCCGGCCCGATTGAAGATCAGCTAGCGAGCCAACTTGGTTCTTACCTTGTCCTTTGCTCCGATCCAGCCAGATGGGGACCTCATTCGGGATTGTGACCAGATACGTAACCCCCGAGGAATCGCTCACGGTCAGGCTTCGATTCTGCTGATCGACGATGGCTATTTTCCCGATGATACTGAAGGTGTTAGAAACTCCGGGCGATGCGCCCAGGGGAATAAACATCTCGGTAGCCTCTTGCCCGAACAAGGCCGGCGCGGGGAGGGCCAACAAGACGCCCAAGAATAACAAGCGTGTCAACATGATATTTCTCCTCATCGTCACTTCCAGTTGCCGTACCAGTGTGTATATACGAGTTCCCCAGCCGACCTAGCCCAGGATGAGGCTCTTCGCCTGATTGATAGCGTCCAAGGCTTGCTTGGCGAGCTTGATGCGGCGTCGGGGATTGGTATCGGCTTCCACGGTGAGATCGCGGGCTTCTTGGAGCTGTTGCACCGCGTCGGGGTGTAAACGAGCACCCTCGAGCACCATGATGGCATCGTCGATGTCGTGCACCGCCCGCTTGACGACATCCCCTGGGTGTTCTCCGGCGAGCAGCACGTTGGCTTCCACGGCCCCCAAGAGCTTGTTCAGCTCGCGGATGTTATCCAAGGCGTTGATGACGCGGAGAAACGCCGCCACAGCCTTCACCTGGGTAGCATCCAGAGCGATGCCTCGGCCTGTGCCACCGCTGAGGAATTGCCCTGATGGCGAGTTGTTGAAGGCATCGGTATTGTAGAAACCCACCGCGCCTTCGATGGTTTCCACCGAGTTGTTATGGAAGAAGGGACCCGTATCCGCTGCTTCGACCACTGACGGCGTGTTGAACGTACCATCGCCGGGTGTACCCAGACCGTCATCCACCTCGCTGAAATCGCCAGTCGGATCGGGTAGATTTTCCACCCCGGTGTTGAAGTTCAAATTGCCACTAGCGGGACCTCCGGGTGGGACGTTGGCGCCGGCATTAGCGTGACAGCGAAAACACTTGCCTGCCGTGGGCGAGTTGAAAACCTCCTGACCTTGTGCCGCTTCCGCGTTTTTCAAGGGCAGTGGTAGTTGCAGCTCTTCCTGCCGACCCAAGCTTAACTGGAAGGCTTCGAGCGCTACCAGCTCCTGTTCCGTGGGCAAGCGGAAATCGACGCCGGCCTTGCGACCAGTGGTCTTGGTAAAGTGCTGGGTGACCGCGCCCGTCGCGAAGGCCTTGAGGTCCCGGCTCCCGGGCGCGCCGTCACCGGACCAGCCCGTGCGCGGGCATTTCGTGTCGCTGACGCAACCGGTCCGGACCCTCGGATTGCTGTCGATGGAAAACCGTTGGGAGAACACGTGAGGTACGCCACGCATATTGAAATTGCCGGCGAGATTGCCGAAGCCGTCCTGATTTTCCAGGATCAAGCCGTGCTTGCGCATCAGCTTCGGATTCTCGAAATTCTTGGCGAGCGCTGGGATAAATTCGGCGACGAACAGCGGGTCATTGTTCGGGAGGCCGGCGATAAACGCTGCATCGATGGTCAGGTTATTCTCCGCCCGGTGACAGGTGCCACAGGTTCGGCCATTACCATCGAAGGTTTCCTTGAAGAAGAGCTCGCGCCCTTTAGCCACCAGCGGATCACCCGCGGGCGTCGGCTCGGGCGGTCCACAAGCCGAAAGCGTGATAAGCCCTATGAGGGCTGCTGAGGTTTTTAGGTTTATGAGTTTCATCGCATACCTCCCCTGGGCCGAAAAAAGCCGGCGTTTGCCCCCTACGAGCCCGCACAGGATAAGAGATTCAATGCGGTCTCGCAAGGCTACGTCGCAGGCCCTCACCGGGCGGTTGCTTGTAGAAAAACAAGCACTCAATGCCAATGGCCGTTCAGGCTTCCATGAGATAATCAATCCGTGGACCGACAAATACCAGATAAACCCGGTGTCGCCGCACCGCCGCCGTTCATCTATGCCGGCGGTTTCGCGCTCGGCTATCTCGTAGAAAAATATTCGCCGACTGCGTTGTTCCCGGAGTCTATGAGCGCATTCGTTGGGTGGTCCTTAATCGCTTTTGGCGTGCTGGTAGCGGCGCTTGCACTTTCGGCCTTCCACCGCGCACGCACGCCGGTTAACCCGTATGCGCAAACGACGGCCTTAGTGACCGGCGGACCATTTCGATTTTCCCGTAATCCGCTGTATCTTGCACTTGCGGCGATTTATCTCGGCGCGGCCGGGCTCTTGAATTCGCTTTGGCCCGTGTTGTTACTGCCCGCGGTCCTTTGGCTCATGCACTGGGCTGTGATAATTCGAGAAGAACGCTATCTAGAAAGAAAATTTGGTCCCGCCTACCAGGAGTACAAGGCGCGGGTAAGGCGATGGCTGTGATCCTCAATGCGATAAAGTAATGAACACCCTGGTCCCGATCTTCACCTTCAGCTTACTGGCCGGGCTCGTGAGCGTCTTGGCGGCCGCGGCGTTCTTGCTGGTCCCCGACCGCATGCGTGCGCAACTGTTGCCGCATCTGGTGAGCCTCGCGACCGGGGCTTTGCTCGGAGCGGCGTTTCTCGGGTTGCTCCCGGAAGCCCTGGAAGCCGTGGATCGCGAAGACTCCCATTTGATTACCTTGTGCGTCTTGTTCGGGCTGGTATTGTTCTTCCTTCTCGAGAAGATGGTCATTTGGCGTCACTGCCACGAGGAGCACTGCGAACGGCATAGCGACTCTCCGAATAACGGCCGCGGGCTCGCGGCCGGGACGCTGATCTTGATCGGCGACGGGATCCATAATTTCGTCGACGGGATCCTGATCGCTACCGCGTTTCTCACCGATTATAAGCTCGGCGTGCTGACGAGCCTGGCCGTCGTCGCCCATGAGATCCCCCAAGAGGTCGGGGATTTCGCGATCCTTCTGCAAAGCGGTTACACGCGCCGCCAGGCCTTCGGGTATAACCTCGCGGTAAGCCTCGCGACCGTGGCCGGCGCCCTGGTTGCGTGGGTTAGTCTTGCGGGCATCACCGCCGCCCTCCCCTATGTGCTGGCGGTCGCCGCCGCGAGTTTCATCTATGTCGCGGTGGCCGATCTGATCCCCGGCCTGCATCAACGCACCGAGCTGCGCGAGTCGATGCAGCAGGTTTTTCTCATGAGCGCCGGGATCGGTCTCGTGTATGGATTGAGCACGATGCTTCCTTAGAGCAGAAAGCTTGCGCGGCGAATGACGGGCATAGACCTTGAAATCTAGCCAAACCTATTTGAAATTTAAGCATTTCCTTAAACTCCCTCTCCCTCCGGGAGAGCAACCGTGTTCGTTGTCAAGCGATTTTTGGGTTCCAAGGTGAGTTGGATTTGAGCATGGCGTTCATGATGCTGAGGAGCTTGCGCATGCAGGCGACGATCACCACCTTCGCGGGTTTCCC
>JBIMKD010000131.1:0-4421 GCA_043673815.1 Chromatiales bacterium
CTCCTTCCATAATTCCCGCTTTCAAATAAGCACGGACCAACTTCAGGACCCGCTTATCTGCGATCCGTGCGGCCAGCCGACTCATGAGGCGATCATGGTGGACCCGGTCGAAAAACCACCCCATACCCCCCTTCCATATGGGATTGGGCTACAGCGATTGCTCGATGGGCCGAACGACCTGGCCGAAAGCCAAAGCTCGATTCGGAGAAAGTCGGGTCCCAGCGGCGCTGGAGCACCTGCAAGACCGCTTGCTGAATAAACCGATCGACGAGACACGGAATACCCAGCTTACGCTTCTCAGCACCCTTGCCCGGTTTGGGGATCTACACCCGTTTCACCGCGCGAGGACAATACTCCCCTTTCAACAGAAGCTCCTTGATAGCGAGCCAATGCTCCTTCAGATACCCGGGTAACTCCTCCACGCGCTCATTCCATCCGCCCCAGGACTTCCTTGATTTTGCCGCACTCGCTTCAATGCCGCTCGTAAGTTACCCCGAGCACATATCGTCTCCATCAAACCCTCGTCAAACATCGGGCGTTCGGTCCGCCGCTCGGCTCAGGGTAAATCAGCTTTCGCCCCAGGTCCCCAAGGCTTCACCTCGGCTTCCCGGTTGGAGGTTCTCCCTCGAACTTGTCTGCCTTTCAGATTACCCATAAGATTCAGCGCCTACTTGCCACTCCATACCGTTCGGGCCTTCAGTGGCTTCTCTTCCCCCTAGTATGCCCTCTGCTGACCCCTGCATCGTGCTATGAAACCTTGCGGTTCCACCAGTCTCGAATCCGAGACAGCGATGCAGGTCTCCCGGGGTAAACCGTCTCTCTCAAGAAACACACTTTAACGTATTGATATGTAAGGCTGACTTTTGGGTGTGTTTCTTCCAATCGCCTTCCGTCACGGGCGGTTATTTAGCTAACCCGGCATTAGCGGTGTTTATTAGCTTGTCTGTTATGTCGTAGGGGTGAGAACTCCACAAGTCCAGCCAGACTATAGCCACACCCAGCCTATTCTTGCCCTTTTTGTCATCCGGGCACGCCACTTACCAAAAGCAATCCGGCGGTAATAGTGGCTAAGCGTGGTTCATAGGTTAGGTACTTAAGGCCCACCGAAAATGGGTTCTAAGCCCAGTTGCAGGCGTCCTGTTTGGGTGTCGCGTGTGGGGTGTGCGCGCTGGGCGTTAGCGCCGAGAAACCCGACAGCTTGGTCGATGGCCCTGCATAGCCTGCAGAGCCCTCCATCGATGAGTGCCTGGACGATCGCTCCCAGAACGTGATGGGCACACATAGCCACCTCGCGGGTGGATATGTGCACCTGGGTCAGATGCTGCGCCATATGAGCAAGATAACGCTTCACCGTGGCGGCAGCGATCGCGGCCCAGATCAGGGCCTTCGGCGATCTCCGATTTGCCGATGTCGAAGGCATGCAGGTTCGCATAGGATTTCCACTCCTTCGATCTGCTCGGGGGCGTATCGGGGTGCTGGGGGAGGTTAGTCAGAAGATAGCGGAACTCACGGGTCTTCGGATTGTAGCCGACCACCAGACGGCAGGAGAGGTGGTGCTGTGCATTGTGCCAGCAGACATCGAGGTCTATCGGGGTCTTTTTGGGTCCGGAAACGGCCGGGGAAGACATCGCTCAAGCTGTCTTTGACCGCAAACGAACTCCCGTCTTAGATCACCATGCGCCTGAATTCCGAAAAGGCTTGGCCTTCTTTCACCTTCAACACATTGAGCACCAGCTTCTCCAATAGCCGCTCTACAGACGCCCGCATGAACTCCGCAAACCCACGCTTGGAGAGCTGATTGTGAAAGGGTTTCCAAACAACGCATTGAAACTGCGTTGCATGTCCACAAGCGTCGTCACCTTTCCGCCCCCGAGGCTCCACACCAACGTCAGCAGCAACCGAAACGGCGTCACCACCCGCTCACGCTGCCCACCTCTTTGCCCAATCCGTTCAGCTCCTGAGTCGAAAACACCCCCTTGATCCGCTCTACCATCGTGATAGCTTGTCGTTGTTTCACTCGGTCCCCCTTATGGCGAGAGTCAATCGTGCTTGATTGCTCTATGGGATCGAGTGAAACCTCGTTAGTTCCCCTTATAATTCAATAAGTTTAAAGATCCTACGTATGAAACACCGCTATTGCGTTTTTTCCTCAGGGTCTTGTTTACGTGCTTGGCCATGTACGAGAAGCATATAGGAGCGAATAGAGACCCATACGTCGCTAGAGGAATACGAGCGCTGGCGGGCTGAACTCGATAAGATTGAGGAATAAACGCTTTAGTAAACATAAAACATCAGTCCCCTAGTACCCCACGTATGCGCCACAGAAACACGCCAAAGCTAGGATCCGCCCGGGGCGGCTTGGCAAAAATCGGGTCCATGCATGATCTGCAAGAAGCGCTGTGGGAGATCATCGCCAAGCTCAAAGTTGAGCTTACCGTCAAGGGCAAGCTCACCGACGTGCTGCCGTTGAAGGCCGCCCACACCTTAGCCACGCTGGCCGGGGTGTATGTCCCGGCTGTATGAGGTAGCCGATTTAGGGCCGCGCATGGATGGGTTTGAGAGGCGTCTTGATGAGCGCGGGAAGCCCTTAAGATACGGCTGGCCGCGATGGAGGCGGCCCTCAACCCCAGTGTGAGCCAGCTAGGCGACTCGAAGTTTCGGCGGCTGGTGATAGAGGGACTGGGGGACCGCTGGCCGGTGCTTGAGACGCAAATAGCTCAGTGCGCTGAGCTGGGCGTCGAGTGGGTGCCGGGCCCGGGCGAGAGTGACTTGTTACCGTTTATCAATGCTGAGATCCGCGAGGTTCGCAAACAGAAAGCAGTTGAGGAAATGTTGCCCCATGAAACCCTGAGACGATCTCGAATCCGGATGCGTTGCTCGAACTCTACCGCCGCGGTTTACTGGTCTTCGAGGGCCAACCCATTGGCGCCACCCCTAATCAGCAGGAAGCCGCGCTGGTGCGGGCTATCAGAGATGGGGTGATGGTGCTGAAGGAGTAGCCCTTACAATGAAGGCGCGGGGTAACTTTAAGGGTAACTGACGATTATGCTACGGCGGAACATTTGCAGCATCAATAGCTTACGCGATTAGTGTGATAGAGACCCCACCACTAAATCGCAAGCGCTCAACGTCATAATGCCCGGGTGGCGGAACAGGTAGACGCAAGGGACTTAAAATCCCTCGGGGGCAACCCCGTGCCGGTTCGACTCCGGCCCCGGGCACCAATAAAATCAATGACTAATAATAAGATAGTCTTTCTAGTTTCCTGACAATATAGGCTCATGGTACAGTAATGGTACAGTTGTGATCCGGACGGGAGGGGTACCATGGCCACCATCACGAGGAATCCGACAGGTCATTGGAAGGCTATTATTCGGAAAACCGGATGGCCGACCTCGGTTAAAACTTTTCGCACTAAACGAAACGCCGAAGACTGGGCGCGTCGCATCGAAGACGAAATGGTGCGGGGGGTATACGGGTCGGACAGGATGGTTTATCGCTGCCTCTAACACCTGCACCTCAAGCGCTATACGCATTTGCGAGCGGAGGATCTCGTGGCGAAGCTGGATAGAGCATTTCAGCAGCAATGAAACGCCCGCGCACATACGCTGACACGTCCGTGTTCGGCGGTGTCTTCGATAACGAATTTCGGGCTCCAAGCGAGGAATTCTTTGAGGAGATCAGGAAGGGACGATTTTCATTGGTCACATCAGCCGTGGTCCAGGCGGAAATCGATCCTGCACCGCAACAGGTCAAAGAACTCTTTGAGGAGATGCTCGCTATTGCGGAACTTATCGATATCACTGAAGAGGCAATTTCCTTGCGCGACGCTTATCTCGAAACCAAGATCGTGTCGGCAAACTATTCAGACGACGCCCTCCACGTCGCTTTGGCCACAGTTTCCGAGTGTTCGCTAATCGTAAGTTGGAACTTCCGACACATAGTCCATTTTGAGAAGATCCCGTTATACAATGCGGTCAGTACACTGCATGGTTACAAAGGGTCGCTATCTTCTCCCCATTAGAGGTCATTCATTATGAAGAGGACTGAATTCAATTGTGTAGCGATGAAGCGTAAGGGTGCCGAGCTCGTGTTAGCTCAGACGGCTAGAATGTCCAAGGAACAGGAATTGGAATTTTGGGAACAACAGTCGAAGCGCTTGCGGGAACGCCAGGAATCCCTGCGGCAAAGGCGTGCGATTGCGTAGCCAACGATGAAATAAGCGAAGACTCTACTACAAACTAACATTAAATAACGCATTTATCGGAATACAAGCTATTGACAATCGGGATAGGGGGAAGCCTCACGGCTTCGCCCCTCCCACACCACCAGGCATACGGGTCCGTACCATGGCGGTTCGGTACAGTTAAATAGAATAACGAGGGTCTAAACGTGGAAGACCCATGGCGTCGAAGTAACGA
>JBIMKD010000132.1:0-10053 GCA_043673815.1 Chromatiales bacterium
GATCTCTTCTGCTTCGCGCTGCTGGCCCGCTTCCCGGGTTATTTCCCCACCTATTCCGCCGACATCGCCAAGTTGAACTATCTCACTTGGTGTATTCTCAAGGCCCACACCAATAACACTGCGGGCGAGGTGCGGCTAGATTCCGCCGATCCGCGCGCCCGGCCCGCCGTCAATTTCCGTTACTTCGAAGAGGGCAACGACAAAGAGAGTAAGGATCTCGATTCGGTGGTCGAAGGCATCAAGTTCGTGCGCAAGTTGACCGCGCCCTTGAAAGCGAAGGGTCTTATTGTCGAGGAAGAACTGCCGGGTGATAAAGCACGGTCGGACGATGAGCTTCGCGATTACGTGAGGTATCAATCCTGGGGACATCACGCCTCGTGCACTTGCCCGATTGGACGCGATAGCGACCCCATGGCGGTCCTAGATGGGAACTTCAAGGTGCGGGGAACGCGAAGCCTTCGGGTCGTGGATGCATCGATCTTCCCCCGGATCCCCGGATTTTTCATCGTCAGTTCGGTATATATGGCTGCAGAAAAAGCCGCCGATGTGATCCTTAGGGAGGCTTAAACAGCTTCGGAGGAGGGGCGAAGTATCAATAGCTTCTTAACGCCCAAATGTTGAACAAAACCACTACGACAAAATGATAAGTCCCTTCTCCCTCCGGGAGAAGGTTAGGATGAGGGAATATAAAACAATGAGTTATCCTTAATTCTTATCCCCTCACCCCAACCCTCTCCCGAAGGGAGAGGGAGTTTAACGAAATGCTTAATTTTCAGATATTTTTGGCTAGGATTTTTTGAGATTGTTTTGAACGACTGATTCAATTTACGGAGGGAGGATCATGAAACACATAATTGCTGTTTTTAGAAAGTTACTTATCGGTGTCACGGCCGGCATGGTGGTCCTGAGTGTGTCGTTCGCCGCTGACCACAATGATCCCAACGCGATAAACTCGATATTCGCCGACATACCCGTGAGCGCGGCCGATCTTTACGATTTATTTGGCTTTCCAAGCGACGATAAAGCGGGCGGGGAGAAGGTAGTCATCGCCCTTACCTTCGCCTCGGTTCCAAAGACCGGCGTTTTCGACACCGACCTGCTCTACAGGATCCATTTCGACGCCGATCAGAGAGCCGCCTGGCTGCTTGGAGGGGAGCCTAGCTTGGGCGCAATCATCGGATACGCAAAAGCGGTCGGCAAGAAATACCTCGAATTTAAACCCTCCGAGGTCAGAGTTACGTTCAATAAGCAGAATCAGGCCAAGGTCGATTTCATGGATTTCCCGGGCGGGAGCTTCTCGAACGTGGTAGAAACCAACAAGGTGGTGATCCTCAAGTCACCCGATGGACACGCCATCAAGACGTTTATCGGCGGCAGGGATGATGCGTTTTTTAACGATCTGCCGGGATTCTTCCGGTCAATAAATTATGGGCCGCAATATTACCTTGTGCCTCACGCGATGACCGACAAGAGAGAATGGCCCATCCCGAAAACCCTCATTGAGCTGGGCGGCAATACCTTCTTTAACTTTGACAAGAGTAATCCCAACTGGGGGGTCACGGTCAAAAAAGACCTTCCGAAGGGCGCGCTCACGTGGCAGGGGAATAAATTCCTTAAGGATGCAAACCGGAATTTTCGCTTTGTCTATAGCGGGATGGACGCCCAAGCGGGCAGGAACGTGAATACCATCGTGCTCGAAATGCCATTGAAGTTTATCACCAAGACCCCGGATAAGGAGAGAATCGTCAGAACCTGGGGGGAGAGTTGGGTCTTGAAAGCTTCAAGCAAAGCCGACTCCATCCCTGATGATGCATCCTACTCTTTTATCAGCCGGGCATGGGCGGGAGCAACCTCCGCATCGGGATTCAACAATGACCTTACGAAATACAAGAAGGTGGATGTCGACGGGGTCCCGTTCTTGGATGCGGCGCTCAATGAGCGCGAGGATAAAAGACAGGTAGCCAACAATATTAAGTTCGCGCTCCATTACACCAAACGCTTCGGTCATCTCGGTTGGGGGTTTGGTCCCTCGATCAGCGCCTTGGGCCTTGGGAGTTGCTTTGACCACGGCGGTTCGCCCGTCTCCGTGCATAAGACCTATAAGCTCGCGCTGGAGGCGTTCCCGCGGGTTAAGAAATGCTTTTTTCAACGCGTGAACATGCCCGACGACTCATGGAATAAGAGTGGCTTGGACATCAAACCGCCGAAGACCTTTGAAATATTCATTCCCAATGTCGCGTCCATCGATATGGATACGACCGGCACCTGGCCCTTCGGGCGCAGGCTCGAAGATCAAGTGGCAACCCGGTTTCTATCGCTGTTTCTGGACATGGAAAAGGGGTGCGGCGGGAAAAAATGCAACCTGGAATCGCTAAGCGATCAGGCCCTGTGGGACAAAGCGCCCATCGTGCCGAAAACGCCGCCGAACCCACTCAAGAACGATAAGCCGTTCCTCGCTCAATTCCCCTATCTCGCGGATCCCTGGCCGTGAGGTAGCATCATTAGTGTACCCGAGCCACCCGCGCGCGGTGGCTGGGGTACCCGGATCCAGTTCGCCCACGGCCTCGTCATCTCCTCCTCTATGAGGCCTTTTTCATCTCTGTGCCGCAACAACAGCGCGGAGGCGCCTCACCACCCCCGCCTGCTTTCGAGCCCTGCGTGACCTTCATTTCGCACCCGCAATTCGGGTTCGTGCAACGATACGTCTCACCTGTTGTCATAGCCATCATCCACCTCCTGATTGAACGCCCCTTCTCGACTCGCGCCTACTATCGAGACTTTAAGACCCTGCTTGAGGGCGATATCTGTCCTCCGAGGACGCACCGGCCACCTCGAGGGGATTGTTGACCTTGGTGCCTCCCAGAAGGCTTACCCAATCACAGCTTTTGGATCCAGCTGTCTGCCTCCTCCTCGGCCTTCTCTTTCGTATAGCCATACTTGGCCTGCAGCCGGCCCACGAGCTCCTCGCGCTTGCCTTCGATGACGTCGAGATCATCATCGGTAATGTCACCCCACATTTGCTGGGCCTTGCCCTTCAGCTGCTTCCAATTACCCTTGACTTGATCCCAGTTCATTGTCCGTCCTCCTGTTCAAAATGGTTGGTTCTGGTCACATAGCCCAGTTACTCCAGCGCTTGCCGGATTTGCTAGATAGGGCTAATCAGTAAAGAATGCCGATCGGCATGTAAGATTATGCTAAGACATACTCAGAGATGCAAGGCTCTTCCGAATACTAGATGAGCCTGACAGGCAAGGTGGGAGAAACGGCCTTCTAACAACACATCTCTCAAACGCGAGAAGCAGAAGGCCCTTCAGGTTTTGGCTTTTTCGCTCTCTTCTCTGCATCCAGTTTGGCCTTCAATTCCTTATGTTGACCTTTCAGTAATTTGTCCACAAGATTAGTGAATGTCACATACTCACTTTGCGGTTCGCCCATTGCTTTTAATCCCTCTTCCATGGTTAGGAACCCGTGGGGGTCAACCGCGATCTTGTACGTCTTGGTTACAGGCTCAGGACCACCAATCACTTTAAGCACAAGTTTGTGTGGCCCTCTAATCTTAGGAACGCGGTTAACCACGTTGGTTCGAGACGATGGAATCGCATAGCAGAGCTGGAACAAACCGGCGGGGTCGTTTTCATCCATTTCCACTATGTCAACATATGCCGAGGCACCGGGACCCAACATACACGAATCTCCCCCATCGGAATGAAATCTAAATTTCAGGTCCACCTCGCTACTTCGGCTATTAGTTCTGTCAATTAACGCGTCTAGCTTAACGTAGCAGTGGGCTAGTGACTCCGACCCCCTATTTTCCAGGCGTATCCTAAATGTCCTCTTGGCGTGCTCTCTAGCGTGCTTCGGATCTGTCGCCTGAAAATGAGGATTGTTCTTATCAAACTCTACTGACAGGCACGGTTTGAGCCGATTCTCTAATCTATTGATCTTGGCTTGATTCAAAAACCATAGACGAATCGGAGTTATAACAAAGAACAAAAATAGCAGGCACAAGGCTATAGCAAGTGCACCCTTCTGCCATTCCGCAGGCAACCATGTATCAGGAATTAAACCAAAAGAGATTGCGGATCCGACTATTAGCGCCGCGAAAATGAACAAGACTGAGCCAACAAGCCCACTTCGCCCAAACAAGTCGAAGCTTGTACTGGCATTTGTCATGAGATAATTCCAAAATGTTGGCTGCATAGGGACGAATTCACGTCTCCTGTACGCATCGGCGCTCTGCGCGGCGAATTCAGTGCGGCTCAATCACACGAGACTAAGTATGAACTTCCAATGCTTCGCCTCGACCGGCATCACCGAGAGCCGGTTTCCGCGTTTGAGGAGTGGTAGTCCCGAAAGCTCCGGGTGGCGTTTAAGCTCCGCGAGCGTGATGGTGCGCTTGAGCTTGCGCTCCAAACGGACTTCCACCATATACCAGCGCGGCGCCGTGGGAGAGCTCTCGGGATCGTAATGGTGGTCACGCGGATCAAAGGCCGTCGGATCCGGGCAGCCAGCGCCGGTGATCTTCATGATTCCGACGATTCCGGGCTCGGCACAGCTCGAATGGTAAAAGAAAGCGAGATCTCCGGGGAGGATCTCGTCCCGAAGCATGTTACGGGCTTGATAATTCCGCACGCCGTCCCAGCAGTCGGTTTGGCGCGGACGCGCGCGCAAATCGTCGACACTGTAGGTCGAGGGTTCGGATTTCATGAGCCAGTACCGGGGCATGGTTCAATCAATATACTTCGCGGGCGGGGTATGAACCCCGCCCTTGACCAAGGGGAGAGCTGCGCTTCTCCCCTTTGGAAACCCCATCGCCAACGTACCCGCGACAAGACCGCGGGGTATGCGTTTAATGAAGGGTGCTCTCCGCAGCGCCGTTACGGGCCTTCGACTTGAACCGAGGGTTCAAGAATGGAACATCGCGAGGCGAATCAGGCCTTCCGCTACGAGAGCGGACTGCTCAACATCGCCTACCGGTCAGTTCCTTTGGTTTCTTAATTAGGCTCAAGGATACCCGGCCCGTTGACGTACGCCGCAGAGAGCGTCAACCATAAATCTACGCTAGCACGCGCTCGCCGCCGGCAAGCACGTCAGTGATCTTCTTTTCTATTCTGCGCATGAACGCGTCCACGTTATTAGTATACGCTTCGTGTTGGCGCTTGTGCTCCAACAGATCGTGCGCGATGTTGAGAGCCGCCATGACCGCAATGCGCTCACTGCCACTCACCTTCCCGTGGTCGCGTAACTCGATCATCTTGCGATTGAGGAGCTCGACACTATTGAATAAGGCTTCGCGTTCCTGATCATTACAGGCCACGAGATATTCTTTTTCCATGATCATCACACTTACCGGCCGGTGCTCTTCACTCATGTTCAAGATTCCATCGCTCTTAGGCGCGTGATCATCGACTCCACCCGCGAGCGCGCGAGCTCCGTCTTTTCGATCAACGCCGCCCGCTCCGCCATGAGCCCCGAGCGTTGCGTTCGCAGGGCTTTATTCTCGCCACTCAATTGTTCGATCGCACGGATTAGCTCTTCGACACGCGTCTCGAGCGTCTCGATATGTAAAGGTTCTTGCACTTGAATCGCTTTGCTGTCGTCCCGCGTTCTGAGAATTCACTATAGAGCGGCAGTCCACGGCGGTCAACAATCTCGAATGAGGGTGTTTTCATGGGTTTTGCTCAAGTATCATTAGCGCATCCCTAGAACCGGCAATAGGTCTGCGAGAGGATGGATAAGCGCGAGTTTATGCGGCGGCGAAAACGCCTGATGGATATGATGAATTCAAGCGGCATGGCGATCATACCGGCCGCGCCGATACGGCACCGCAATGCCGATGTGGCGTTTCCCTACCGGCCGGACAGTAACTTTTTCTACTTGACGGGGTTCGCCGAACCACAAGCCGTCGCGGTCTTGGTTCCCGATCGGCCGCAAGGGGAGTTTCTGCTCTTTTGCCGCGAACACGATCCGGCCTTGGAAGTTTGGCACGGACGCCACGCCGGGCTCGAAGGGGCCTGCGCCGATTACGGGGCCGACGATGCCTTCCCGATCGGCGATCTGGACGACATCCTGCCGGGACTCTTGGAGAATCGGGAGCGGGTGTTTTACACCATGGGTTTCGATCCCGAATTCGACCAGCGCCTCATGGGCTGGGTGAACCAGGTCCGGGGCCGCTATCGCAGCGGCGTGACGGCGCCGCAAGAATTCATTTCCCTGAGCCATTTGTTGCACGAGATGCGCCTCTTCAAGAGCCCCCAAGAGATTCGCGTCATGCGTAAAGCGGCCGCCTTGGCGGCGGCCGCCCATTGCCGGGCGATGGAGGTCTGCCGCCCAGGTCTCAAGGAATACCAGATCGAGGCGGCCTTGCTGCACGCATTCATGGAGGGCGGGAGCCGGTCTCCGGCCTACCCCTGCATCGTGGGCGGCGGGGCAAACGGCTGCATCCTGCACTACACGGAGAATTCCGGCACCTTGAATGATGGCGATCTCGTGCTCATCGACGCCGGCGCCGAGGTTCAAGGCTACGCGAGCGATATCACCCGGACGTTTCCGGTGAACGGCCGCTTTACGCCCAACCAGCGTGCCGTCTACGAGGCGGTTTTGGCGGCGCAGCAGGCGGCGATTCAGAAAATCGTTCCCGGCAACCATTGGAATGATCCCCACGAAGCGGCGATCCGGACCTTGACCAAGAGCCTGGTCGATCTCGGGATCTTGAAGGGGCAGTTGACGCGCCTCATCAAGGATGCGGCCTACAAGCCGTTTTTTATGCACCGGACCGGGCACTGGCTGGGGATGGACGTGCATGATGTCGGCGATTACAAGGTCGGCAACGAATGGCGCATGTTGGAGCCCGGTATGGCGCTCACCGTCGAACCGGGTCTGTATCTCAAGGCGGGGACGAAAGGCTTGGCAAAACGCTGGTGGAACATCGGTATCCGCATCGAAGACGATGTCCTAGTGACACCTGAGGGTCATGAAGTCCTGAGCCTGGCGGCGCCCAAGACGGTGGCGGAGATCGAATCCATCATGCTACATGCCCGCGCGGCCTGACTACGATCTGCTCATCATCGGCGGCGGGATGGTGGGCGCGAGTCTCGCCTGCGCCCTGGCCGGGCAAGCGTTGAAAATCGGCGTGGTGGAAGCGGCGCCCTGGAAGACCGACGAGCCGCCGAGCGATGACGATCGGGGGCTAGCCCTGTCGGCCGTCTCGCAAAGGATCCTCGCCGGGATCGGGATCTGGCCGCAAATACAGGCGCATGCCACGCCGATCGAGCATATCCATGTCTCCGACCAGGGGCATTTCGGGTTTACCCGGCTCGACGCTCGGGTGCTCGGGTATGCCGCCTTCGGCCACGTGGTGGCCGGGCGCCAGCTCGGGCAAGCCCTGCTATCGAAACTGGCTACCCAGGAAAACGTCGATCTCATCTCGCCTGGCCGCATCGAGGCCTTACAACCCCAGCCTCAGCAGTTGCTGGCGAGGGTAGTCGCAGGTGGGGTTGAGCGCGGCATAAGCGCACGGCTCCTGGTCGCCGCCGACGGAGTCGACTCGAACACACGCACGCTCCTTGGGGTGCGAAGCCGCGAGTTTGACTACCGCCAAACCGCCGTGGTCGCGAACGTGTCCTTGGCCGCGCCGCATCACAATACCGCCTACGAGCGCTTTGGCGCTTCCGGACTCGTCGCGCTCTTACCGCTCGGCGGGCAGCGTTCGGTCGCGGTGTGCGTGGCGGGCAGCAAGGAGGCGAGCGCGCTCCTGATGATGGGGGACAGCGGGTTTACGGAGCGCTTGAGTGTGCGCATGGGGCATCGTATCGGACCGTGTCTCAAGGTAGGCAGGCGGCGCGCTTATCCGCTTAAATTGGTCCGTGCGCTCGACCAGTCGGGACCCCGCTTCGCGGTCATCGGCAATGCTGCGCATGCGATTCACCCGAACGCGGCGCAGGGCCTGAATCTCGGCTTGCGCGATGTGGCCACGCTCGCGGAATGCGTCATCGATGCGTGCCGCGCCGGGGAGGATCCGGGGGCTTACCCGATGCTACGCCGTTACGCCGAGATGCGGCGCGCGGACCAGCGCCGCGTCATCGCGTTCAGTCACGGGTTGGCGCGGCTCTTCGGTAACGATCTCTGTCCGCTCGTCATCGCGCGCGACTTGGCGATGTGCGCCATCGACATGATCCCGGCCCTCAAACGCGCACTGGTGCGCCGAGCCATGGGTCTCCGTGGGCCTTTGCCGCGGCTCGGGCGGGGCATACCGCTGTGAGCGTCAGGCTAGGGGATCGCGAGGCGGATTTCGAGGTCACCGTCATCGGCAGTGTGGTCGTAGCGGCCTTCAGCGTCGCGACTTTGGTGCTAAGTATTTAAGCGCGCTTCTGGTTGCTTCGGACGACCGCGCTAACCCACCGCGCATCTGCTGCACGAACTTACTCGGTTGCTTGAGCGCTGCCGCCCATGCCGTGCGCAAATCGCCGGGTCGGTCGCGTAGCAGCACTTGGATGAGCTGCTCGGCTTGACTCAAATCCTTCTTGGTCTTGGTTTGAAACGCGGCGACGCGTCGTTCGGCTAGCACGAGTTTATGCAACGCATATCGCGCTGGTGAGGGAACGTTGACCAACAATCCAGCTTTGGCAACCACCACGGCCGCTTGCGCATCGGTTAGCAAGTAGTCCAGAAAGCGAACGGGCTCGGCGTGCACGTTGAGCGACCTTAGATGAATCGGCTTGCTTGAGATGCGGCCCCGCATGGGCGTGAGGATGTCCACGCTGAGTTGCTTACCGCGAATGCGGAACTTTGTCGATGGCGAGCGCGGATCGAGGGCTGGAACTTCGATGAAGCCCAATTCCGACTCGATGATTGCCTGACGCAAATTAACTTTGCGATCCGGCACGCCGATTACTACGTGTTGTTCGGCGGCGATATCCACATCCTGAGTTCGCGTCGCTTCCGATTCCCAGCGAACCCCGAGCATGTCGCCGTAGAGCGCAAAGGCGTGCGAGCCGACAAGCACTCCGCCGGCTAAGAACACACCTACCCGTTCCAGCAATTCGAACACGCGCGCGTCGATTGCGTTTGCGGTGTAGGCGCCGCCCCGTGCCACCATGGACACCAGTTGTTCGCGCGCGGCCAGATCCGGAGCTACGGATCCCCAAAGCGCGGTTTCCTTGTCGATGAGCGCGCGCACTTCGCTCGTGTCCGGGCCAAGGTAGTGCTGTGTTTTGCGGCTGCCGACCGTGAGCTGCAGATACCAGTGTTTTCCGCCCTTGATGCGCTTGGCCACAAACGACAAACCGCGCCCACTCGGCGCCGCGCCATGCAGACATTGGGAAAGCAACTGTGCGTACAACAGCCGCGTCGATTCGGGTAAGTAGTCCAAGGCGCACCTCTCGGCGGTTATACGCAGTATAGAAAGAATCTGCGTATAACTCCAAGTGCGGTGTCAAAGAGATCTGCATTGCGCGATTGCCCGAGAAAGGCGAGGTCTTGTTGGTCGTTGGCCAGTTCGTATTTCTCACAAACCAAACTGTAATGCGCAAATATTCCCCGTCACGCTTTTTTCTTGGTTTTCCAGAGCTACTCTAGCCATGCACTAAGGCTTCGGTGTACCCTCACCGCATGGAGTATTTTCGTCACCTCGGCAGACGGCGCTCGTGTGTCCCTCGGTCCCTGCCGGACACCTTACCCGCAATCAAGAACACCATACCGCTATCAACTCCCGGCAGACCAGGGCGTTCTTGTATGTCCTGTGCTAGGCGGTTTGCACCATGACTAGCGGCCGTCGCCGCACAAGTCGAACGATTTTTGCGCACTACAGGCCTCAATAGAAAATCTGGGTTCAATGGTAGCGCACGTAAAATGACGACGAATAAAACTCATACTCGGCACAAGCTTGCGGAGGCCGAACACTTCCTAAGATATATACATACGTTAGTTCTTAAGAAGCACCGTAAACGTGCTGCAAACCGAGTTTAAGGCGTCCTGAGCGCTGGTCTCTCTTGGGATGGGCGCGCCGTGCGTTGAGAGATAGATAGTGCAAAGCGCGCTGGAGGGTTTTCTGCA
>JBIMKD010000133.1:0-21920 GCA_043673815.1 Chromatiales bacterium
GCAGACGCGTCTTCCGATAGCCTGCTCCCGTTCGTCCAAGAGGCCATCGAGCCAGGATCGACGGTGATCACAGACGGCTGGGAGGCGTATGAGGGGCTCAAGGATCTCCGTTACAGACACAAGGCTCGCATCATCAGCGGAAGCGGCAAGACCGCCTCGGTGCTGCTGCCCCGAGTGCACCGCGTGGCGTCCCTGCTGAAGCGATGGCTCTTGGGGACCCACCAAGGAGCTGCGTCGCGGGAGCATCTGGACTATTACCTCGACGAGTTCACGTTTCGGTTCAATCGACGGCGCGCCGGCGCACGAGCCCTGTTGTTCTATCGGCTCGTGCAGCAGACACTCTTGGTTGACCCTGTGCCGTATCATCGCCTCATCCGGCCCAGCGGGTCTGCCCACAACCGGTAGCCCCTACGAGAGCGAAGTGCATACCCCACTAAATTTATATTCCGCTATTCTTGAACCGAAGTCCACGACGCTTGGCCATGCCTTTCCTCGCCGGTTGTTCCATTCGACCCCCTGAAGCATAAACAGGACCTGATTGTGCTATGTTTCCTCAATGAAGTTCACCGAAAATATAGTTTTGCCAACTGACCATGCGCAGCAGAATCTTGCGTATGAGTGCCACATGATGCACATGTTTTGTATAGATGGCCGCCGATCCAATAACACCAGCCGGTAGCTGGTATGCCGATACGTCGTCCTCCAGTTTGATGACTACCGGTACGCGACCGGGCATCGGCACGGATTCGACGGTCCCCAGTGTGCCGCTCGTTTGCAACTGGCCCTGCGCCAACACCGGCAAGATGCGGTCTACATGCCCTTTGAACACCCGCCCCGGCACGGCCCTATAAATCACTTCCACCTCGTCACCCGGTTTGAGACGCTGCAGCGAGTTCTGCCAGAAGGCACCCACCAGGACGCGGTCAGTGGGAGCGGTAGTGTGGATAAATGTCATTACCGGCCGCAGCGGCAATGACACCGCCATCATGCCAGGTCGCAGAAGAAGTTGTGTAACGAAGCCGTCAGTGGGCGCGCGCACGGTAGTCTGATCGAGGTTCCAGCGCGCGCGATCGAGCTCAGCAGTAATCTGGCGGACTTTGGGATGGACCCCTCCGCTCTCCGCCTCGAAGGCAAGTCGCGCCTCGCGTTCCTGGGCTTCCGCGCTACGCAACTGCTCGCGCGCCGCCTGTACCCGGTCACCACCGGATTCGAGCTTCTCCGCTGCCTGCCGCTCCGCCGCCTGGGCTTGACTGAGTTTCGCCTGGGCACTTTCGAAATTCCGCTTCGCCCTGTCAAAATCGGCCTGGGCGACCGCGTTTGTCGATAACAACCGCTCATACCGATCGTACTGTTCGCGCGCGAGTTCGAGATGCGCTTGCATTTGCACGACCACTGCCCTTACCTGTTCCAGCGCCTCACGTGCCTGACGGGCATACTCAGACTCGGAGGTCAGAATGTTGGAACGGGCCTGGGCTGTCGCCGCTTCGGCCGCCCGCAGACGTTCCTCAAGCTGCGCAGCACCTGACTTGGCGTCCGCCAATGCTGCCTCAAGCCGGTCTACTTCATACTGATAGGGCGCCGGGTCGATGCGGAATAACACATCGCCCTTCTTCAACGGCTGGTTGGCCTCCACTGGCACCTCGACCACCTGGCCCTGCACATCGGGCACGATGGGTGTCGTGACAAAGTACTCGCGCACCAGTGTAGTATAGGGATGGTTGTAATTCATCACCACCAGTACCAGGCCGATGAGCACCACGCCACCGAGGATTGCCGTAGGCACCGTCCATTTGTTCAGGGGGAGCTTGAAGATCTTGAACACCGCCCAGCAGAAGGCCGTGTAGGTCATTATCATCAAGATTTCCATGCTAAACCTCCTGCGCACCTTCGAGTGCCGTCAGGCGGGCATCCAGCGCCTTGACCTGCTTGCCTTCGAGCACCGCTAAACGGGTTTCCAGGGTCTCGTTCCCTGCCGGAGGTTTGCCTTCGAGTGCCGCTAACCGCGCCTCCAGGTCCGCAATACGAGTATCCAGCGTTTTAGTTTGTCCGCTCTCCGCGGCGAAACCGTACCCGCGCTCAGGCCTGTAAATAGTGGCCCAAATCCACAGGAACGGCCAGATAGTGTGCAGTGTCATCAGGCTCACCCATCCCGCCACGTGGATAGCGTCTTGATGGGGATGGTTGCGCTTCTTGGCAATCTCGTAGGGAATATCGTGGATGCCAATGATCAGATAGAAAGTGACGAGGGCGCCGAAGATCAAAAAGCCCAATGCCAGGTAGTCAAGAAACACGGCTCGATATCCTCCACATACACATTTTTCACGGTGAGAGCTGTGACCTTTCCCACGGCATAAAATTTCTTGAGCAATTAACTTGACTGCACAACCTTGCCCTTGGACGTGCAACTTGTTACTCGGTTAAGCGCGCACCCATGCCTCGGCATCCGTCAGAGAAGACGGCGAAAAGAACGCGATCTCGGTGGTCCGGAGGCCTTTACCCGCGAACAGGAATACCTCATCCTTCCACCGCTCATCGCCGACGATGGCCATCTTGACGATCGCGTTACCATGTTCGCTTAGAAAGCTGGCGTCGCCCCATTGCTCGGTCTTCTCCCACCCTTGGAAATTCTCGAGTTTCGCGAGTACCCTTACCCCTTTGCCTTGGCCGATCAAGTCCCTAGCAAGGCTCTGCAATCGGGCTTGGTCCGAGACCTTCATGACGCCCGAGATGCGAACCGATATGAGCGTATCGTCGATGGATTCAATCTCGTGTGCCATTGCTTCGTCGTTGTTTTGAATTCTGCGTGCCCCCGCGGTGGGTCGTTTCGCTTAAAAACCCTTGGCGAGCGTGACGCCCAAGGACTCCCCTTCAAACCGTGCCTCGGCGTCGAATTCCCATAGATAGCGAACCGTCAGGGCTATCTTCCACGGCACGAAAGTGATCCCGCCCTGTAGGCCGGCGGCGTGGATCTCGTCTTGGGCGTTGAGTTGCGTATCGAGGATGCGGGGCACATCGGAGCCGGAGTCTTTCTCGACTTGCCACTGATTGTAACCGGTCGCGCCGATTTCCGCGAGCCAAGGTCTGCGCCGGGTTTAGCGGAAGGTATTGACTGATGCCCCAGTTGAGCGTGAACCGACTTCCCGGGGTGAGGTCCTTGTCTTCCTCCTCTTGGTGGATCTCGTAAGTGCTCCACAAAGCCTTTGGAGTCCCGGCCTGTATTTTTAAGCGCGATTGTCGTGACGGCTTCTGCCTCAGAACAACCGGCCGAGATACAGGTAGATGCTGTCGTTGCCCCGCCTCGGCGTGACCGTAGGCCAGGTACACCGGGCCAAGCACCGTATCCACACCCAGGAACACCGACCAAGCGAGCTTCGAAGACCTCGCGGTGATCGCCAAGATCCTAGGGCCGATGAATGGCCCGAAAAGTCCCCGGTCCTGGACCCAGGACGCGCGTGTTTGACAGCTAACAGGTCCACCCGTATCTTCCCTTTCTATTCTCTCTTGTTGGAGATTTTTCGTGCCTGATGAGCTTACATCAAGCCGGTCTGATGTGGGTGGACGAACCGCCTGGTGGTTCGCGGTGTTCCCGCCGGCCCAGTGGCTTCCGGCCTATCGCGCTGAGTGGATCCGCGGCGACGCGATTGCCGGAGTCACGCTCGCCGCCTACGCGATCCCCGTGTCGCTGGCATACGCGACGCTGGCCGGGCTGCCGCCACATCACGGCATCTTCTGTTACTTGCTCGGCGGATTGTTCTACGCGCTATTCGGCACGTCGCGGCAACTGGCCATCGGACCTACGTCAGCAATTTCGTTGCTCGTCGGCACGACAGTGGCTGGCATGGCGGGAGACGACCCGGAGCGCTGGGCCGCCATCGCCGCGCTGACCGCGCTGGTCGTCGCCGCGCTCAGTGTTGTTGCTTGGATACTTCGGCTCAGCACGCTGATCAGCTTCATCAGTGAAACGATCCTGCTCGGCTTCAAGGCCGGGGCCGCGCTCGTGATCTCGATGACACAGTTACCCAAGCTGTTCGGAGTAAAGGGCGGTGGAGAGAATTTCTTCGAGCGACTCTGGACACTGGCCGGTCAGATGGGGGACACGAACTTCGTCGTGTTGGGTTTTGGGGTCGCCGCCATCGCGCTGCTCTTGCTTGGAGAGAAACTGTTGCCCGGCCGGCCCGCGGCCCTGCTCGTTGTGGTGCTTTCCATCGTCGTGATGTCGCTCACGACGCTCGATGAATTGGGCGTAAAGACCATCGGCGAGCTTCCTCGCGGCCTGCCGGAACTGCGGGTGCCGTCGCTGCGCCTTCGTGACGTGGACGGCATCGTGCCGCTGGCGGCGGCCTGCTTCCTGCTGTCGTACATCGAGAGTGTTTCGGCGGCCCGCACGCTGGCGCAGAAAAACAATTACGAGGTTGACCAGCGTCAGGAGTTGCTCGCGCTAGGCGCGGCGAACTTCGCGGCCGCGTTCGGCCAGGGTTATCCCGTGGCCGGCGGCCTGTCGCAGTCGGCCGTGAACGACAAGGCGGGAGCGAAGACGCCGCTGGCGCTGGTCATTGCTTCGATCACGCTGGCGCTCTGTCTTCTGTTTCTCACGGACTTGTTGCGCCACTTGCCGAGCGTCGTGCTCGCGGCCGTCGTGCTCGTCGCCGTCAGGGGTTTGATCGACATCGGCCAACTGATGCGGCTGCGGCAGGTGAGTCGGCTCGAGTTTCGGGTTGCCATGGTGGCGTTGGTGGGCGTTCTGCTCTTGGGCATCCTCAAAGGCGTGCTGTTGGCGGTCGCGGCCTCTATCCTTATGCTCCTTGCCCGCGTGGCTCGGCCGCACGTTGCGTTTCTCGGCCGCATCCCCGGCACGCGGCGATTCTCTGATCTCGAACGCAATCTAGACAATGAAACCGTACCCGGCTTACTCCTGTTCCGCGTTGAGGCATCCCTGGTCTATTTCAATGTCGAGCATGTGCGGCAAGCCGTTTTGCAGCGACTCGGCGCAGCGACCGAGCCGATCCGGCTCGTCGTGTGCGATCTTTCCAACTCACCATACGTAGACACGGCCGGTGCGCGGATGCTCAGCGCGTTGCAACGCGATCTGGCCTCATTGGGAGTCCAGTTTCGTCTTGTCGAAGCCCATGCCGCCGTACGCGATATCCTGCGCGCCGAGGGACTCCACGAACGAGCCGGCCCCATCGATCGCCGCACGTCGGTCGATGACGTTATTCACAACTGGCACCAAGCGTGATGAGCGAGCGGTCCTTGTCGAAAGAGCTGACGCACCAGGACTAGCCCGGATTTCTCACCGATAGCAAGAAAAAGGCCGTATCTCGTGGCGTGATCATTGCCCTGATGTTCTACCTCCTGCCGGCCGTCAACACGGGCCCGCGATGAGAAGCCGGCTCTGGAAGGGAATGCTCCAGTTCTGGACCTCGGACCGGGGCCTGCCCATTTTTCTCCTGCTGCTCATTTTTGTTGTCTTCATTCTGCCTGTAGCCGCCAGCCCCGGCCCTTTGGGACGGCTCGCAAGCGATGTGGTGTTATCGCTGTTGCTCGTAGCGGGCGCGATGGCGGCGGCAGAGCCGCGTTGGGTTCGACGTATTGTCCCGCCGATTGCCGCTCTGGCTCTCCTCGTGCGCTGGGCGAGCGCCGCCATATCCTCCGCCGACCTCGCCATGTGGCGCGAACTGTCCACGCTCGTCACGCTGATGCTGTTCGCCATCGTTGTGGCCGCGCAGGTCTTTCGTCGCGGCCGCATCACGCCCCAGCGCATCCAAGGTGCCGTCGCCGTGTACCTGCTGCTCGGCCTTGCCTGGGCAAGCGCCTACGAGCTTTTGTATCTCTCGCGTCCGGGAGCATTCGCCGGATCGGTCAACGATGTCTCCACGTCACAGACCTGGATCTATTACAGCTTCCAGACGCTCACGACCATGGGCTACGGCGATATCACGCCTGTGCATCCCATCGCCCGTTCGCTCGCCGTCCTGGAGGCACTGAGCGGCCAGGTCTATCTGACAATCATGCTGGCCCGCTTGGTTGGGCTGCAGCTCGCATCGCGAGAAGACGGCTGACCGAACAGCCCAGGAAGGGTGAACCCGATTACTTTGCGGGGGCGTTATGACAAACCTGGGTGGGCCAGGACTGGCCCGCAGATCGAAATTTGACCGCCGTCGCCGGGGGTCAATGCGACGACTTTTCGTTCTGCAGCGCCTTATCCGTAATCTGCTTGTACAGGTCCATCATGCGCGCGACCAATTCCTGGTATTCGGGGTGGCGGGCCACGAGCGTCCTGAGATTGTTGGCATCAGCGAACACTTCGTTCAAAAACCCGAGATCAAAATCGTCCAGACACTCGCCTCGATCAACCTTATCCTTTAGCGCGAGTGCCCTTGGGAGCCTCTGCGTCTCCAGTCTTTCCAGAAGTACTGTAATTAGACCCAAATCCTCTGATGATTTACTCATGCCTTCTTCCTCTAGTCGCCGGCTGTGAGATTTGACGCCCGGCATTCAACTTAGCGGGCGGCCGTTAGCCTACCCCGCTGAGTGCCGGAATAGCATCCACCAGAAGGCCAATAATGAATAAACGCGCTTTCATCTTGTTCTCCCGTTGTTATATGTCCGATGGCAAAACATTGCCGGTTTGGGTTTGTCATTGTACTTCGTTGCGATACGACAATCTGGGTTTAAAACCTCGTTAGAGCAGCCGCGCCGCCTCATCGAGAAGCTCCCGCTGCGGGCGGACCTGATCCCGAGTGCATTTCACCAGGAGTAGCACCAACCTCCGCCCGTCGCGCAACGTCGCCTCTGTCAAGGAAAGCTCTTGCGCCGGCTCCTTGGTTGGAGCAGTAACCAAAATATTCATGCGGTTGAGCCGCAGGGAAACCTCCTGCAGCGAGAGGTATTGTTCCGGGCGCCCGAGGACCTTATTCAGATGGGGCATGTAGTTCTCGAGATTGGTGAGTGCGATGTGAAGCTTACGAAAACGCGCCTCGACCTCCGCCAACTCCTTCTGCAGATCCTCTGCCTTTTGGTCCGCATGAGGCTCCGCCTCGACGAGTCCGTGGAGACCTTGGCGCTGCCGAGCCATGAGCTTCAGCTTCAGACGCAGCACGGCGCGCTCCTCCTCCAGCCCTCTCTTGCGTTCAAGGGCTTTCGCCACCTGATCGATGGCCTCTTCCACTAGGTGATGGAACGCCCGCCGTTCGATCGCACGCCTAAGCTCGTCCAAGGTCGTTGAGGGCACGATTAGGCGATAATCGGTAAAGCTGACGGTGGTCTGAACCACATCGCTGTGGATCAGCTCGCCGACCAGCTCCTTGCCAAAGATCCTACGCTCTTGCCGCTGCATGCCGAACAAAGCAAAGCACTCTGGGGAGGATTTTCCAGCGCCCTGCTCGAAGAATTCCCGCACCTCTACGCTGCGGCTGACCGCTGCAGGGAGTTCGTCGGCGCGCGCGAAAGCGGCATTGACCACTGGCTCTCTGCGCCAGGTTTCCGTGTCGAGGGCAAACGGGCCAGGGATCCGCGCGACGATATCACGGGCGTGCTTGAGGGCTGCTTCTACTCCGGGGCGCAGCTTTTTCTGATAGCCGCGGATGAATCGGATCCTAGGGTCGACATCTTCGACAAGCTGCTCGATCGCCGCTTGGATGGCAACCCCTTCAGGCCCACTAGGGGATTCGTCTTTGTTTCTGCCGAAAAGTGAAGAGAACAATCCCATGAGCCTTAATGCGCTGCGACCGGCATCCCTTCGTTCCGCTCACCCCATCACGTGATAACCGCCGTCGATATAGACGGTATCCCCGTTGATCATGCGCGCTATGGGGAGGGCGAGAAAGGCTACGGCAGCCCCCACGTCCGCAATCGTCGCAAGCTGATGGCTGGGTGCTCGCTCAGCGGCTTCGGTTAACATCTCGTCGAATTGTTTCAACCCAGAGGCGGCACGAGTCTTCACAGGACCCGGTGAGACCGCGTACACACGTATTCCTTTCGGGCCCAGCTCGTAGGCCAGATAACGCACGACACACTCGAGCGCCGCCTTGACGGGGCCCATGAGGTTGTAGTTCTTCACCACCTTCGCGGCGCCATAGAAGCTCATCGCGAACAGCGCTCCACCATCGGTCATTAGCGGTTCCGCCAGCTTCGCCATGCGAACGAACGAATGGCAGGACACGTCCATCGCCTTAAGGAACCCGGCACTGGAAGAGTCTACAAGCCGCCCGCGCAAATCTTCTTTGGGCGCGAATGCGATGGAGTGCAAGGCAAAGTCCAGTCGTCCCCACTTCTCCTGAATCGCTGCAAACAGCGATTCAAGCTGGCCCTCCTGTTGTACGTCGCAGGGCATGAAGAGGGGCGCTTCCAGTTCCTCGGCGATGGGTTCAACATAGGGTTTAGCCTTATCATTGAGGTAGGTGAGGGCAAGCTCCGCCCCTATTGTTTTGAACGCCCTGGCGCAGCCGTAGGCAATCGAATCCCGATTGGCGATGCCGAGCACCAAACCGTTTTTGCCGGCCAGGGTTCGATATTTGGGGTCAAACAGTTCGAACATCGGTATTCCTTCGTTTGCAGTTGGTTTAGCGGGTTAGAGGCCGGGTCCCAACTCGCCTAAATATTCTGCACAATAGCAACGTCCATCGGCGCCACGAGCCGCCGCGTGTGCAGCGCGATCATGCGCTCCTCGTCCGTGGGTATGACCCAGACCGAAGGGGAGGTGCCAGGGCGAGAAATGCGCGGCCGGCCGTCACGGTTGGCCGCATCGTCCAGCTCTATCCCCAGCCAGCCCGCGTCCCGGCAGACGCGGCGGCGGATCTCCGGGGCGTTCTCACCGATGCCGGCGGTGAAGACAAGCGCGTCCAATCCGCCCAGCGATGCGGCCAGGGCGCCTAGCTCTTGACCGATGCGGTAGACAAAGTAATCGATGGCTTCAATGGCGCGCGGTTCTCGGCTCTTCAGCAGGTCTCGGAGATCGTTGCTGATGCCGGAAATTCCGAGTAAGCCCGAGTCCTTATACAAGAGCTCTTCGAGCTGATCGACATCCATGCCTTGCTCGCGCATCAGATACAAAAGTACACCCGGGTCCAAGCTCCCGCAGCGCGTGCCCATGGGCAATCCGTCTAGCGCTGAAAAGCCCATGGTCGTTTCAACGCTCTTACCGTTCTTGATCGCGCACATACTTGAACCGCTGCCGAGATGGGCCACCACCACCCGCCCCTTGGCAATCTGGGGCGCAAGGTCTCGCAACCGCCACGCGATGTACTCATAGGATAGCCCATGGAAGCCGTAGCGCCGCACACCGCTCTGATAAAACTCATAGGGCAGACCGAAGCGGTCCGCTACGCGCGGATGGCCCCTGTGGAATGCGGTATCGAAACACGCCACCTGCGGAAGCTCAGGTCGCGTTTTCATGACCGCCCGGATGGGCTGGAGATTATGCGGTTGATGCAGAGGCACCAGTGGTATGAGCGACTCCAGGGCCCCGAGCACACGGCTGTCGATCACTACGGGTTCCGAAAACTGAGGTCCTCCGTGGGCCACCCGGTGCCCGACCGCCGTCAGTTTCGACTCCGCGGTATATTCGCGCAGCCACGCCCCGAGGACCTCAAACGCCTTGCCATGCGCTTCTTCCTCCGCAGCGGCCTCCCACCGGGTCTCTGTCAGTACGGCTCCCGCGGCGTCCTTGGCAATGAACCGGGGCGCCGTAACGATCCCCTCGATTTGACCCTTCGCAATCAGCGTCAGGTCACCATTAGTCGGCTCGAAAACCGAGAATTTGACGCTGGATGAGCCGGCGTTGAGGACAACCACAAGCTCGCTCATGCGGCTCCCTCAGTAGCCGTTGTGCCGCGCAAGGCATGGGCGTAGAGGACGGCAACTCCGCAGGAGGCCATCCGCGAGCGCACGTTGTCCGCCCGACTGGTCAAAACGATCGGCACCCTTGCCCCGAGCACGATGCCGGCCGCGTCGGCATGGGCTAGGAACGTGAGCTGCTTAGCCAGGATGTTGCCCGCCTCGAGGTCGGGCGCCAGCAAGATGTCCGCATCCCCCGCCACCTCCGACTCGATGCCCTTGGTCTTGGCGGCCTCCTCGCTGATGGCGTTGTCCAGCGCCAGGGGGCCATCCAAAATGGCGCCGCTGATCTGCCCGCGCTCGGCCATCTTGCACAGCGCCGCGGCTTCTACAGTTGAGGAGATTTTCGCTCGCACCGTTTCTACAGCCGAGAGGATCGCGACTTTCGGGGTTTTGTTCCCGAGAGCATGAGCTAGATCGATGGCGTTCTGGCAGATGTCCCGCTTAGTATCGAGATCGGGTGCGATGTTGATCGCTGCGTCGGTCACCAGCAAGACCTTATGATAGGTGGGTACGTCCATGACAAAAACATGGCTGATCCGCCGCTCCGTCCGCAGCCCCGTGCTTGATGAGACTACAGCCGCTAGCAATTCATCCGTATGCAGGCTCCCTTTCATCAGCACCTCGGCCTCGCCGGCACGAATGAGCTCCACGGCCTTGGCAGCGGCGCCATGGCTGTGCTCGGCGTCCACCTGTCGATAGGTTTTGAGGTCGAGTCCGCATTCGGCCGCCACCTGTAGAATTTTCTGCGTTGGCCCCACCAAGGTTGGAATAATGAGTCCGGCTTCGGCCGCCTCGATGGCACCCCTGAGCGCCGTCTCCTCGCAGGGATGGGCCACCGCCACCGAGATGGGATCGAGCCGCGAGCACCTCTCGATCAGCGCCTGGTAGCGGTCGTGCCGCTGGACCAAGACGCCGGACGCCTCCACTGCCGGCCCGGCCCACTTTTCTTTGGGCGCGAGCACCTCCGCCGTACCGCTCAGCACAAGCTCGTGTTGTTGATTGACCACGCGGCAGTCGAAGGCCACCGAATTGTCCTTGGGCTTTTTGCCTGTCACGGTGATAGTGACCGAGGCCGTATCGCCGACAAAGACCGGCTGCAGAAACCGCAGCTCCTGACGGCGATAGACAGTGCCAGGGCCCGGCAAGACATTTCCGAGGAGGCTCGAGATGAGCCCACCACCCCATAAGCTATGGCCCACGACCCCGCCCCGGTCGCCTTTCTTCATGTACGCGCTGTCGAGATGCGTTGGGTTTAGGTCGCCCGAAGCGGCGGCAAAAAGGTTGATGTCCTGCTCGCTGAGGGTGCGCGTGAGCGTAGCGGAATCGCCGATCCGGATCTCGTCAAAGGTCCGGTTCTCGATAGTTTGTTTACCCATGGATATCCTCTGCAACCACCCAGAATCTAAAGTTAAGCCGCCGCTCCTTTCTTGCGACTTGCCGCCACGGGTTTGACTGCTTCGACCCCGAAAATTCCGGCGACGCGGGCGAGACGCCGGCGCCGTTCCTCGCTCGGCTCGCCCGGGGCCAGCACGATCTCTCGAATGATCGCGAGCGCTTCCTGCCTCTGCTCACGGTCCTCAGGCAGCATACCCGGGATGGCGTTCACTGCGCTGTCCTCGTCGAGCAGCAACATGTAGAACTGCTCGCGCACTTTGTTTTTGAACTCCGCCAGCGGCAATCCCTTATGTTCGGCCCGTACGCGGCGGAGAACGGCGAAGCCACGCTCGTCGAATGAAGCGTCTTTTAGCCCTATGTATATGAGCGAACGGATCACCGCCTCGCGCAGGCCACCCTCTGCGATCCGGGCCTTGAGCTCTGCGATCTTCTGCTCGATGTAGGCCCGCGCCTCGGGCTCGAGGCCTGGCCGGTGTCTAGGGCTCTCCTCGGTGGCATTGAGGCTGAGCAGTGCCTGTACGAGGGGTGACCCGTAGATGGCGTGGAAGATCGCTTCCTGGGTGTGATCGCGGAGATCGCCGTAAGCCTGAAGCATGGTGACGATCATCCGCGATGCCTGCTCCTGAAAAGCCACGAAGGGGTTGTCGGGCGAGGCCGCGCGGCGCTGCGTGCGCACCTGCTCGGCAAGCTTGATCACCGGTTGCATGAATGGATTGGCATCGGAAAAGAGCTCGTATTGCAGGCGCATTGGATGGAGCTTGTGCAACCACTCCACCATTGGCTCGTTGACCATGGCCGTGATCCATGGCCGTAAGAACGTGCGGTATAGCCCTAGGTTGATCTCGGAGAGTCTGGCCACCGCGGCGAATTTGCGCTCATCGACTATATCGTTGCACCCGAGCGCGCGGATGTGATCGAGCGTGCGCATCTCGAAGCGAACGATGAAGTCGCCGGTCGCGAGGTCCACGTTTGCTTCGTACTCGGACTTAGGCCGGATCACCGCCTCGTAGAGCCCCGGTGGCAGGCAGTCGATCAGATCGATATTGTGGGCGAACTCCTGGTGCTCCTTGACCGCCACCTTGCCCGAAACGAAGATCCCGAGGTGACCGATCGACTCGTGAATACAGTAGACGATGGTCTGACGGTGCGCGCGGATGTCATCGACATCTTTATAAAGATCGAGGATCCAATCGAGCGCTTGCGGCGGCGGGGTGATATCGTCTCCCCAGGAACAGAAGCACACGATGGGGGATTTGATGTTGCGCAGATCGATCCGCACGCCCTCCGCGGTCACGATCTCGGCGGTGGCGAGCTTGTTGCCCACGAAGAGCTTGTCGACGATGTACTGCATCTCCTCGCCGTTAAGGGTAGGATGCACAGTCCACCACTTCTCAAAACCGAGGTAGCGCGGAGCCTCCGTGTCGACTTTGGCCCAGAGGTTGTATTGTTTGGTCCAGAGTGTATTGGCCGGATTGAGGTTCTCGAAGTTGGCCACCAGCCAGGAACCGTCAAACTTCCCGTGGCCGAGATCGCTCATAAGCGCTGTGAGCCAACTCCCGCCCAGAAGCCCGCCCGTGTACCGCATTGGATTTTTCCCGCGCACGCCCGCCCAGTAAGAGAGTGGCGACCCGGCAAGCAGGATCGGCCCAAACAGCTCGGGACGCTGTGCGGCCACCAGCATGACGGCCCAGCCGGCCTGACAGTTGCCGATGACGAACGGCTTGCCGTCGGCCTCAGGATGGAGCTCGATGATCTTCTCCAAAAATTGCGCTTCCGCTTCGGCGATATCCTCGATGGTTTGGCCCGGAACGGGCTCCGGCAGGAAGCCGATGAAGTACGCTGGATGGCCAGCTTCGATAGCCATACCGATCTCGCTCTGCGCCTTGAAGCCGCCGATGCCGGGACCGTGGCCAGCGCGTGGGTCGATGACGACGAAAGGACGGCTTTTCGGATCCACCGTCCTGCCCGCCGGCGGTTTGATCCGCACCAGGACGTAATTGACCGGTCGCTTGAGTGAGCGGCCGTCCATGACAATATCCTCTGGGCCTACTTCGAAATCGAGCACATGCGGCGCGGTCTTCGAAATCTGTTCGAGGTACTGGTTGCCTCGCTCTCGCAGCACATCGAGGAACAGGCACGTATGCTGGCTAGCGTCGATCAGGTATTCCCAGCCAGGAGCGAAAGGACCGACGGCAAGATAGGAACCAGGATCGTTCCTCTGTTCCGTTTTACCGAGCACTGGCATAAGGCCCCAGAACTGCGGCGTGGGTTGGCTGGCGTCGATTAGCTTTCCCCACGAACTCGTGCAGGCGTTCATGAACTGGGAAGCCAGGCCGAAGCCGGTTTTAGCAAATTCAAGAGGTATATTACTGGACATCTTGATCCTCCGAGGTCAAGCTCATTTTTCCTACGCGCGCTTCCTATGTGCGACTGTACCGCGGCGGGGCATCCTTGCGGGCCTGCTTGCAACGCCGGCTGTGCCGAAGCACGCCCGGCAGAGGCGTGCGTTTCCCAACCTTACGATTGCCGCATTGCACAATATCATAGCAACGGTCGACAATCTAGATCAAAAACCCACTCAGTTTTTGGACGGCAGGGAAGGCTAAGCCGCTATAAAACGCAAAACGATCCGATCGCCCGTCATTTGGGCTTGGCGGCCAGCACCTTCGCAATCTTCGTATGGCGGTTGTAAATGAGAAGCGCCGAGACATCCAGGTGCTCGATCCCCGCCACGATGCCCACATCCGGAGCGAAAAAGCGATATTGGGTGTCGTCCACGGAGGCGGGCCCGACTTTCCCCTTGAAGGTCCACTTCATGAGAATCGCATCGAAGCTGCCCGCCGGCACCTTGACCTTATAGGCACCGACGTAACGGTAATTCACATCCAGCGTGCCCTCATGGGTCTGCTCGTCCGGGTTGCTCAAATCGAAAACCATAACGCTCAGTTTCACGTTGCGTTCCTCGCCCGGCGTCAGCCCTTGCAGCATGAAAGGTTCGAATGGCGAGTACTTGGTGATGGTGCCTCCTTCCGTGTCCTGAACGCCGGTGATGACGTAATCGCCGTTGGCCTTCGCGGTACAGAAATAGACGAACTTGCCCCCCGCATCGTACCGCCAAGTGGTCCCGCCGGCTTCCCGCTTGAGCACGGTGGGTTGATGCCGCTCGGTCTGGCCCGCGTCCGGTCCGCTCACGAGGCGGAACTCCCGGGCGCTGGGATTCGCGGCAAGATACCGGTTCGTATCGGCGATCGCCGGCGCGGGGATGGCCTGGCCGACGACCCCTCTTCCCAAATACTGTTCGATCGTCATCCGGTCTTCGTCCGGCAGTGGAATCGTCGGGCCGCTTTCCGCGGCTTGCGCAAGAGCGCTCAGCAAAGAAAATGCGAGGCAGGCAAATCGGGGAAGCAACCTGAGTGTCTTCATTTTCTTTTCTCCATGGTTCGACAATTTACGGTAGTGGGGCGTGTGTTCCATGCTCACCATTCGCCGACCGAGACGGATCCCCTTGAGTGCTCGCGGCGGTTGCCGCGAAGCCGAGCGCCGGGAGTGTTGTGTCTCGTTTCATTTCCTTTCTCCTCCTGAGATGGTGGTAGCGTGGTTTTTTTGGTCATTTCGAGCGATAGAAGAATGACGCTGAGTTAGACATGGGTTTCTCCTTTCAACCCCTCGTCGGCATGACGCACCTGAATCCGAGATGGTTCGTTCCCGTGCTGATTTCCCCTTTGCCGCGCGTTCCCACCATGTAGCGCGAGCAGTACTGGTCGGTGCAGAGGTACGACCCGCCGCGATGCACGCGCTTTTTCTCCGTCGGCTCCGACGGGTCGTAGGGCGAGTCCGGGCCCTTCGGATTGCGCGCGACGCCGCCAGCCGCCGCGAGTTGCCCGTAGTAATCGGGCCGATACCAGTCGCTCGTCCACTCCCACACGTTCCCGCCCACGTCATAGATCCCGTACCCATTGGCGGGAAACTGCGCCACCGGGGCGATGCCTAAGAACTTATCCGCGCCCGTGTCCTGGTTCGGGAAGTGCCCTTGATGGATATTGGCCATCCACTTGCCATTTTTCTTGAACTCATTGCCCCACGGGTACACCTGCCCGGCTAGGCCGCCGCGCGCGGCAAACTCCCACTCCGCCTCGGTAGGCAACCGCTTGCCTGCCCACCGGGCGTAGGCCACGGCGTCTTCGTAGGCGATGTGCACCACGGGGTAGTTTTCCCGGCCCTTAAGATCACTCTTGGGTCCGAGCGGATGGTGCCAGTCCGCGCCTTTGACGTAGCTCCACCACTGGAAATGATCGTTGAGTGGGACGGCATGGTCGGGCGGTGAAAAGACCACGGAGCCGGCCACCAGGTTTTCGGGCGGCGCCCCAGGAAAATCCTCGGCCTTTGGTGTGCGCTCAGCCACAGTGACGTAGCCGGTCGCTTTCACGAATTTCTCAAACTGCTCGTTGGTTACTTCAGTTTTGTCCATCCAGAAGCCATCGACATAGACGCGATGGATCGGCCGGGAGTCCGTGGTCGCCTGCATGCCGACCTCGTTCATCCCCGGCGGATCCGCCGCCCCCATGGAGAATTCGCCGCCGGGGATCCAGACCATGCCGTCGGGTGCCGGGCCGGGCGCCAAGGCGGTGTTGGCCGCGGTGGGTTGGAAAGAGGCCGTTGTCATGGGCGCCGGACGCTGGGCTGCGTCCAGGGCCCAACCCAACCCTTGAGTCATAAGGAGCACCGTCAGGATCACGCCGATCCGCATCGTGTTCGCACGTCAAACAGGGGCTGATGATGACTCTTCAGGGGCGGTGTGGCCATGGACCATCCCTTTCCTGACGGTTCAGCAATTGACCATCGCTCACTGGAGGTCCTTCATGTTCACCGTATGGATCGTGCCGGTGGCGCGAACATCGCCCCCAACGCAAGGGTGGGGACGGTGATGAATCATGGGGCCTTAGAAATTTGCCACGAGCCTAAACCCCGTCACCACGTCCGTATCGACAAAGTCCAGGCTGGGCGAGAAGACTTGGAGGTCGGGTGTAAAATGGAGCCATGGCGTCAATTCAAAGTTGTAGTAGATCTCCCCGCCGTAGCTGTCGTCCAACAACCTGCCGTCCAACAACCTGCGGAGGATGGGGCCTTCTTGGAACTGGTCGGTGAGCTCGACGTAGTAGAACGCCGCGCCGAAACTGTCTCGCCCGCGCCCGGGAATGACCCCCTTACCGCCCACGCCGATGCTGTAGAAGCGCTCCACCGGGTTGGTATCGTCATCGGCGAAGCCCAGACGGCCGAAGAGGCCCACGCCCCGGTCTTCGGGACCAGGCTCGGTGTACACATACTGGTCGAAGTTATAGTACACCGACCACGAGCCGCTCTGCTGCTCGAGCGGAAATAGACCGGGCGCGATGAGGGCCAGGAACAAGCGCGGATCCTGATTGAGGGAGGTAAACTCCTTGGTGCTCCCGGTCACTCCCAGGAGCTGATGTCCCGGGAGACCGAAGAAATCGGTCTTGATGCGCGTCTCCATCGCATAGGCCTGGCCATCATCGAAGGCATCGCCGAATTTTTCCGCTGTACCACTGGGGCCGAGGACTGAAAACGTGACGCTGCCGCGCTTTTCCGGCAGTAGAAACACCAACCCGCCACCCAGGGTCGAGTAGGGTATGGTCTGGATCATCACCGGGTTGAAGGCAAGATTTTGGTTCATGAACTGCGTCTGGCCCCGGCCGCCGGCGAACTCATTCGTGTCGCCTTGCGTATCGGTGATGGTCGCCAACTTACCCCCAAAGACCCCGAACCAATCGGTAAAAAACTGGGTGAATTGCACGCTGCTCAGGGTCGTGACCTCGTCGTTCGGCACCGGAAACAGGGCGTTGGTATTGACGGCCGCGATCGCACCCGTATTGAGGTTGACCCCAGGCCCAAACTGGCTTTCGGCGAATATCTTCAGAAAGCCGCCGGGCCAGAGGCCCAGCTTGCCGAAGTCCACGTTGAAGTCGTATAACGCCTCGCCGTTGTATTCCCACGCGCTGTCGCGACCGCCCGCGGCTACGCCCTGGCCGGTCTGCACCAGGTCCACGTCCAAGGTCACGCCTTTCTTGCTCAAGTCATCGCGCCAACCGCCCCAATCCCCGGTAAGCGTAGATCGGGTCATCAGATCGCCGCCATAGGACTGCTCGGCGCCCGGAGTCGCCCCGGCTACTGCCAAGAGTGTCAAGGCAGTCGAAAGCTTGGCTTTCATCGTCGTCATAGTTTTCTCTCCTCCCGTCTTTCTGCTTTGAGGGGAGGCAAAGGATAGGAAAGTCAACGAGTCTGTGCAAGAGACACTGTTGCGTCGGAGGGGCCGGCCAGTGGTTGGTCCGGGAAGGGGCCATGCTGTCGGATAATGGGTCGCTTGGTGATTTTTTGGTAGACATGCTATCTTTATATCCAACCATCCGCCGTGCGCGCCGAGTGGTTGTGGAAACGCTCGGCGGCCACAGGAGGTGGCGTATCCTGGTCCCTGCCCGCTGAACTGCCCGCGGACAAGGGGGGTGTTATTCTCTAAGAAATCTTACGAGGAACAATGTCATGCTAAAAAAAAGAACAGTCGGCGCATTTTTGATGGCGGTCTTGTTGACGTCCGTGAGCAGTGCCGGCTTCGCCGAGAAGCCTACTGTGGAGTTCGACTGGCGTCCGATACGAGACCCGGCGATAACGGCGTTGCAGCAGCTCGAGGCCGGCAAGGTCGAGGAATACAAGGGGACGATGGAGCGACTCGTACGCTTGACCGAGGAAATGAAGTCGCTGAAGCCGGATGCGAATATGGACAATGCCTACGCGACACTGGTCAAGATACAGGGCGAAAAAGATACGGCCGTCGCCGAAAGGATGCTGGGCGACTTCATTACGACCTTACCGGCTAAACCTTAGCGGACCGGTGATCGCGCCGGGGTTTCGCAGGGACTGCATGCCGGTTCACAGGGCGGGGTCGTATCGAATACCGGGTGTGCCCTCAGCAGGAATCCGGTCGCGATTAGGCAGCGCGCGACCTCCTGCTTTTTGGCAGGGGGGTCGCAAGGTCCCGACGGGGCGCGGGTCGTCGGTTGGCGCTAGAGATAGGCCCGGACCTCGAGTTCGGTCTGTCGGCTCAGGGACTGAGCCGCATCGAACCGTGGGATTAAGGTAATTGGCGTCGGTCGACGAGCCGATTACGGGGGGCAGGCCGTGCAAGTCCAGCAGGCTCGGATGAGCGGAGCGGATCCGAGCAAGTGCGAGTCGCCAGACGCGGCCTAAAGACCCGTGTCATGCGATCCGTCGCGGCGGCATGGGTGGAACCTTTCCAGGCGTGGCGAGCCGCAGGCGGTAGTGCCAGTAGGCCCAGGAGCGTGCGGTAAACTGGCCGATCTCGGCACGGGCCAGCACCTCCCGCAGATACTCATCACCCACTCGGGCTAGGAGCTTCTGCACATCGTCGTAATCGCCGATGTCCATGACCTGTGCGATCACGCGATCCGGGAATTGCAACGCTTCAGCAGGCGTTTTCCACCAGATGTACTTTGCCGCAAACTGCCGCAATACCTCTCGATCGATCCATCCCATAAGAAACGCTACGCCCTGCGCCTCGGCGCGGGCCGCAGGTTATTTGATCTTTGCGCCGGTGTCCTTGATCGCCTGGCTGCAACGACTGCTCAGGGCCTTTTCGTTCTTCTTCATGCACTCGATGACACGCCCTTCGCCCGGCTTGATGGCCGCGCAGTATTTCTCGAGATCGTCGTCGCACTCGTTGGTCAGGTAGGTCAGGGCCGCCACCGCGTTTTCGAGCTGCGCCCCGGCGTCGTACAGTGCATACTCGCAGCGCGCCGAGAGCTTGTCCTGGTAGGCGTACAGGCAAGCGAGCACCCGGCCTTGGCCCCGTGTCACTTTGGCACAGAATTCTTTCAGTTCTTTGTCACAGCCCTTGGCGACGGTATCGACGAGCGTTTCCGCGGCCCCGGCGCCCCCTGAGAGTAGGGCGGACGCCCCGATCAGCATACCGGCGAGGAGGTGTCTTTGGTACATGATGTTCCCCTATGGTTGATTAACACACATGTCGTATAGAGGACGGCCTTGCTTCTTCTACCAAGTCCCCCTTCATTATGATGCAGCCTCAGCATTATATTACGATAGGGAGTGCGCGCAATGTCTCAAGTCAGCCGGGATTATGCGGACCTGTACAACTTCACTCGGCCTAGCGGGCCTGTCCGACGGCACTGAGGTTATCGCCATCCGCGCCAGGGCGTACACGGTGCTGGTAGCTTGTTTTTCATGACGTGGGATGGCTTTCGCCCGTCCTTTGAGGCATCATTCGCCGCACATCACCACCGGAGGATACCCATGGAGACACTCAGCCGCCTGTCGGTCGCCGGGCTTACTGCATTGTGGCTGTTCCACAGCGTAGTCGCGGCCGAGGACGTCCAGCCCCCAGCCGCCCCGCAGAAGGAACCTTCGGCGCCGGAACAGGCTCAGGAGAACCTGTTCCCGGCGGCACAAATCGAGCAGCTTGTCGCCCCCATCGCCCTGTACCCGGACGCGCTGATCGCGCAGATCCTCATGGCCTCTTCCTACCCTCTGGACGTGGTGCAGGCGGCACGCTGGCTCAAGGGTCACAAGGACCTCGAGGGTGAGGCCCTGGAAAAAGAGGCAGCGCAGGAATCCTGGGATCCGAGCATCAAGGCGCTCTTGTTCTTCCCCAGCGTGCTCGGCTATATGAACGAGAACTTGGACTGGACCCAGGACCTGGGCGATGCGGTCCTCGGCCAGCAAAACGACGTCATGGATGCCGTGCAACGCTTGCGAAGGGAGGCCGAGGCCGCCGGCAACCTCAAGACCACGGAGCAGCAGCGGGTGGCGACCGAGGGCGACACCATCGTGGTCCAGCCGGCGGACCCGAAGGTGGTGTACGTGCCCAGCTACAACCCCTCGACGGTGTACGGTCAAACCGCGCCGCCGGCGACCACGTATTACCCCGCCACCTATACCACACCCGTCTATGCCGCCCCTGCCACAGAGTCGAGCACTGACAGCCTGGTGAGCTTTGGCGTGGGTGCTCTGGCCGGCGGCCTTCTCACCGCCGCCATCATGTGGGACGACGATGACGACGACAGGCTCTATTACGGCGGGCCGGGCTATTATGGTCGAGCGGGTTATTGGAACAGCCCCAACTACTGGGGCGGCGACTGGCGCCGGCCGGAGAATCTAAACATCAACCGCGAGATAAACCGGGAGGTCAACGTCGGCGACGTCAACATCAACAAGGGTATCGTCGGCAGCGAGATCAACAGAAACGAGATCAAGAAATGGGAGCACAACCCCGAGCGCCGGGGCGGCGTGCGCTACCGCAACGAGGGGACGAAGCAGAAGTTCTCCAATGTCAGGAAGGAAAACAAGATCGACCGGGACATCGCCCGAGGCCGCGATCCCGCCCGCAACCGCGAGCAGCTTGCCAACCTGGAGCGCCCGGGTCGCGGACAGACCGAGCGCCCCGGCCTGGCGGACAAGAACCGCCCGAACATGGGCGAGATAAAGCGCCCCGAGACCAGGAAAGCGAAGCGTCCGGAAATCAAGAAACCTGAGGCCCGGAAAATGAAGCGCCCGGACACGCGCCAGGCGAAGCGCCCCGAGGTCAAGAAACCGCAGTCGCGCCCGGCAAACCTGAAGGCCCCTACGCGGAGGGCGGAGCGGTCCGCCTCCTCGAAAATCCAGAAACCCGCGGCGAGGAGCGGGGGCAGATCCAGCGCATTCAAAGTGCACAAGGGCGGTGCGGACCGCGCGGCCAGTAAGCGCGGTGTAGCGAGCCGTGGCGGTGGTAGCCGCGGCCGCGGCGCACGGGGCCACGGCCGCCGCCGCGGCTAAGCCGCCGCCGAACCTATCCCCGATGGAAAAAATCTGGAGAACATCGACATGATTGCCACCAAGTATGCAAAAAGCCTCGCGCCGGTCTGCACCGCGGCGTTGGTACTGGCCGCCGGTATTACCGCGGCCGCCGGACCGGCTCGGTACCCGACGCCCGACGCCGCCGTCCAGGCGCTCATCGACGCCGCCGCGTCCGAGAAGCGCGGAGCCCTGCTCGCGGTGCTCGGCTCCGGGGTCGAAGCGTTGCGCTCCGGCGACCCAGTGGCCGACGCCGCGGAGCGCGAGGAATTCGTCCATGCCGCCAGCGAGTCCGCCCGGATCGAGCAGGAGGACGACGACCACGCCGTCCTGACCATCGGGCCGGACGACTGGCCTTTCCCCATCCCGTTGGTCCGGGACGCCAAAGGCTGGTATTTCGACGTCGCCGCTGGCAAGCAAGAGCTCTACAACCGCCGTATCGGTCACAACGAGCTCGATACCATAGAGGTCATGCGTGCATTCGTGGACGCGCAGGACGAGTACGCGCAAGCAGACCGAAACGGCGACGGCATGCGCGAATACGCCCAGAAGCTCATGAGCAGCCAAGGGGCACACGACGGCCTCTATTGGCCGACCAAAGAGGACGAGCCCGACAGCCCCATGGGGCCCCTAGTGGCCGAGGCGGTGGCGGAAGGCTACAAGCCCGGCCAGAACCGCCAACCCAAGCCCTACCATGGCTATTACTACCGAATGCTCACCGCCCAGGGGGAGCACGCGCCCGGCGGGGCGAAGAATTATCTCAACGACGGGCACATGAGCAAGGGCTTCGCCGCCCTGGCTTACCCCGCCGA
>JBIMKD010000134.1:0-4964 GCA_043673815.1 Chromatiales bacterium
AGTGTGTCTGCAGTATGGCAAACGGGGCGAAAATGGCCCCGTGAACGATGACAAACAGACCTCACGGCTGCTTTTCCGTCTGAAATCGATTCGTATGCGTGCCCCGCAACCATTTTTAGTTACTTGTTCAGAGGTTCCCTAAGACACCTTACCGAGATGGCACTACCCATATCGTTATGGAACCCCTGGAATTCATGCAGCGCCTCGCCGCGCTCGTGCCCCGTCCTAGGCTCCATCTCATCCGCTTCCATGGCGTGCTCGCCCCTAATGCCAAGCTCCGTCCCCAGATCATCCCAAGCCCGCCGGCTAACGTGGTTGACAACCCACCGGGCCACGGTGAGACACTCCATCCCTCGGCGTCGGCGCGCATGAGCTGGGCCCAGTTGCTCGTGTTTGATATAGACATTGAACGGTGTTCCCACTGCGGCGGCCCCTTGACCATCCTCGCCGCCATCCTCGACCCCACCGTCATCGCCAAGATCCTCTCCCATCTCGGCTTGTCCGCCCGGGCACCCCCGCGCTCACCGGCGCGGCACTTCGCGCTCCTCCAAACCGCCTGATCGCCAACCGATACCCCAGCCACGCGGTTCAGCTCCCTGAGCCACAGCCCCCATCGGCCCGCGTCCGCGCGCGATGCCCAACCGCCCCGAAAATCGAAGTCTCGGACGGAGGACGGGGCCCGCAAATCCCCCAATTCTCGTCAGTGACCTCGCGTCATTGACAGCTCATAGGTTCAGCAGTAGCTTTCCTCACCGAAAAAGTGCGTTTGAAATCCTTACTCGCAAGCTCAGCGTGAACCGATGGTAGAGCCACACAGCATGGCTGATGATCTCGGGTGGGAAGCGAACCACGATAGCTTGATTGACGGTTCATGCAGGGATTATGGACGATCGCCACTCGAGTTGACAGAACCGTACGGGCACATCGACGAAAAAGCGCGACGCTAACGCGACCCATGAGCTCGAGCAGCTCTATCCGAACCCAAGTGCCGGCGCGGCTCGACCGGTTGCCCTGGTCGCGCTGGCATTGGCTCGTCGTCATCGGTCTCGGAACGGTGTGGATCCTCGATGGGCTGGAGATCACCATCGTCAGCGCTGTCGCGGGGCGCATCACCGAGCCTGGCAGCGGGCTTGTGCTTTCCGCGTCTCAGATCGGTTTTGCGGCAGCGGTCTACATTGCCGGCGCGGTCAGCGGGGCATTGTTCTTTGGTTATTTGACCGACCGTTACGGGCGCAAAAGACTCTTTCTTATCACGCTCGCGGTTTATCTTGCAGCGACCACGCTGACCGCACTCGCGTTCGACGCCTGGTGGTTTTACCTCTTTCGCTTTCTCACCGGCGCCGGAATCGGCGGCGAGTATGCGGCGATCAACTCCGCCATCGACGAGCTAATTCCCGCACGAGTGCGCGGGCGGGTCGACCTCATGATTAACGGTTCATACTGGGTCGGCACTGGTTTCGGCGCCGCGCTGTCAGTGGTCTTGCTCGATACGAATATTTTTCCCGCCGATGTCGGTTGGCGGTGTGCCTTCGGTCTGGGCGCGATACTCGGGCTCGGCATCCTGCTCGTGCGCCGCAACGTCCCAGAGAGCCAGCGCTGGCTAGTTATCCAGGGACGCAAACAAGAGGCCGAAGAGCTGGTCGCTACAATCGAAAGAAGGATCGAGGCAGAATCGGGCAGGTCGCTTCCCAAACCGCAAACGACGATCACGATTTGCCCGCGCAAGACGATCGGCTTCGTCACGATCGCGCGAACGCTGTTCACGCTCTACCCGAAACGCTCACTGTTGTGCTTTTCGCTGTTTACCGGCCAGGCTTTTTTGTACAACGCCATCTTTTTCACTTACGTCCTGGTGCTGACAACATTTTATGCTGTTCCCTCGGGCGACGCGCCGCTCTACCTGATACCGTTCGCGATCGCCAATTTTCTCGGACCCGTGCTGCTCGGACGGCTGTTCGATACGGTGGGAAGGCGAGTGATGATCTCCGGAACTTATATTCTTTCCGGAGTATTGCTGACAATCACGGGTTATCTTTTTACTGAAGGCGTGCTGACTCCGGGAGCCAGCGCGGCTTATCTGACCGCCAGCGAAATATTTCCGATAGAGACGCGAGCGCTCGCAATCGCTTTTTTTTACGCGATCGGGACTGGCGTGGGTGGGATCGCCGGGCCGCTTGTATTCGGAAATCTCATTGAGTCCGCCGAGGCCGCGAACGTACTCATCGGCTACCTGATAGGCGCCATTCTCATGATCGCCGCAGGACTGATCGAAGCGTGGATCGGGGTAGATGCCGAGCGCAAAAGCCTCGAAGATATTGCCCGACCGCTCACTGAGGTGCAGGAATGAGAGCGGCGCGGCCGAAGGACCTCACGTTTGAGATGAAGGGTCAGCCCTTGCGCTCAAATGGCGTTCCATCTCCGTAGCATTTGCTGGCGCATTCGGCGAGCCGCCGCGCATAGCTTTCCAGAGCGCGGTCCGTACTTGTGGAGGGTTGCCACATCGGCACGACCAAGGGCTTCCCTTCAGCATCCACCGCGACGAACACGATTACGCAATGGCAAGTACGGGAAAGATCAGTATGTCGGAGTGAGCGACTCCTCGGGGTCGGGTACCGACTTCTCGACATCCTGGTCGCATACCGGCCATAAGCGGACATAAGTGCCCGGCAAGTTATTCCTTGTAGTAACCGACACCACAGATCTGGTCACCGACCTTCGTGTAGAAAGTCTCCTTCTCGAAGGGCTCGTCCGAGCCGGGTCGCGGCCACCAGTAGGTGGTCTCTTTTATCGTTCCCTCGGTGGCATTCTGCATAATCGTTTCACCGAACGGAGCACCGTGCTTGCCCTTAATGTCTCTCAGCTGTTTGCCCTTATTCATGTAAGGCTGCGCGGTTACGATGCCGTCCGACGCGTTGGCGCACCACACATAAAGATCACGGTCCTTGAAGCCGCCCTCGCCATTGTTGAACATATCAAGCGCCTTCGCCTTGCCCTCTTTCACCGCGGCCACTGCTCTCTCGAGCATAGCTTTGGCTTCCTCTGGAGTGCCGAAGTCAGCTGCCGCAACTGAGGCGGCAGTGGAAAGCACCTGAATCACGGCAAAACCGACGACGAATGCGATATTGCGTAACATGACTAACCTCCATAGAGCCGCAACGGCCTAATGTTTTCGCCCGGATGCGCTTACCGTAGCCGAACAAATCGACGTCTGAAAAGTGAGGCAGAGCAGAAATGCTTTGCCTACAAATTTACCTCAGCTAAGTGCCAATAGCCGACGAAAGCCACCCATTCCATCCCCCGGCTGGAACGGTACAGAATGGACGGCACAAATACCCCCGACGCAAGTTTGCTCCCCGCAACATGAAGCGATAGTAGCACAGCGGTTTCAGAAGTTCTCTATCCTTCTTCTTACTCTATTCCTCGCAGCGTTTCCTGGACTTCTTCTGGGATCACGCACGACCCCATTAACACGCTTAGGCGCGAGGGGGGCTAAACAGCGGAAGGCTGGCCCTGCCAGCGGCCGGGCGCTGTTGTTAGTCGGGCCAACTGGGAAAAGCAGGAGCATCAAGGACGATGGACAAAGCGGTTCCATCCTTAGGAGCTGACAGCGATACATCCCTGTATCTGGCTTATCAGCCGCATGCGGCAAGGCGCATCCACTACGAGCGACGGCGTCCCGAAGACACCGTCCTCTACCAGGTGGTCCAAGAACACCTCGAAACCTTCTTGGCCCAGGTCGAAGCCGAGACTCGATCGGCCTTGCCCGCATTTGTTCAAGCGGAGTTCGATGCCTTCCTGCAATGCGGGATCCTCGCCCACGGCTTTCTCCGCCTGCGGTGTGGCGACTGTGCCCATGAGAAGCTTGAAAAAGGTGAAAAAGGGGTCAGTGACAACTGAGAAGTATTCTTACTGTCATTGTGGTAGATTAATTCTCCGCCATGGAAGTTTCACGACAAGGAGGCCGTTATGCCGAGAAAGCTTCGGATGTATTTGGCAGGTGTGCCCTGTCACGTCGTTCAACGCGGCAATAACCGCTGCGCCACCTTCTTCGATGGTACCGATTACCGGCACTACCTAAGCTGCCTTTTAGAGGCCTCGAAACGTTATCGCGTATCGGTGCATGCTTATGTGTTGATGACCAATCATGTCCATCTGCTGATGACGCCGTCCGACGCAATCGGTGTTTCCCGGCTTATGCAGTCTTTGGGCCGGCGTTACGTACAGTACATCAATTATCAGTTTCGGCGCAGTGGAACCTTGTGGGAGGGTCGACACAAAGCCAGTCTGGTCCAGGCGGAGCGATATCTACTGACTTGCTATCGATACATAGAGTTCAATCCAGTGCGTGCTGCGATGGTGTATCACCCCGGGGAGTATCGGTGGTCAAGCTATCGCTGGCACGCCTATGGAGAACCCGACCCGGTCGTTTGCGACCATCACATCTACAACGCTTTAGGGATGGACGTCAGTTCCCGCCAACAATGTTATCGGGATCTGTTTGCTGCGGCGCTTGACCCCCTCGAAGTGCATGCGATCCGCCAAGCGAGCAGCTTCTCGATGCCGCTCGGCAACGAGCGATTTCGTGAGGAAGTCGAAGAAGCCCTCGGCCGACGGACTGACTACGCCGCCCGAGGTCAGCCTCGCTCCGATGAACCTGCCACGCGATACCCGGACTAACGATTGAGGATTGTTCTCACTTGTCACCGACCCCTTTAAGCCGGGTGCTTATCCACGCGATTGGGGTGGCGAGGGTCCGTTGGATGTTTCTGCCGGCGAGCGTAGACGATAATGTGGTGACGTGTCATTCGGCGGAACACCCCTGCGGGGCTTCCGCCCTGTCATAGCTTTGTCAAGCCCCCTTTTTTCTCTTAGTTACCTGGGCCATTTCCCATACCGATCTTTCACACTTGATTTTATCGAAAAGCAAGTATGCTTGAGGGCATGGACAGGTGTATCGATTCGTG
>JBIMKD010000135.1:0-11130 GCA_043673815.1 Chromatiales bacterium
TCTGGACGTGTGGGGGTGTTTCCCGCGCAGGGCTTTGCCCGCCAGCACACGGCCGCCGATGTGGCGCTCTTGGCCGACGCCCTGCACAACACGCGCTGGGGCCCGCTACCCGGCACTCGATGCGGTGCGCCCTAGACCTATGAGGTCTTATGGCGCGCTCCCCAACTGGCCCTCCCCCTGCGCTAACTCGGGCCCATCCGATACCTCGGCCCCGGGCAGGTCCCGACGGAGGATAAGCACGTAAACGACGTAGACAGTCGCAGGTGTCGCGAGGATCAGCCCCCAGACACCGAAGAAGTATTGCGCAACAGGCAAGATCGCAATAATAAGGGCGGGGTGCAGTTCCATCATTCGACCGAGGATACGCGGGCTGAGGACGAGACTCTCCATCAGCAGGACGAACGCCATCGCGGCCGAGACCTTGAGGGCGAGGACCGGCCCCCCACCGGGCTGAAACAGGGCAAAGGCCGCGACCAGTACCCAGGCGATCACTGCCCCGAGCGTCGGAATGAGGCAAAGCACAAACACCGCGAGGCTCAGTACCGCTGCATGCTCGAGACCTAGGAATGTGAGGGCAAAAAACATCATCGTCGCGTTACAGAGGGCGATGATCCCTTGAGCCCGCATCGAGCGGCCGACGAGCGTGGCGAGACGCGCGAGGACCCCGGTAATCTCGTCAAAGGCGTCGCGCAACCACGTTTCCCGTATCCGCAGCATACCGCGTTTCAATTCCGGGTAGTCGATGCAGATGAAGAAGCTCAGCAACAGCGCGGTACCGAGATCGATCGGCATATGGAGGAAAGCAGCGATCCATTGTTCCAGCCAGACCGCCACATCGCTGCTGATGCTGATACCGGCTTCGATGCGGTGGCGTATAAACTGGGCGGCGGCGCTGGTATTCCACCATTCCTGAAACAGCTCATGTTGTCTCTCGGCTCTGAAATCTCCTTCTAGCCGCGCCTCACCGTCCCCTTGCATCGATGGGCTTTGCGCCTGCAGGACTTGACTAAAGGCACGCCGCCCCTGGGGGCGCGCTTTTTGCAGCTCAAGGTACTGTTCGAAAGTATAGGGTAGGGAGTCCGGGGCTGCCCGACGCCGTTTCTCGTAGTATTCTCGAAATTGCTCCTGATAGGCCGGCGAGGCCTTCGCCGTTACCAGGTCCCGATCGAGCGTGTCCGTCAACCACTCTTGCTTCCATGCAGTCAACGTCGGACGGTCTCGGCGGGCCTGTCGCAGCAATTCATCCGGCTCGGCGGAGGCAGCTAAGCGGACGAGCGAGGCCGATCCGCGCCCCTCCTCCGGTAGGTGCTGCCGGGCCTGCGCCTGCAGCCGCGGCAGTTTCTCGGTAAGGAACCATTGCTCGAACTCCTGGCTCGAGGTTCCCTCGCGGGCCAGTCTATCGCGGATGCGGGCAGCTTCGGCATTGCCGAACTGCTGGTGGAATTCGTCCTCCACCCAGGCCTCCAAGGTCGGAAAGGCATCGTAGGCCTTCCCATAGCGTTCGTCACTCGCGCGAAACGCCTCCAAGCTACGTTGGTAGTTTGGGTCTCGTGGGTTTCTATAGGCCTGTGCGAACAGGTAGGGGCCGATGAAGTGCTCGAGGACGCGTGCCGCCTCGCTCTCGGCGCTGGCACGGCTCAGCCAACCGGCTAGATGCTGTCCCTGTTCCAATAACCGTGGAGCGACTAAACTGCCCAGTTCTACCAGGACTAAAGGAATGACCAGATAGACGGCCGCAGTCAGCAGGCGGCGTAGCCAGGGGCGCTCGCGGCCCGGCGAAAACCATCTCATGCCCCAACGAACCACGGCCAGGGTGACAAAGCAGAACACGAAGGTCATAAGGCCTAAAACCAAGAAATCCCGCATGAGGTAGCAGAACGCAAGGAACGGCGCCCATATGGCGGTTTTCCTGATGAGCGTGGGCCAGCCCGGCCGATCCGGGGAGGGCAATGGCGGCGGACCATCGGTCGAGCTCATGGTCTCTGCTGCACGGAAAAATCCAAACTGCGGGCCCGAGTCCCGACGCTAGCGTCGAGGCGGCTTATCGCGAAGATCAACTCCCGCTGGAGTGGGAGCGGACCCGGCCAAGGACCCGATTCAGGCCGATTATCGCCATGATCGCGACAGCCCCCGTCACCAAGACTAACCACAGGTACTCCTGCACCTTGGCGACGACAAAGAAGGTCAGGGTCAGTAGCAACCCCACCACAATGAAGAGTCGTTCGAGGTGGACGCCAGCCAGGTAGCACCCTAGGGCCAGCAGAAGCAAGGCGTTAAGACCGGCCGCTATATCCGTCTCTTCGCCGAGGGAACGTACAAAGAAGTCGAGCCCCAACGCGCCCCCTATCCCCAGCCAGTGGAATACCTGTCTTAGCACCAGTGACGACGGGCCCGCGCCCGCGCCAGGCACCGACCGGTACCAGGCGGTGGCGACACAGAGCAGACCGTAGATCGGCACCATCAAAATCCAATAGGTTGCCGCGATGGCCGAGTTCGCCATCGTCAAGCCGACACCGATGAGGGCTAGTATGACCATGAACACAGCAGCCCCTGTCGTCACCTTCAAAGTCGTTGTCTTGCTAGCAGATCGCATCGGCCCGGTAGCGTTAAATTAGTTTAACCCCGTTCTAAGCTCCCGCTCGCGGGGTACACGAGCGGCACACGCGCGAGCCTCCTAAGAGCTTGTGAAGAAATCGTCGCGAGCAAGTCCGCACGCGAGGCGCACGGCGCGCAGGAACCGCAGTGTATATGGAAATACATGAGGATTCCGAGCACCGCGCAACGATGCGGGCGGGCTGCACAGTAGATTTATTCACATGCTCTCAGGGAGCGGGCACCACACGGTAGTAAACGCCGTTCGCGCCGAAGGACGGCTGGAACCACGCACTGCCGCACCGGTAGTAAGTCGTGCCACCGACGGGGGATGGAGCACAGCCGGCCGGCAGCGTCGCGTAGATCGCGTTCATCGCATACGTGCTGCCAGCGGCGTAGCCCGCGGAGTAGGCACTCGAAGTGGCTGCGCTGGTATTGGCCGAAGCCATGGCTGCGCCTGCGACCATGCCGACCGCGGCACCTGCGGCCGCGGCACCGCCAGTGGACCAGCCGCCGCAATTGTAGCATCCGCTTCCGTAGTAGTTCACGGTGGTAGGGGGATGGTACCCGTAATAGGTTCCGCCGTAGTAGACCGGCTTGCCATAGGCCGTCGTGCCGTAGGCCGTCGTGCCATAGCCTGTCGTGTGATAGGCCGTCGTGCCATAACTGTTAGTGGCGCTCCAGTGCCCGTCGCCGCCCGACGCATGTCCGCCGTAGGCGCCAGTGCCACTCCAGGAGCCTTCCCCGCCGGACGCATGTCCGCCGTAGGCGCCTTCGGCTTTCCAGGAGCCGCCGCCGCCCGATGCGGTCCCGCCGCGGGCGCCCTCGCCGCTCCAGGAGCCGCCGCCACCCGACGCGTGTCCGCCGAAGGCACCGGTGTGGCTCCACGAGCCGCCGCCCCACGACGAGTGTCCGCCGTAGCGGTTGGCATGACCCCAGGCCGCGGCCGGCCCAGACGAGAGCGCCGTGATCAGCAGACCCACAAAGCCAATGACGATCGTTTTCATGATGCGTACCTCTTCACTTTCACTGGGTTTTCGATGGTGTGCCCTTGACCGGGGGCTTGCCCGTCGCCGGAGGCTCGAGGCCCGGCGGCAGCTTCAGGTCAGGGCGGGCGAACTGGACGCGCGTCGCCTTGCCCGTGCTCGCCGGCGCAAAAGCGTCCGCCGGGACGGGAGGATTGAGTTGCCAGTTGGACAGCTCCAGTTGGTGGCGCAGTTGAGATGGATCGTTGCGGTACACCGCCCGGATCATCCGCGGCAGTTTGTCCGCGGCCCCGATCCAGATCTGCACGAACACGTCGCCGTTGGCGTACGCTACCATGTCCGTCGTCGTGCCGCCTACCACGCGGGACTGGCCGATGTAGAAAGCAAGCTTCAGCCCCTCGGCGATGTCCTGGTAGGGATCGGCGACGATCACGTCGGTGAACGGGAAGTAGATCGCGGCGGAGTCGTAGGCCGCCTTCAGCGCAGCGTCGATGGTAGGCGGGGCCACGGCGACGGCGACAAGGTTAGCGGCCGGTTCGAACGCCATCATCTGCTTGCCGTCGTAGTAGAACTCGGAGGCAGGACCATCACAGCACGTAATCACCCGCAGCTTGTCGGGCCGCTGCAGGATGACGTCGGATTTCGTCGTATAGATGAGGGGCGGGCCGAGGCGGCTCGGGCTCTCGTAGGAGACCACCGCCGTGAACGCCATCGATTTGGCGGCGGCCAGGCGGCTGCTCGCGGCCTTCAGGAGGCCAATCGCCTTGGGCTCGAGCGTAAAGGCGACCGCGGGCGCCGCTGCCTTGCTCGGAGTCTTGGCAGCCTGCGGTGCGCGCCTCACGTCCTGGGCGCCCACGTCCGCGGCGCCGAGGAAGACACCCACCGCGGCTAGCACGACCCAGCCAAGAAACGTGTCCCGAACCATCATGCCTGCCTGGGAGCCGTCAACAAGTAAAAAATTTCTCATCATAATTTTCTCTTTATCTCAACGGCATTACAAATAGAGATGTCATTGCGAGCCACCCAGAGGAGCGAAGCATCTCTGCATCGCAGAGAGGTTGCTTCGTCGCTCACGCAACTCGCAATCACCGGCTATTCCCTAACTTCAGGTTATCAATCCCCGGCTGAGTCGTACGGTCAGCAGAGCGTACCATAAAAGCTGCCCAGCGGCCCCATCGCCCTAGAAAATCCTTAAACTAAAAAAGGGGACCTCTAAAAATTGCGAAAAGTCCCTTCTCCCTCCGGGAGACCCTAACCCTTGTTGCATTTATGGGTTGAATTCGCCTTACGTAGATTTCTTTATTTTCTTTAATCCCTGTAATGCCTCGGCGCAACCGACCGTTAGTTCTTTCTTTTGTGCCATCAGGCACGCCTTGATCTGACCGCCACCCGGTGGCACGTTTGGGCAGAGCCTCTCTATGTCGGGCTTACAATAGGTCTTGAGCGCTTGAATTTCCGCTTCTAGCCCTCCCGCGAATGTGGACATGGTAGCAGATACCAAGAGTAATATAATTGTCGTACGATTAATCATCATTGTAGTCTCCTCAAAGGGTTGTGGTTAGTTGTAGTAGAGGGTTTCGCAATAACACTCGATATGACCTTAATCCCGGGACCTCCACCATCCAATGCAAATTGAGTCTGAAGGAGTGCGTCCGCGGGCGACTCTAAGGGAAGGCTGAGGGTAAAGTGGCTTTAATCGCTTGTCCACGCCGCCGAACTTCATCGGTGGCGGGTGGCGTGACGCTCCGGGAAGTCTCCCTTGCTCATATTGCCCGAACTAGAATCCGGCGCGTGAGTCCCACTACGGTTGGTGCGATCCACTGGCTGTCTTCCCAGTCGTACGTCGATGGTCACGAGGAGCGGGATGGCGTGCGGGATCGTCTTGATGGCGACCTGCCTACCGTCAACCGGCAGCACCCCGGCGCGACCCTTACCGAAGGCGGGACCGTCGTCGAGGCCGTCAGGCTGAAGAGTACAGGCCGAGCAGAATCGCAAGGGACCCCTGGGACCATCCAACCTGTCTCATGGCGTCTTTCCTTCCCACGATCCGGCCGAGACGCGGCGGCACGGTTACTACTGCCCTTGGAACCGGTCGCCGGTGTGGGCCGCGAAGCAGGTGTCCGAGCCTACCTGGCAGAGGACGACGTAGGTCTTGCGCTGGTCGCAGCCGGCCACTCCGACCGTGTATTCCACCCGCTCCAGCCCGCCCACCATCCACGGCCCCGCACCCTGCAAGGCAGGCTGGATAAAATCACTCGAGAGGACCGTCGCCGTCGCGGCCGGGCAGTTGAGCTCGAACCGCCCACGTTCCAGGGCCGTCTGGACCGCTCCACCCTGCTTTTGGGTGAGCAACTCGCTCTGGGTGGCGCAGCCCATCGTGGCCGCCACGAGAACGAGGAGCGAGAAGACTGTGGATCGTCCGGCCATGTGTTAGTTCCTCCCTTCGGTCGCGTTTATCGTTGAGGTCACGGTATAAGCATAGGAAGTTCAACGCAGTTTTGCAACCGGCTTCGCCCCCGGCCAGCTTCGCTGGCGCTCAAGTACTCGCCCCTGGGCCAGGCGCGAGTACGCCATGGAAGCGGATGAGATGGAGCCGCGGACGGGCAACCAGCGCGCGAGGCGTTGTAGGAATTCAAGCGGTGACATCACGATATGGGTCGTGCCATCTCGATAGGGTGTCTTCAGTGTGACCACCACCTGTCCGGTCCGGTTGAGTGCAAGGCGCTCGTTGGCAATGGCGGGGCGGGTGATGTAGCGGCACAGGTGCTCCAGCTTTAGATGGAGTTAGAATGGAACAGCGAGAAAGCGGCGGCCAATTTCCGAAAACACCGCGTCAGTTTCGAAGAGGCTTCATCCGTGTTCGGCGACCCCTTTCACGACCCTGATCACTCCGTAGGTGAAGTCCGTTGGCTGACGTTCGGGCTTTCACGGAGCCGTGTGTTGTTAGTGGTGTCGCATACGCAACGCGGCAAGCGTGTTCGGCTCGAACCGACCAAAACGCAACTGCTTTCCCCGCCCAGGCCACCCACCCATCCGTCCTACACGCCTGCGACTTCCACAAGCCCCCTATCCGGGAATACAATCCCCTTATATAAGAAACCTGATCCACACCGACAATCGTTGTCGCGGCTTAGTTCAACAGACATTTATCCGTCATGCGCGCTACCGCCCGAGCCAGTTTCGCGTATCTCGCCTGCGCACGACGGATAAAATGCTTATTAGTTATACCGCTAAATAGAGGAAGGACATTATGGCCGTGATAAAAGAGAAGATGAAAGAAGTAATTGATGCGCAGCCCGACGATGCGACGTACGATGAAATCTTGCGTGAACTCGCATTTGAGCGCATGGTAGACCGCGGTCTCGAAGATTCGCGCACAGCTCGCGTCATCTCGAATGAGGAGATGGGGCATAGAATTCGTACATGGCAGAGATAAGGTGGACGTCCGAGGCGACAACATGGCTGAATGACATCTACGACTACATCGCCCACGATAATCCAACTGGCGCCGCAACGGTTGTAGCAGGAATCTATATGATCGCGGTCAAAATCGCCTGACGCTTACTCGCCCAACGCCAGAAGATGGCGGACCGGGGTAGCGCACCCAGCGCCACTGTTTCCAGTAGCACATGCGGATACGCCGACGCAGCCACGCACTCGTCACAAAACCAAGTGGCCAGCAACCACGCTCGCAATGCCTTGCGTGTCCCAGCACACTATAGTCAAACGTTGTGTACGAGGCAAGGGCGATTCTAGGCCTACGGTTCGCATTCTTGACAACTCACTGGTTCATCAGTACAAAGCGCGTTTGTTCGCGATCCGCGCTGAAAGGAAAATTTATGAAGAAGGCTAAATCCGCGGTTAGCGATGATCTCCGGCCCAAGTACCGTCGAGAGGATCTAGGAAGGGGGGTTCGCGGTAAGTATTTTTTCTTCCGGGCGTGACCGAGAGCGATCCTGAACCGATCAACAACGCAGGCAGGTCTGGAGGACAGGCAAGTGAGCAGATCAAGACACGCACTTTGCAAGGGCGCTCTGTGCAGCGCCGTCGTCGTGGCACTGTTAGCCGGCTGCGGCAAGAACGACGACCCGATCGCGCAGGCCGAAAAGAAAGACGCGGCCAAAGGCATTGCCGCACCCGGCATCGCCGAGACCAAGGCGATCGCCGAGGAAGCCTTCATCTTCGGCCTGCCGCTCGTGATGAACTACGCGGTGATGAATGAGTTTGCCGTGGACCCGAAGTCCAGCCAGTTCAAGGCGCCCTTCAACAAGATCTATAACGAGCACCGTGTCGCGACCTACGAAGACACGGCGGTCGTCACGCCGAACAGCGACACCCCTTACTCGATTCTCTGGCTGGATCTGCGCGCGGAGCCGATGGTGATCTCGGTGCCGGCGGTGCCAAAGACGCGCTACTACGCGCTGCAGTTGATCGACGGCAATACCTACAACTATGGCTACGTCGGCACCCGCGCCACAGGGACCGAGCCGGGCGACTATCTCGTGGTCGGCCCGGGCTGGAAAGGCGAGACGCCCGCAGCGATCAAGAAAGTCTTTTCCTCGACGACTCCCTTCTCGCTCGCCCTTTTCCGGACTCAGCTCTTCAATGCCGCGGACATGCCGAACGTGGAAAAGGTGCAGGCCGGTTACAAAGCGCAGCCGCTTTCCGCGTTCCTCAAGCAACCCGTGCCGCCGGCCGTGCCGAAGATCGATTTCGTCCCGGCCACCACGGAGGGGATCAAGAAAAACTTCTACGAGTATCTGGACGCCGCCCTCCAGTTCGTGCCGCCGTCGGCGGAAAACAAGAAGATCCGGGCCAAGCTCGCCAGTATCGGCATCGGGCCGGGCAAGACCTTCGAGTTCAAGGATCTGTCGCTGGAACACAAGGCCGCCGTCCTGCTGGGACTGAAAGAGGGCGACGACAAAGTGGACAAGTATCTGGCCGGCGGAACGAAAAATGTCAACGGCTGGGGCGTCGGTGCAGCCTTTGGCGACCGCGCTTTCTTCAAGGGCGATTGGCTGAAGCGTGCCGCCGCTGCCAAGGGCGGCATCTACGGGAACGATGCCGCGGAAGCCGTGTATCCTTATACCCGCACGGATGCGAAGGGCGAAACGCTGGACGGCAGCAAGCACGACTACACGATCACGTTTCCCGCCGGGCAGCTCCCGCCGGTGAATGCCTTCTGGTCGGTGACGATGTACGATGGCAAGACGCAGTTCCTGATCAAGAATCCAATCAACCGCTACCTCATCAACTCGCCGATGTTGCGCGCCATGAAGAAGAATGCGGACGGATCCGTGACCCTCTACATCCAGAACGATTCGCCCGGCAAGAGAAAGGAAGCCAACTGGTTGCCCGCTCCCAACGACACCATCTACCTAGTGATGCGCCTGTACTGGCCGAAGGAAAAGCCGCCTTCGATCCTGCCGCCGGGCGAAGGGACGTGGCAGCCGCCGGCCATCGTGGTAGCGAAGTGATTTTTTCCGTTATCTGGGTTTGACACCTAGACAAGGAGCAACCGATGAAACGAAACACTTTGTCACGGGGCACGCTGGCCTTGGGGATGCTGGCCACGTTCGTTCACGCGCCGGGCCTGGCCCAGGCGCAGGCCAAGCTCAGCGCGGAGGAGGCCCAGAAGATTGGCGTCGAGGCCGTGTCTACGGGCTCCCGTTGGTGGTCAAGGATGTGACAAAGCGCGTCTCGACCAACGTGCCCGAGCCGCAGCCGAACGCCCACGCCCCGATGAACCAGTTCGGCAGCATGCGCGAATACCCTCCGCCGTCGGATCACACCATCGTGCGGATGAACGTCGACACGCTTTATTCCTTCGCCTGGCTCGACCTGTCGAAGGAGCCGATGGTGCTGTCGGTGCCGGATACCCATGGCCGCTTTTACATGATGCCGATGCTCGATGCGTGGACCAATGTCTTCGCCTCGCCGGGCAAGCGCACCACCGGAACCAAGGCCGGGAATTTCGCCGTCACCGGACCGGGCTGGAAGGGCACGCTGCCCAACGGAGTCAAGGAAATCAAGGCGCCGACCAATACCGTGTGGATCGCCGGCCGTACCCAGGCCGCCGGGCCGAAAGACTACGCGGCCGTCCACGCGCTTCAGCAGCAGTACAAGATCACCCCTCTGAGCGCGTTCGTCAAGCCCTATACGCCTCCGCCGGGATCGTGAACCCGGCCGTGGACACGAAACGCCGCCGGTTGACCAGGTGGCAAGAATGGACGGGGCTGCGTTCTTCAAGACGCTGGCACAGCTGATGGCGTCCAACCCGCCTCCGGCCGCGGACGCGCCGGCGTTGGCGATGCTCGCAAAGATCGGCGTCGTTCCCGGCCAGGACTTCGAACCCGGCAAGCTCGACCCCGCCGTCGCCAAGGGACTAGAGAAATCCGTACAGATCGCCCTGGAGAAACTCCAGGCCGCCGCGAAGACAGCGGGCAAGCCTGTCAACGGCTGGCAGATCCCTCCGATGATCGTGGGCAAGTTCGGAACAAATTACGGCTTCCGCGCGGTGGTCGCCCTCATTGGCCTGGGTGCGAACCTCCCAGCCGACGCGATCTATCCAAACGCGTTCACCGACGGCGAGGACAAGCCGCTGAGCGGCACCCATCGTTACGTGGTGCACTTCGACAAGGGGCAGACACCACCCCCGAATGCGTTCTGGTCGCTGACGATGTACGACACCCAGTCGTTCATGGTCGAGAACCCGATCAATCGCTACGACATCGCCGGCTGGATGCCGCTCAAGTACAACCAGGACGGGTCGCTCGACGTGTACATCCTGAAGGACTCGCCGGGCAAGGACAAGGAGGCGAACTGGCTTCCCGCCGCGGCGGGGGACTTCAGCATCACTATGCGCGTGTACTGGCCGAAACCCGCGATGCTCGACGGAAGTTGGACGCCGCCGCCGGTGAAACGGGTCAACTGAGGCGATCTGGCCGGTCGTCGTGCTTCGCGGCGTGCTGGCGCTCCTGCCTGGTCGAACGTGTTTCGTAGAACGACAGACGCAACCTTTCTTGCAACCAACGCCTGCCGGGCACACCGTAAACGCGATAGGCGAAGCGGACGCCTTGAACTGAATTTGGAACCAGTTTTCAACGCAGCTTAAGTACCTAACCAAAAATATTTGAAATTTAAGCATTTCGTTAAGCTCCCTCTCCCTCCGGGAGAGGGTTGGGGTGAGGGATTAGAAAGGATAACTCATTCGTTTTATATCCCCTCATCCTAACCTTCTCCCGGAGGGAGAAGGGACTTATCATATTGTTGTAGTGATTTTGTCCAACATTTGGGCGATAAGCCTCTACGCTTTTTCGGAGACTGCGCTCCGAAAAAGTGTCCCCTATCGGGGCAGTACAAATCGACAAAGTTTTGTCGATGTTGTTTCAGTAAGCGCCTAACCAATGTAGGCTCCTTAGCCATATGACCGGGACCCGCCGAGAATTTGGCCACTCCAATTCATTCCGTTTACAGCTACTCGCACGACAGGACAGCCATATCGAATGCCAGACCCCGCATCATTTCCACCGGTAATCCAGTTCGTCGAACA
>JBIMKD010000136.1:0-9540 GCA_043673815.1 Chromatiales bacterium
GCTGGCATACTGATGGAACGCGAGCAACTCGTCGATCGCGCCCAAGGCGGCCAGGGTGTTTTGCGTCTCCTCGGACTCGCGGTAGCGATCTCGCAGCGGATAGATGAAGCTATCGCGATCGAAACTACCCACGGCCGGCACGTAAAACAGGAGCAAGGGCAGCAGCGAAACCATGAGCACCGGATTGGCCGGCGTCGCGATGTAAGCGGCTAGCCAGGGGTTGGTCAGCATGAAATACCCGAGAGCGGCGGCTCCCAGCAGCAGCGGTTTAAACAGAGACGGCCGAAAGCGGATCGCCGGTGAATAGCGGCGTTTCTCGCGGCCGAGCTTCAGCCCACGCTCGGTGAGGTACACCGGACCGCGCATCAACCCATGCGCGGCCGTTGCCTCGTAACCGCGGATCGCTTCCACCCGTGCCGCAAGGTAGGGGCTTTCGGGCGTCGGCAGATGCCGCGCGCGCCCCGCGAGCTCAAGCATAAAGCGCGTGCCGCGCTTGTAGGCCGCATAGCCGTAACCTTCGTACTCCATCTTGTTGGGTGTGGCCCCCAGAAACCCCATGAAGCTACCGAAGAGTAACTCGTAAAAAGGCTGCTCGTGGACCGCGGCGGCTCGGACAAACTGCTGCAGCCGCTCTCGTAGCGCGGCGTTCGATGCGATCTCGCGCAACGCCTCGTGTTTGGAACGGATCGCCTCTGATGAGACCGAGGGGTAGGCTAGAGAATGATACAGGGTGGCCTGCCCGGCGCGGGTATGGCAGCCGTTGATGGCATCGAAGATCCGGTCCACCTCTAAGATCCGGAAGCTTGCGGCATCGAGCACCCCCTGGCGGAGGCCGCCGAGTGCGCGCACCGAGCTTGCGACATCGCGGTTCCGCGCGATGCTCTCGTAGAAATCTCTTACGGCTTCACTCATAGTCCGCCTCCGAGAGTCAATTTACATTTCGCCACCCACGGGGTATGTAACCCGTCGGGCGACCAAAGCGGAGAGCTGCGCTTCTCCCCTTTGGAAACCCCATCGCTAAGGTCCTCGCGGCAAGACCGCGGGGAATATATTCTTACCGCCCAAATGTTGAACAAAACCACTACGACAAAATGATAAGTCCCTTCTCCCTCCGGGAGAAGGTGAGGATGAGGGGATATAAAACGAATGAGTTCCTTATTCCAATCCCTCACCCCAACCCTCTCCCGGAGGGAGAGGGAGTTTAACGAATGCGTAAATTCCAAATATTTTTGGCTAGATTTTATCGATGGGTATTGTATGCCAGCGGGTTGACTAAATCGAAAGGTACGCCCTCCCGGGCAAAACGATTGCAAAACTGCGTGAGATGAGAATAATAACGCCGCCATGAGCGCGGATATCCTCATCGACGTGCAACACCTCTACCGCTACTACGGCGAGGTCTGCGCCGTCAATGACGTGAGCTTTTCGGTCCGCCGCGGCGAGGTGTTGGGTTTTCTGGGTCCCAATGGCGCGGGCAAAACCAGCACCATGCAAATGATCAGTGGGACTCTAGCCCCAAGCGCCGGCGGCATCACGGTCGGCGGTATCGACATCCTCGAATCACCCAAGGCGGCCAAAGCCAATCTCGGCTATCTTCCCGAGCATCCCCCCTTGTATCGGGACATGAGCGTCGACGAATACCTCCTTTATTGCGCGCGGCTGCATCGGATCCACCGCCATCAATGCGGCGCCGTGCTCGCCAAAACCAAGTCGCGCTGCGGCTTAGGGGAGGCCGGACAGCGGCTCATCGGCAATCTGTCGAAGGGCTATCAGCAACGCGTCGGAATAGCGCAGGCGATTTTGCATGCGCCCGCGGTGGTAATTCTCGATGAACCGACGGTCGGGCTCGACCCCATCCAGATCCGGGAAATCCGGGATCTCATCGGCGAGCTGCGCGGCGATCACAGCGTCATCCTCTCGACCCATATCCTTCCCGAGGTGCAAGCCATCTGCGACCGGGTGCTGATCATTCACCAAGGCCGCTTGGTGCTGGACGATTCCGTGGAGCGCCTGACGCGTCAACAGTCGGTGACTGGGCTTCGCATCGCCCTGCGGCAACCGCCCGATGTAGCGCAACTGCAAGCCATCGCGGGCGTGGAACAGGTCGAGCGATTGGACTCCAACCGCTTCGTTCTGCGCCATCCGCCGGATCGCAATCCCACGGATGGCGTGGTCGATCTCGCGGTGCAGCGGCGCTGGGGCTTATTCGAGCTCGTTCCCGAAACCCGTTCGCTGGAAGAGACCTTCGTGCACCTGACCGCCGGTGAGAGGCTGACGGGAGTGGAGCAGCAGGAGGCGTCCCCGTGATCGCCGTCATCGCCGATCGCGAGTTCCGCGCACTTTTCGGATCGCCTTTGGCATGGGCGATCCTGGCCGTCGTCCAGGTGCTCCTAGCCTACATTTTTCTAACGCGCATCCAGCTCTTCGTGGAATTTCAGCCGCGTCTTTTGGGCCTGGAACGCTCTCCGGGACTGACCGATATCGTTGTCGCCCCGCTCTTCGGCAGCGCCGGCATCGTGCTCCTCCTGGTCGCGCCCATGCTCACCATGCGCATGATCGCCGAGGAACGGCGGAACGGGACCTTGCGGCTCCTCTACGCCGCTCCGGTCTCCATGGTTGAGATCGTGCTGGGGAAATTCCTCGGACTCATGGCCTTTTTCCTGGTGACCTTGCTGATGATCGCCGCCATGCCGCTGTCGCTGCTCCTGGGCGGCGGCCTCGACCTCGGACAGTTCGCTGCAGGATTTTTGGGTCTCGGTTTGCTCGTAGCGGCGTTTGTCGCCGTGGGACTGTTCCTGTCTTCCGTGACTGACCACCCCACCGTCGCGGGGATCTCCAGCTTCGGCGCGCTCTTGCTCCTTTGGATCATCGAGTGGCCAGGCGGATCCGAGGAAGGCACGGGCCTTTTTGCCTACTTATCCATGGCGCGTCACTTTCAATCCTTGCTCAAGGGGGTGTTCAATTCGGTGGACGTGTTTTACTACCTGCTACTGATCGCCGTGTTCCTGATTCTCACCGTGTGGCGGCTGGACGCGGACCGGCTGCAACACTAAAGCAATAGGCGTTTGAGGATGCTGATCACCGCCAAGACCCGCCGTCATCTCCGCATCAACAGTACGCTTTTTGCCGCGTTTCTCATCGGGATAGCCGGCATGCTCGCGTGGCTCAGCACCCGCTATGGCATCACGGCCGATTGGACCAGCACCGGCCGCCATACCCTGTCGGAAGCAAGCGCGGCTCTGCTGAAACGCTTGGATAAACCGGTGGAAATAACGGCCTATGCGCGCCCCGATCCCGCGCTCCGCGATCTGATCCAGGACCTCGTGAACCGTTACCGCCGCGTTCAGCCGAATATCGCGCTGCGCTTCGTGAACCCCGATACCGCGCCTGATGAGCTGCGCGAGCTCGGCATCCGTGTGGACGGAGAGCTCGTGGTCCGTTATGCCGGCCGTGGCGAACAGGTTCAGGAGCATAGCGAAGAAGCGTTGAGCAACGCGTTGCAGCGGCTGCTGCGCACCGAGGAGCGTTGGATCGTGTTCCTCGAAGGCCACGGCGAGCGCAATCCCCAAGGCGATGCCAACCACGATCTATCGCAATGGGCGCAACGCTTGACGAGCCGGGGACTTAAGGTGCAAGGGCTCAACCTCGGCGCCAACGCGGTTATCCCCGACAACACCTCCGTGTTGGTGATCGCGAGCCCCGAGGTCGCGCTCCTGCCCGGCGAAGTCGATCTCGTCCTGCGCTACCTCGACAGGGGCGGTAATCTGCTCTGGCTGACCGAGCCCGGCTCGCTCCAAGGCCTCGAAGGCCTTGCCGAGGCGCTCGGCCTGGTTCTGGAAGGCGGTACGATCGTGGACCCGGCCACGGCGCTTTTCGGCATCGATCATCCCGCCATGGCGCCGGTGACCAGCTATGGCCCCGAGATCCCCATCGCGGGGTCCCGGTTTATCACGGTATTTCCCTACGCCCGCGCCATCAAGCTAAATCCCAAGGAGGGCTGGCGGGGCGCGCCCATTCTGAGCGTCGGATCACAAAGCTGGGCCGAGACAGGCAAGCTCGAAGGCGAGATCGCCTACGATCAAGGCAAGGATCTGAAAGGGCCGCTCGATATCGGCGTGCGCCTGACTCGCGAGCGGCCGGCGCGGGGCGCGGGAACACCACGCACCGCAACGGATAAGAACGCCAAGGAAACCGGCGAACAGCGCGTTATCGTACTCGGCGACGGCGATTTTCTATCCAACAGTTATATCGGCAACAGCGGCAACCTCGACCTTGGTCTCAGGATCATTAACTGGCTCGCCACAGATGATATTCTCGTCGATGTGCCCGCCCACCGCAGCGTGGATACCAAGCTCGATCTTACCGATATCGAAAGCGCGATCATCGGCTTCGGATTCCTGTTCCTGATGCCGGCCTTGCTCGGGGGCATCGGGTTCTACGTGTGGCTGCGGCGCCGGCGCGCATAAACCGTGGCGATGAGTGTTATAGGCGCGCGGCTGCGCCTCAATGCCATCCTGCTGGCGATACTCTCAGCGCTTGTGTTGGTCGCGATCTCGGAACCGGGAAAGCAAGCGGAAGCGCCCCGGCCGAAGCTGAGCTCCATCGCGCCGCAAAGCGTGAACAGCATCCGCATCACCCGTCCGGGCGGTGAAAACGTTGAGCTTCACAAAGAAGCCGGCCACTGGTTGTTGAAACAACCCTTCTCGGTGCGCGCCAATGAACCGCGGGTCCAGGCACTGCTCGACTTTTTAGAAGAAAAGACTCAAGAAGCGTTCCCGGCCAAGGATCACGATCTCAAGCGCTTCGGCCTCGCAGAACCAGCGCTACGGTTGCTATTCGACGACTCGCTCTTTATCTTCGGAGACGCGAATCCCTTGAGCGGTCAGCGCTACGTGCTTCACGAGGACACGATTCACCTCATGGCCGACACGATTTACCCAACCTTAACAGGCGCGGCGGAGGATCTCGCGACTCCGCGTCTCCTCGACGAGGGGACCGAGCCGGTCAAATTAACCTTGCCGAAATATGTGCTTTCACGCAACGCCAAGGGCCACTGGAAATTATCGTCGCCCAACCCGCAGATAAGCGCCGCCGCGCTCCAAGAGCTGGTGGATGAGTGGCGGCGTGCACAGGCTCCCACCGTCCGCCGAAAGCAGGAAAGAATATCGCAAGGGACAATAAGGATCGAATTTCAGGCAGGGCCACCCATCCAATTTGAGATCCTTGCGAAAAGCCCTGAATTAATTTTGGCGCGTTCCGATCTCGAGTTGGAGTACGCAATGCCCGCCGAGACGGGTAAGCGTCTGCTCGAACCTAAAATGGCTAACAAGCCACCCGCGGCGGCGAAGCGTATGCCGGCGTCTCCCGAAAAGCCGATAGCCCCCCAGCGATAGCAGCGTCGCAGTGCGTGCACCGCCAAGCCCGGACCGATAGGACCAGATCCGCTTAAGCCGCCGCTTGTTGACCCAAATGATCAACTGGCTAGCCCAGCAGTACCGTGCCTCTTGACGAAAAAGGGCGTTTATTTTGCCTATGCCCAAAGAGAGTCCCGGCCTTCCAAGATTCGCTGGAAGACGTCAAACGTCTGCCGCAAGTGATTCACCGAACGGGTCCCGACGAGAACCACGCCGTGAGCGAGCCGGTGTAGAACGAACTCCAGCGCCTTCTCGATTGCCGATTCCCCGAAGGGTGCGCCCGCGTCGTCGTAAAGGAGCCTGCCTTCACCGAACGGGCGGTTAACGACGATGGTTTTCCCCAGAGTAGCGGCGAGCGTGAGGACCTTTTGCATTGCAGGGTACTGCCAGTTAAAAGGGACCTGAATGAAGGCAAGGCGCTCGTGGCGCAAGGCAATATACGCCACGTTTACCTTCCCAGTGCTCGCACCTAGGGCCGCTATCCCGAGGGAGGTTGCCAAACGTATGGCGCGGTTGAAGTTCCGCGACTGCAAAACTTCCAATGAAGCCTTGTGTAGCTGTAAGGCATCAATCCGCCCCAACCTACTAAGGCTTTGTTCCAAACTGCGAGCAAGGGCGTCGTAGGAATGATCAACATAGGGTACACCTCGATCCTCGTCCCAGTGCTCGCCAAACTTGGTCGCAACGGTAAGTCCGTTTCGTTCAGCGCATCGCAATTTTGAAAGAAACTGGCCCAATCTCAGCTCGCTGACTCCGTAAGAGGGTGCCGTATCCAGGTATGTAACCCCCAAGGCAAGAGAAGCTCGCAGCAACTCTTCAGCCACTTCTGAAGAAGGGATCTCAGGGTTTTTGTAACCCCACGTTCGGCCAATGGCAATGAGACCCAGACCGAGCACGATCCGCGGGGAGGTCTGCACGTCCCCCGCAGTCATGAAATAACCTCACTGCTATCCACCGTCGGCATGCCGGCTTTACCCCCTCAAGCTCTCGACGAACAGGCCCAGTGGCCGAGGCTGCACTGACGTTCCAAGCTGCAGCTTTTTCCATACGACTTTGTTAAAAACTTCGGCCGCCACAAATGGCGACGCGGTCATCTTCCCAGGAACAACCCACAGATGGTTATTCAGCGGTTCACCGAACGACAGAAGTAAGCGGATACGTTGTCCTTCCCTCGTGTTAAAGACCTTGACGCACGCTTTTACCTGCCATTGCCGGCCAGAGAGAATATTGGGGATCAGCTCCTCCGCTGATCTTTTGACTATCTGCGCCTGTTCGGGGAACACTGACGCAAGCGGACTCTCAATGGTTGTCTGCTCTTCTGCCAAACCAACGATGCTGCCGCATTCTTGATGCATTAACGTTGCTTTGTCCTTCTCGATCATGAAGTGGCCGCGCTCGCAGACTCTGGGAGCGATATCTAAGAGAGGCTGACAGAAAACCGAATTGGAATATTTACCTGGAACATCCGCTAGAAGAAATCCTTAACCTGCGCACCCATCGCATATAAAAACAGATCGGCGCGTACCGCTGCTGTTGTATGATCGCCCGTTCGCTGAATTACCGCTGTGGTCCCTGAACTCGGTAATTTTATAGCCGAGCAGAATCTTCGCTTCTAATTGCGAGACGTGGTGCAGGAGCTTCGCCTACAGCACGACGCTTCCCGAATCAGAGCCCGAGCACGACGCGTATAAATTCTTTCACCGTGACTTCTTTTCATTCACACCACTGAGAAAAATGGCTTGCGTACTTAGAAAACTTGCCGGATGCGATTGATCTTCTTAGAAGAATGAGCGGTTCAACTTTCCGGTATACGTGATGAAAATTCGCCACGCCCATATCCGTCGCAAACTTTGGTTTGATCCGGTTCTCCTGAAGCAACTTACACAAGAAATTGTATTCATTAACCAGCGACTCAACATGGTCAAAGCTCACGTGCCCCGTCGGAACCAACGGTGTCGGTGTTTTCTTTGCCACAACATCGATTTCCTCCCGAACCTTAATAAACAGTTCTTCCCCGAGTTCCTCGGGTTTTTCAAGCTTTTCCCGCAGATCCTGCAGTATTTGCTCCACGCCCGGAGCGTAGAGGAGTTTCTTGGTGGATTGCATCTCGGGTGATATCAGCCGGCGGTACAGATCCATTTCTACCCGTTCAGCATCCATTTTCACTTGGCGGCGCAACAGGAAGATTGCACTGGCTCCGAATGCCGTAAATAGGAATGTGAATAGAGCGATTACCGCCTGAACTCCACCCGAAGCACTCAAAAAGTCCGGAAAGGAGAGTAGTTCGGTTTCCTTGAGGTTCTTGTAGAGAAAATCGAGGACAACAAATGGGGCTACCACACCGACCAGTACGACAGCACACAAGACAAAACCCAATGCGTTTTCTCTCACAAGACTAAGAGGCTTCATAGAACGTCCTGGCGCGGGCTCGAACTGCGAGCGGTAGTTGCCGATACCAATCCAACGTCAGCCTGAGGCCTTCCAAAACAGATACGAAGGGCCTTTTGTCGTCGAAAAGAGCATTTATCTGGGGTGCCGACGAGAACTTCGTGCCAGGCTGCTCTCCCAGGCGCATAGGAACCTGTACGAGGCGCGATCGTGAGCAGGCCAATGCGACTATTTGTTCTGCCAGGGATTGTACGGGAATGCTCGATACAGGTCTAATCTCGTGCGTTTGCCGCACGTCCCCTTCAAAGAACATATAGCGCGTCACGAGGCGTGCCACGTCTCTGACGTACAGTAGCTCAACGTCTTGCGTCCCGTCTCCGAAGATCTCGATAGTCTCATGGTTCAACGCTCGCGAAATGCAGTATGGAACAAACTTTCGAACAGGGTACAGAGCTTGGCCGGGACCATAGACATTCCTAATTCGAAGGACGCGGATATCTAGCCCATAGACGTCCCGATACGTATGCCCAAACTTCTCAACGGCCTGCGACGTCACCGAGTATATATTGTTCCATTCGTTCGGTTTTGCGGGCAGGAATACCCGCGGTCTACTTCGGCACTTTTCTACAGCTGTCAGAACGCTTAGTGCGCCGTTTATGTTCACATCAACAGCTTCTTTTGGGTTCACAAACAACTCGTGCGTCCCTAGAACCCCGCTTAGATGGAACACGAAATCCATTTGCTCGCAAACGTCAGAAAGCAGTTGCGTATCGCGAACATCACCGACCACATGCCTATCCAGGCCTGCTCGTATTGCGTTAAAAGCGCATTTGTCAAGCGTGGTTACTGATGCGCCGAGCGCTGCAAGTTCATCAGCAACGTGGCGACCGATAAAGCCGCATCCGCCTGTCACTAGGCAACGAGCCCGGTCACCCAGCGCCTCCTGTAGAGCTGTCGACATATTCGTTGGGTTCCACCATGTCGATGACTGTCTTTCAGGCGTCAGTTGGAACGTAATCGGCGATAAGGACCGCATAAACGAATTATCAGAGATTCTGAAGGATAAAGAACAGGGGAGATACACTGCAAGGCGTGCTATATGACCGATCGGGCGTAAGAGAAACGGGCGCTGGGCGGCGTTAGTTTGAAAAAGAACGCCAAAGCAATAAGGTAGCCGAAGAGTTAAGAAGGTCTCATGAGAGATACCCAGCGAGGGGACTCGGTGGCGTACACCCTTACAAGAAGCATCCTGGTACCACGCCTCACGCGCGATCGGGGGCGATTTTAGCCAGAGCGGCCTGGGCGAATGCGCACACGCTCTTATCCTTATCGGTTACCAACTTACGCAGCACGGGGACTACCGATTTTGCTTGCGCTCCCATGGCTCCTAATGCGTCCGCTGCGCGCAACCGTAACTCGGCGTCGTTATCGCGCTCCAGGAGCTGAACCAAAACGGGTATCGCCACTTTAGCCGCCGCTCCTATCTCCCCTAAGGCGTCGACCACTAACCCGGATTTCTCACCGATAGCCAAGAAAAAGGCCGTATCTCGTGGCATAATATGTGTGCGATCAGCATGTTATGCGCAATGACGAGGACAGCCTTATGGAAACACAGTGTAACGGGTGGCAGATGGAATTTCACGGTCTTGGATCTCGGCGGGTGGTAGGGAGGTTTGATGGGGGAAGGATCAGCTCCGATGGGGGTAGCCTTCTGCTGCGCGAGGTGGAAAAGCGAACC
>JBIMKD010000137.1:0-2972 GCA_043673815.1 Chromatiales bacterium
ACGGGTGAGCTTCTCGAGCACCAGGTGTTTCGCAACGATGCGACCGGAGGCTGGCGGGTGTCGCTGCGCATGCGCCGCAAACAGAGCGACCAGCCGGTCGAGATTCGCGTCGGGCTGCGTAGCGACGGCAAAGATATCTCTGAAACCTGGAGTTATCTGCTGCCCCCGCCATAACGGATTCCATCATGAGTTCGAACCAACAACCGCCGGCCGACAAACAGTGGAACACCGCGCTCTACGATGCCAAAGCAAACTTCGTCTGGAAGTACGGACGCGGCGTTGTCGAGTTACTTGCCCCGCGGCCGGGAGAACGAATCCTTGACCTCGGCTGCGGGACTGGCCACCTGACGAACCTCATCGCTCAGGCGGGCGCTGAGGTCATCGGGCTCGAAAAATCGGAGTCGATGATCGCTCAGGCACGCTCGCTTTTCCCGCAGCTTCGCTTCGAGCTCGGCGACGGCGCCGACTTTCATTTCGACCAATCGTTGGATGCCGTCTTCTCGAACGCGGCGATTCACTGGATGCTAGACCAAACTGCAGTTGCGCGCCGCATCTGGCAAGCGCTGAAGCCGGGCGGCCGTTTTGTCGCAGAATTCGGCGGCAAAGGAAACGTCGAGGCGATTCGCGCGGCGCTGCGCGAAGCTATTGAAGTGGCAGGCGAGCGCGTTGGGCTAGAACCGTTCGCGCGCTACTATCCGAGCATCGCCGAGCATGCGGCGCTTCTTGAGGCGCAAGGCTTTCGCGTGACCTTCGCGTCGCACTTTGACCGGCCTACGCAACTCTACGACGGTGGGGCTGGACTTCGCAACTGGTTGTTCACCTTCGCGGATAATGTTGTTGAGTCGCTGCCCGCTAGCAAACGCGATCAGATCATCGCCGTGGTAGAAGACAGGCTGCGCTCGCGGTTGTTCAGGGACGGGAGTTGGTACGCCGACTACCGGCGGATCCGCATCGCGGCTACTAAAGAGCAGCCTGGCGATTCCTAGCTCGCACTCTCTTTCCTGCGGCTTAGCCTGTTGTTACGAGCCGAGTCACTGGCGGTGAAGCATCAACTGCAAGTCATGAACTGGTCTCGTCGTCACGTTGGCAACGCCTTGTTGCTGGGCCTCGTGGCGGGCGAGCTCCAGCTTGGTTTGGTCGATGTCGGCGCCGACGGCCTTACCCTTGGGCGCGACCCTGCGGGCCAGTTCCAGAGTTACATCTCCGCCGCCGCAGCCAACATCGAGACAGGCGAGCCCGTCATACAGACCGAGCCGGTCGAACAGGGATGTCGAGCTCGCGCGCATGACACGGGCCAGGATGCCGAGGTGCTCTTCGCCCACGATGCCAGCGGCCAGCATATAGTGTGCGTCCACTTTCGCCGGTGCCCCCAGAACGCGAGATCCCAGACAACGAACAATGCCGAACCCGCTACAGCCCAGACGCCCGCCTGCAGCGCTTGAGCAGCGTGATGAGCAGATGGGCGATGAGGATAAACAGTTCTCGCATGGCGCCCTTACCTTATCGGTCCATCCAGTATTCTCAAGACTGCGATTCCGGCATAAATTCTCCTACAATGAACAATTCGCGACAGACACGAAGAAAACATCGTGCAGACCGATCCGAAGTCGAAGGATCTGCGGGAGCAGCTCACACGGTGGATCGAGAGGGCCGAGCAAATGAGCCACAATAGACCCCACAAGAATGCGAAACCGACGGTCGATGTCTTGATCGAGCTCGACGGTCGACCGGGCGAGCTGGTCTTCATCGAGCGGCTGAACGATCCGAAGGGCATCGCGCTCCCGGGGGGTTCGTCGACGAGGGCGAGTGGGTTGCCGACGCCGCCGTGCGCGAGGCGAAGGAAGAGACTGGCCTCGACGTCGAGCTCGTCGAGCTGTTCCACGTCTACTCGGATCCGTCGCGCGACAAGCGCATGCACACGATCTCGACGGTGTTCATCGGTCGCGCACGAGGCACGCCGGTCGGCGGCGACGACGCGGCCGGCGCTATTGCGTGCCGGCCCGACGCGCTAGCGCAGCCACTGGTGTTCGACCACGCGCAGATCGTCGCCGACTACATCGCGTACAAGCAGCGTGGTGTGCGCCCACCGCCGCGGCGCTAGACTCGCCAGAGAGGAGCCTCGACCGACCGAGGCGGTATACAAATGGCCGACGAAGCTTTGCTCGCTCGCATCGAGACCCTCGAAGCCACCGCCGGCACGTTGAAAGAGGAAAGTCATGAGTGCGTTATAAGCTCTAAGAATTCAGCGCGCGTTCGGGTATCTTCCCGAAATTTGCCAAGCATCGCGCTCGTTACCGTTAGGCTATTTTGTTTTTGCACCCCTCGCATGACCATACAAAAGTGGCTGGCTTCCATCACCACGCCCACGCCTGTTGCTTTGAGCACCTCCATTAGCGTCATGGCGACCTGGCTAGTGAGCCGTTCTTGGAGCTGCAGGCGACGCGCGAACACATCAATAACGCGAGCAATCTTCGAGAGGCCGATCACTTGCCCATTAGGAAGATAACCGACATGAGCCCTGCCTGCAAAAGGGAGCATATGATGTTCGCAGAGGGAATAGAACTCGATATCCTTGACCACGATCATATCATCGCAGTCTTCGGAAAACACGGAGTCCTCGACAACCTCGGTGGCTGACATGCGGTAGCCGCTGGTAAGGAAGTTCATCGCCTTGGCTACGCGTTGAGGCGTACGGTCAAGGCCTTCGCGGTTTGGGTCTTCGCCTAAGTGGAGCAGCATCTCCCGCACGAGGGACTCGAATTTTGTGTCATAGCTCTCGCCCGGTGTTGCATCCAAATTGGCGGCATAATGACCCTCGGCTAATACATCCATCAGTGGCTTATTCATTCCTTAGCACTCCGCTCTTGGTTCTAACAGAAAGAGGTGTATCACAATAGACGAATAAGTATTTTAAACGCTCTTTTTCGTCGACAAGAAAATTACTGCTGGGTTTGTGAGTTGTCAAACAGGCT
>JBIMKD010000138.1:0-16776 GCA_043673815.1 Chromatiales bacterium
CATCGAGGAGGAAAGCCTCAAGCTTGAGGCCTGCGGGCTTACACGCTCCGCGATCTATGCCGCCGCGCGGGCTTTATTGGAAGAGAGCGTGCTTTACGGCCAGCCGACGCCGGACGGAGTCTCGCCACACATGGACAGTGCCGTCACGGAACAGGATCTCGAGCACCAGATCTTGGAGCAATTGCGGCGCTTGAGCGCAGATCTTCGCCACGGCGGGTTGGTCTCGACCCGCGAGCTACGCGGCACGCAACCACGCTTCGCGCACGAGCATGCGGCTTTCGACCGGGCGCTCCTGCGGCTTGCGAAAGACGGACGGGTATGGTTGTTTCGCCACGATTTTCCGGCGAGCCTCACCGAATCGGAGCGCAAAGCGATGGTCACGGATGGCCGCGGCAATTACTATAACGGGATCTCGTTCAAAGAATAACGCTCGTCATGGATATCATTAATCCGTTTGCCCAGTCCATCGTCACCGATGCCTGGCAAGCGCCGCAATCCGATGTGCCGATGATCCACGCCGGAGTGTTCGAGCTTTGTTGTGAGGTGCTCGAACAGGTGCGCCGATCGGGCGGCAGCCGATCCGTGCTTCTGCACGGGCTACCGGGGAGCGGCAAAACCCATCTGCTCGCGCGCGTTCGCACCCATCTCAACGGCGCGCCGAATGACATGGCCGCGACGGTGCCCGTGCCTCTCCCCCCGAACGTATTGTTCATCGCCGTGCGTCTGCGCGCCGGCGCCAGGATGCTGTGCCGCCATCTCCGCCGGACGCTTGCGGCCGATCTATTCCGCCCCACGCGCCTGGGGATGTCGCAACTCGAGCAATTGCTCCTCTACCGCTTCGCGCAAAGTCTCAGGGACCGGAAGAAAGCCCAGAAATGGTGGATCGATCTGCGCCAGCCCCAGAAACCGCGGCCCTGGTGGTTGTTCAAAAGAACCGATGAGGCCGAGCGCGCCAAGCAGGAAATAGAAGCCATGATCGAGCGCCTCGACGAGCAAGCGGCGCTCGGCAGAAACCTCAGTGCGATCCTCCGCCATTTGGCCTTGGGGCGCCATCGGCGGAACGTACGCGACTGGTTGCACGATGGGGTACTACCGGACGGCGTGCTGCGGGATCTGGGCTTGGTGCCGCCGCCCGAGGACGAGGATCCCGAGGAGCAGGCGCTCGATATGGTCTGCGCCCTGAGCCGGCTCGCGGATTCCAATACGCCGCTGGTGCTCTGCTTCGATCAGGTGGAAGCGCTGCAAACGTCCCCCGACGACATGGAGGGTCTGTATGCTTTCGGCCGGATGGTCAGCTCGCTTCGCGACAAGACTCGCAACACCTTGTTGCTCTCCTGCGTGCAGACGGCATTTCTGGACAAGCTCGATGAGGTCATTCGGGGCGCCGACATGGACCGGCTGGCCGAAAAGGCCGGTCTGCTCAAACCACTCTCCGTGGAGGAGGCGCAACGCTTGATTCCGGTGCGTTTGGATTCCGCGCCGGTGGTGGCCAAGATGCGCAAAGGTCAGTCGAACAAGCTCTGGCCGCTCAAACCGAACCGCATCTCGGAATTCATGGATGGGAATCCCGCCTGTACTCCGCGCCAGTTGATTTCGTTTTGTGAGGACGAGTTCGAGAAATGGCGCCACGGCCAAGCGCAGCCGGCGACCTCATTAGAGGAATTCTTGGCGCTCCAATACACTCTCGAGTACGGGCAAGCGCTGCGATCGAGTCATCCCCATCAGATGGAGGAAACTTTGGCGCACGGATTGCCGCAGATACTCGCGCTCTTGGGGCGCGGCAAGCAGGTCGTGGACACGGGACACAAATACGCCGATCTCATCTTCGAGGTCGATTCCGCGCGGCTGTATATCAGTTTTTGTAACCAGGCCGGTAATCCGTTGACTGTGCGCCTGGCGAAACTTCGCGAGGCGGTGGAACAGGGGCGGATCGCCAATCTGGTCGTGGTCCGGGATAGCCGCTTGGCGATATCGCAGCACGCCAAGAAAGCGCAGGAGCACTTGGATGCGCTCACCCAACGCGAGGTGGCTTTGCTGCGCCCCTCCGCGGAGGGATTGGCGGCGATCGAAGCATTCCGCAGCCTGCTCTCGGATGCCAAGGCGGGGGACCTCGCCAAGCGCGGGGAGGGGATCGGCCCGGGCGCCGTGGAAGAATGGTTTAAAGCGCATCTACCGTCGTCCGTGGCTGATTTGGCGGAGGGTCTCGCGCCCGAGCGGCGGGTGAGCGGACGCGAGGCGATTTACGATGAGCTGTTGGAATTGGTGCAACAGGAACGGATCGTCCGCTTAGATGAGGCCGCTGAACGGCTGCACCGGGATGCCGAAACGATAGCCGCCTGTGCCGCGGGCCATCTCGATCAGTTCGGGATCTTGCAGGGACCGCCCTTGGTGATCTTCGAGAAGGTAGCCGCGGCGGAGGGCGCCGCCTAGCCTTATGGCTGTGTATTTGACCATGCCGCAGGTTCGGGCCGTGCTACTCGACAGCGGCGTCGAGCAGCGCGCGCCGACACAGCTTCTGGCGCGCTTATTTATCGAGGTGATGGATGAGTTGCTGGGGCAGGGGCGGGGCCGCCACTGGACGGCGATCTTGGGCGATGAAGACCTAGATCGGGAACGGTGGCAACAGAGGCTCATCGAGCACGCCTATCGGCAGTGCGTCGCGCCGAGATTGCTGCGGCAGCGAGCCGATTTGGATCCTGCCGCCAAGGAGGTGTGTCTGTTTTGGGAAGCGGTCCAGAACCTCTGTACCTGGAGCGTGGACGCCCTTTGGGAGCGCTACCGTGCGCGGGGACGCGTGCCCGAGGCCGGACTTTTCAATAAAATCGGCTTGGCGAAGGACCTTGAGCTGCACGAGCCCGGCTGGACAGACGCGGTTCGTATTACGGATATCCGGGAAGCGCTTTGGCTCACGCCGGGCGCCGAATCGTATTGCGCGATCGAGCTTTGTCTCAATACGGACGGGGAGGGCATCGAGCAGGCGTGTCTCTATCGGCTGTTAACACACGCGTCTTACCCGGTGCCGCGTGCACGCAAGGGGATGCTGCGCCTCATCTCCTTCTCGCCGGCGCGCCAGGAAACGGCGATTGACATAGCGCGGCTGGATATGCTGCAGCGGCATGTAAAACACCTGATCGGACGCGCAGCCGGTGTGCTGCCCACGGCATTGCCGGTCATTGTGGACCCTGCAAGCGCGGCGCATAACTATGTGAACCTGGGCAAGATGCTGGTTGAGATCCTGAGAAACTATGGGATCGAGGCCAGCGTCGCTGGCATGCCCGCGATTGAGCACGGGAAGGTGCAGTTCTTGATAGAGCTTCCGCCGGGTATTCGGGTCACCCGGCCGGAAGCGCTCGCGGACGATATCAAGCAACGCTTGCGGCTTAAGACCCCGCCGCTCCTCGAGCACGTTGCCGGGCATTTATTCGTTAGTCTCGAGGTGCGCGCTCGCCCGATCTTCTTTTTCTGGCCGACGGGCTGGACGAGCAGCGCGAAATGATTTTGTCGAATCACCGATCAGGGCTCGCCTGCTGTAGCTCCCCTTCCTCCAGGGCACGCGTCTGGATATCCATCAGGCCAGGGGATGAGAGTCGGATATTTACCCGCCGGTTTTTGATAAGCGTTGCCCGAGCGGCGTCCCGAAACGTCTCGAGCCCGGCCTTCGAACGACCGATGGATTTGAGCTCACCTTTCTCGTAAGCACCCAGAATCTCACTTTCAAATGGGTCACGCGTCTTCATCTGAACCACCCCGTTGCAAATAAATCCCGACTCGCCTTTCGGCTCGGGATGATTGTCTTCATAAAATAGGGCTCCTCGGCAGAATCTATGGGCATTCCGTCTTTCAAGACGTAGCCAATCACCTTCCGGCACATTATCGTGGTCTGTCTCTCAGTACTTCTTTAGGCGGGGTGTGTCTGCTCCAGGGGAAGCATTTCCGCAAGCAGGGTTTCGGGTGCAATGTCCTGTTCATTTGGCCACGTTACCGCGCCAAACATAATGCTAACCTGATTGAAGTAATGCACATTTCTGAGTTCACGGAAGACGCCTCGATCGAGATAGGGCTTCAGATCAAATATACCCTTGCGCCCATCCTCGATTTCCACGTAGATTCGGTAGTTGGGTAAAGGTTTGACAGTCTTGACATCCCAATACATGGCAACCTCACAGGGGGGCAATCTTGTAGGGGGATTCACCACCGACAGCCAACTCCCAATCGGCCATCAGCTCATCGTGGTGAAGCTCTACCCATGCCTGCACCAGCCGCAATTGCTTACGGGGCAACTCTCCTGCCAGTATCTCGCCATCAGCAATGCCGATGGAAGCTTCAAATTCGGCATACTTGGCATGAATGTGGGGCAGGTTGTGATGCTGATTGTCGATGAGATACATGCGGATAATGATCCCATAAAACATTGAGATGATGGGCATGGCTGAGTACAGATCGTGGTCTGTCCCTATATCCATTCAAGACGTGAGTATATCCGTGGAATTAAAGGCCGCGATTTGATGTTACCACACTCCGCTCTCTACTGGGGTAAGCCGCGAATCGCAGGTCAGGGCTGGTCCGAGGTCGATCGGATCTCATCGATCAGCTTCAAGGACATTGGATCACCGGGTTGCGATGTTCCCAGCAACCACGCCATGATGTCTTGGTCCGCTTGGTCGAGCAGCTCGGCGAAGCAACGTTGATCGGCTTCGGCAAGCTGGTGGTAGCGGCGATCGAGAAATCTTTCAAGGACGATATCGAGCTCGCGCATCCCGCGCCGGCAACGCCATCGGAGCCGGTCGATCGTGGGCATGAACGCTATGTCATCTTGGCCATGGATTGGCAGGAATCCACCCGCAGGGATGCATTTTTCGGCGCTGAATCTGAGACATCCAGTACTGCGTTTCAAACGTTCATAACGCCGCTTCCGTCATGCCAGCGAAAGCTGGCATCCAGTCTTTAATCAACCTTTCATGGATTCCAGCTTTCGCTGGAATGACGCATTAGCGACAACATCGCTCCTTCAACAGTTCAACGCAACCGTTCTATTGAGACCGCTTACGAGTCCTGGCTTGGCCGGTGACACAGCGGGTCACCGTCATCGCAATCACAGCGCTCGCGTCAGCAGCAATTTCTTGATCTCCCCGATCGCTTTCGCCGGGTTGAGGCCTTTGGGGCAGGCCTTGGTGCAATTCATGATCGTATGACAGCGGTACAGGCGATACGGATCTTCGAGTGCGTCGAGGCGCTCACCCGTGTTTTCGTCGCGGCTGTCGACGATCCAGCGGTAGGCCTGAAGCAGAATAGCAGGCCCGAGAAAACGATCACCGTTCCACCAATAACTCGGACAACCCGTCGAGCAACAGGCGCAGAGAATACATTCATACAGCCCGTCAAGGTGGGCGCGGTCTTCCTTGGTTTGCAAGCGCTCGCGGGCGGGCGGCGGTGTGTCCGCCTGTAACCAGGGTTTGATCGAGGCGTATTGGGCATAAAAATGCGTCAGATCGGGCACCAGATCTTTGATCACCGGCAGGTGCGGCAGGGGGTAGACGGAAACCTCCATCTCGGCGTCATCGATGGCCTTGGTGCATGCTAAGGTGTTGGATCCATCGATATTCATCGCGCACGAGCCACACACGCCCTCGCGGCAGGAGCGCCGGAAGGTAAGCGTGGCATCGAGCTCATTTTTGATGTAGATAAGTGCATCCAGCACCATCGGGCCGCAGCGGGTCAGATCGATATCGAAACGATCCAATTGCGGCGGCTTACTGGCATCTGGATCATAGCGGTACACCTTAAAACGTTTGACCCGCCGCGCGCCCGCCGGCGCGGTCAAATGTTTTCCCGCCTCAATATTCTCAAGCATTGGCAATTTTATGGCACGCATCGCTGTCCCTCGCCGATCAGGTTGTTGATATCGTCAGTACACGCGCGCTTTGGGCTGAATCACTTCGACGTCATCCGTGAGCGTACGCAGGTGCACCGGCCGGTAGTCGAAGCGCGCCTCGCCGCGTTCATCGAGCCAGGTCAACGTGTGCTTGAGCCAGTTCTCATCGTCGCGTCGAGGATAATCCTCGCGCGCATGCGCGCCGCGGCTTTCGGTGCGGTTATGAGCCGCGCCCATACTCACCATCGCCTGTCCCAGCAAATTATCAAGCTCCAAGGTTTCCACCAGATCGGTGTTCCAGATGAGGGACCGATCCGATACTCGCACATCCGAAAAGGACTCTCGGATGGATTTGAATTTGTGAATTCCCTCGCCGAGCAGCTCGGCGCTCCTAAAAACCCCCGCGTGGTTCTGCATCACGCGTTGCATGTCCAGCCTGATCTGCGCCGTCGGGCGCGATCCTTGCGCGTGACGCAGTCGATCGAAGCGTGTCAGTACGGCTTCGGTGGTTGCCTCGGGCAGCGGCTTGTGAGTCTGCCCGGGTTGGATATGGGCCGCGCAGTACGTGGCCGCCGCGCGTCCGAACACGATGAGATCGAGCAGCGAATTGGACCCCAGCCGATTCGCGCCGTGGACGGAGACGCAAGCGCACTCGCCGATGGCCATGAGGCCCGGCACGACCGCATCGGGATCGCCGTCCCTGAGCGTCACGACCTGGCCGTGATAGTTGGTCGGGATCCCGCCCATGTTGTAGTGCGCGGTGGGGATCACGGGTATCGGTTGCCTGGTGACATCCACCCCCGCGAAGATCCGCGCCGACTCCGCGATGCCGGGCAAACGCTCGTGGATGACGTCCGCTCCCAAGTGCTCCAGGTGCAAGAAGATATGATCCCGTTCCGGCCCCACCCCGCGCCCTTCCCGGATCTCGATGGTCATGGAACGGCTGACGACGTCTCGCGAGGCCAGATCCTTGGCGTTGGGCGCATAACGCTGCATGAACCGTTCGCCTTTTGAATTGGTGAGATAGCCGCCTTCACCGCGCGAGCCTTCGGTGATCAAACAACCGGATCCGTAGATCCCGGTCGGATGAAACTGGATAAATTCCATGTCCTGGAGGGGTAATCCCGCGCGTAGCACCATGGCGTTGCCGTCACCGGTGCACGTATGGGCGGAGGTGCACGAGAAATAGACGCGTCCGTAACCCCCCGTGGCGAGCACCACGGTGTGGGCATGAAAGCGGTGCAGCGTGCCGTCATCGAGATTCCAGGCCAGGACCCCGCGGCAGACTCCCTCGTCGTCCATGAGGAGGTCCAAGGCGAAATACTCGACGAAGAACTCCGCGTTGTGCTTCAGCGCCTGCTGATACAAGGTATGCAGGATGGCGTGCCCGGTGCGATCGGCCGCGGCGCAGGTACGCTGGGCAATGCCCTCGCCGTAATGCGTGGTCATCCCCCCGAAGGGACGCTGGTAGATTTTGCCGTCTTCGGTGCGAGAGAACGGAACGCCGTAGTGCTCGAGCTCGATGACCGCCGGCACCGCCTCGCGGCACATGTATTCGATCGCATCCTGATCTCCTAACCAATCGGATCCCTTGATCGTGTCGTACATATGCCAACGCCAGTCGTCGGGCCCCATATTCCCGAGCGCGGCGCTCATGCCGCCTTGCGCCGCGACGGTGTGGCTACGGGTCGGAAACACCTTGGTGATACACGCGGTCGTCAACCCCTTTACCGCCATGCCGAAGGTGGCGCGCAAGCCGGCGCCGCCGGCGCCGACCACCACGATATCGTACCGGTGTTCGACGATGGGATAGGTCGGCGCCAAGTTACGTCCCCCCCACCGCGATGCGAAGAATCCCAATGCTTGCCACGAGAACGAGCGCCGAGATTATGAACCGGATCCCCACCAAGACGGCGGCTTTCAGTCCCTCATTGTGCACATAGTCTTCAATGACCACCTGTACGCCGAGGAGGGCGTGGTAGAACAGAGTCAGGACGAAGAGGATGAGAAACGCGGCCACGATCGGGGATCGGATCCAAGTCACGAGGGCGCCGTAATCCGCGCCGATCATGGTGATGATCGAGGCTATAAACCAGAGCGATAAGGGGATTAGAGCGACGGCGGTGATTCGCTGCCACCACCACTGGCCTACCCCTGTCTTCGCGGATCCCAAACCACGGGCTCGCCCGAGTGGGGTTTTCAGGCTCACGCGGGAGCTCCGGCGTACAGGATCCCGATGAACCAGGTGATGACTGTCAGCACGACCGTAAGAATGATCACGATTTGTCCCGAGGTGTCCACGGTTTTCGGCTCAAAGCCATAGCCCGCATCCCAGAACAGATGACGTACGCCGTTACAGAGGTGGAAATACAAGGCAAACGAGCATAAAAATAGGCCCAGCGATCCATACCATGAGCCCAGCAACGCTTGTGCTTCGAGATAGGCTGTCTCGCCGCTCGCGATCGCAACCAGCCAATAAACGAGCAGCACCGACCCTAGCGTGAGGAACACACCGGTCACGCGATGTGTGATCGACAAGATGGCGGCGAACGGAAGCCGGTAAATCTGTAGGTGCGGTGAGAGGGGACGGTGCGCCATGCGTTGATTGCTTGATTAATTCTCGCAAGAACTTACCCGCGCCGCTAGGACGTTTATCGTTCGCGACGGGTGGTCGTCGCACGAGGGTTCCGAATGAGAGCCCGATAAACCCTAAAAATCAATACAGCGCCCGCGCCGCTCCCAATCGCCGTAACGTGTCGGTTCCGGCCCGCCGGGCCCACCGATCTCCTTGGGTCTCCCGTTTTCCTGCTTCACCGGCGCTAAGGGTTGTGGGTTTTTTTCGGTATTGTCCATGCGCCTACGCTTATCTTGCTTTCTCATCGATCCCCCCACCGCGGCGCACTCGCTGCGACGCTATCTTATTTATTGGACACGACTAATGATATTTTTGAAACGCGATACTTTGCAAGCCTTGGTCCTTCGTGCGCGTATTATCCGATGATTTCCGGCACACCGCCCGCGAGTTTTACCGCGCCCATCCACCTCCGCGCCGGCGCTTCCCGGCGTCTCGCCTTGGGCATCATGCTCGCGCACGGCGGGGCGGCGGCGATCGCGATGACGGTAGCCCTGCCGGGCTGGTTTAAGCTCGGCCTCGGCGGCGCGCTCGTGATGAGCTTCAGGTGGTCGTGGTATTGGCACATTCTGCACCGCGGTGATGCGGTTACCGAGGCTGTGTTGTACGGCGACGGCTCATGGCTGGTCACGACGGCCGGGCGGGGCACGAGCAGGGCCCTGCTCGCGTCCGATAGCTTCGCGCAGCCGTGGCTGACAGCGTTGCTGTTCACCTTTGAGGACGGCAGGCGGCGTACGCTCCTGCTGCTTCCGGACAATTCCGAGGCCGATGCGTTTCGCCGCCTGCGCGTGCGGCTAAAATTCTGGTCGCTTCGTCCCTCGTAGTTGCATTGCATGCGTAGATATTTAAGTTGGCTGTCCTCAAATCGAAGCACCGGAAGGCCGTGAGTCTTGCAGCGAACGTCGGCTCTGCTAAACTTATGCAAGCGGTCTCCTTATGCCGCGAAGTGTAGACCGCTTCCTCTATATTTGTGATCGAGAGTAGGCTATCCACCGTTTAGTGCTCTATCCGGTTGCGGGGCGATATTACCCGCGGACATGGAGCCACTTTCCGGATTGGTTCTCTGATGGAGATGCCTGTGTGCAATATCTGCAGCGGGTCTTGGGCTCGGCTATTACCTCGACGAGTTCACCTTTCGGTTCAACCGGCGCACTTCGCGCTTTCGGGGCCTGCTCTTCTACCGGCTGCTTGAGCAGACCGTGGTCACCAACCCCGGTGACCTACCACAACATCGCGCGGCGCGAAGCCTATGCCTACTTCAAGGACGTCTTGACTCGGTTGCCTACCTTACGATCTAATCACCTACATCCTTGAATAATGACGCCTTATTCCCTGGGCACTATCAGCAAACGCTTGGTCGAGGCACTGGCGATAGCGATTGTGTATATCGCGACGGCGCAACTTGGGTTCTTGGTAGCGATACCGCCAGGCAACGTGACGGTGGTATGGCCCCCCTCGGGTATCGCACTGACGGCCATGCTTCTACTCGGATCCCGCGCCTGGGCGGGTATCTGGTTGGGCTCGTTCCTCGTCAACGTGCTCTTCTTCCTGTCTGACAACCCAGTTTAAGGTCGTCAACGATACCTGTGGCCACAGCGCGGGGGATGAGTTACTGCGTCAACTGAGCGCGCTATTAAAAACCCGTATGCGTGAACGTGATACGCTAGCACGCTTGGGGGGCGATGAGTTTGCGGTGCTCTTGGGCGAGTGTCCACTGGACCAAGGGGTGCGGATCGCCAATCAACTGCGCGAGCTGGTTCAGGATTTGCCCTTCATCTGGGAGGGCAGGAGCTTTGGCGTGGGTGTGAGCATCGGTCTCGTCCCGATTACCGAGACCACTGGTGACCTCTCAAGCCTAATGAGTGCCGCTGATAGTGCCTGCTTTGCCGCCAAGGAGCGGGGTCGAAACCGCGTGTACGTATATCAACCTGGCGATACCGACCTCCGACAGCGGCAGGAGGAGATGCACTGGTTAACCCGGCTCCATCAGACCCTAGCCCACGACCGCCTGTGTTTGTACTACCAGCCCATCGTACCCCTTGGGCAGTCTACTACTGACGGCACACGTGGCGAGATCCTCCTGCGATTGATCGATGAGCGAGGACAGGTCTTGCTTCCAGGTAACTTCATTCTGGCTGCAGAGCGCTATAACCAGATGCTGGCCATCGACCGCTGGGTTGTCCGCTCAACGCTTGCCGCCCTAGGTAATGCTAGCCCGGTTTGTGCTCCCGCCCGCTATGGCATCAATGTGTCAGGGCAATCATTAAGCAACATAGAATTTCTCAACTTCGTGACAGAGGAATTGGACCGCGCCAGTATCGGACCGAGCCAGATCTGTTTTGAGGTCACCGAGACCGCCGCCATTGCCAATCTTGCCGCAGCGATGAACTTCATTTCTACACTCAAAGAGAAAGGCTGTTGTTTTGCCCTGGACGATTTCGGGAGTGGACTCTCTTCATTTGCTTACCTGAAGACCTTGCCAGTGGATTTTCTGAAGATCGACGGTCGATTTGTTAAGGACATGGTTAATGACCCAATCGACTGCGCGATGGTGGAAGCAATCCATCGTGTAGGACATCTTATGGGAATTAAGACCATCGCGGAATCGGTAGAGAACCGAGCTATCTCGGAGAAACTTAAGGCAATCGGTGTAGATTATGTACAAGGCTATGCAATAGCCAAACCCAGACCGTTTTTGGAAATGATAGAAGCTTTATAAGGGCATTCGTGAACAGCCCCTAATAACCCCGGGTTCCACTGCGCTGCACGCGGACTAGATTAGGAATTGGCGCGTGACCGCTATTCCGCCTTCCTATTGGGCGTGAAGTGGCGCAATACGCTCATTAACGTACTCACTCATTGGCAGGTTTTGTAGAATGCGAGTAGACTTCGGGCGGATACTTAGCTTAATTCTTCGTTCAACGCAAAATTTGTTCGCTGCAGCAACGGCATAGCGCCCCAACGCTACGGATCGAGTAAAACGTGGGTTAATCATACTTGGGGGAGCGACCATGGATATATTCATTGCTCTTGGTATTTTCGGCGTGCTGCTTTTTTGGGTGTTCATCATTACCAAAAAGCCGGCCGAGCCTACATTCGTCGAAAACCAAACTAAAGCCAAACGGAGTAGCGGCGCACGATTATCGGCACACCGCGCGGGCGGTCAACCGGAATCAAAAACGGCACCGATGAAGCTTGGAGGTGATGCGGCCGCGCCGCTGAAGACCACCGGCCATGCCGCCGGTCGCGGCCGGCCCATGCCCGAGGTGCTAGCCGAGATCCGGAAAGCGAACGCGGCGGCCATGAGCCCCTTCGGCTTACCCGCACGGGGACTGGCGCCGCAGCCCGCCGGGAAGGCGGCCCCGACCGAGCCGGATCGCAAGAGTGCGCCCCGGCAGAAGCGGCGCACGCCCTCGCCAATACAACGCGAGTTTTATCACTACTTCAATCTCAAAGCCCCGAATGGATTAAGCTTTGAGGAGGCATTAACCGTTATCAGCGATTTCAAAGATCGCTTGTCCAAAGACGATCCCCGTAAGCTCGATGAGTGGGACACGTACGCAAAGCTGTATAGCGAGATCAATAACCCGGGTGTTCGCAAAACCTACCGGATCAAGAAGGTCAGTTTTTCAGCCTATCGCGGCGCGATCAAGCAACTGAAAAAGGAAGGCCAGGTATGGGCGGGTGCCACGGACAGCCGCGATATGGTGGTGAAAAAAATTATCGCGATGGCGCCACGGCTCAAAACGGAGGCCGTGTAGCCGGCCGCCCCCGCCGCGGCCGGCCAATCGCATGGTTAATTTTTGAAGAGGCACGAAAATGTCATCTGTAAAACCAGTCGAATCAAGTACTCCGCGAAGGTATCAATTGCTCATCGACGGTAAATGGGTTGGTGCGGCGTCGGGGAAGACTTTCACATCGCCAAATCCTTCGACCGGAGAAATATTCGCCGAAGTCGCAGAGGCGGACAAAGCAGACATTGACAAAGCCGTAAGCGCGGCTCGCCGAGCCTTCGAAGGCAAATGGTCACAGATGAGCGCGCGCGATCGCGGCCGTCTTCTTTACAGGCTCTCGCAACTGATCGAAGAACGTTCGACGGAGCTTGCAGAGCTCGAAACTGCCGACAACGGCAAACCGATTCGCGAATCTCTCTACGTCGACTTGCCTCAAGTCGTCGAGAACTTTGAATACTTCGCGGGCTTTGCGACCAAGATCGAAGGTGAAACTATCCCTGTGCCGGGCCAAATGTTCAACTACACTCTGCGCGAACCGGTCGGCGTCTGCGGTCAGATCATTCCATGGAATTTTCCTCTGATGATGGCCGCCTGGAAACTCGCGCCGGCGCTCGCCGCCGGCAACACCGTGGTCTTAAAACCGGCCGAGCAAACTCCGGTCACCGCCATGGAGCTCGGAAAGATAATTCAGGAAGCGGGATTTCCTGATGGAGTCGTCAACATCGTCCCAGGCTACGGTGAGACGGCGGGCGCGGCGCTCGCTGCACACCCGGGCATCGACAAAGTAGCCTTCACCGGCTCGACCGAAGTCGGAAAACTGATTGCTAAGTCTGCCGCCGACAACCTCACCAAGGTTTCACTTGAGCTTGGCGGCAAGGCGCCCAACATCGTTTTCGCGGATGCCGATCTTGAGCAAGCGGTTAACGGCGCGATGATGGGGATCTTCTTCAATCAGGGCCAGGTTTGCTGCGCAGGCTCGCGTCTCTTCATTGAAGAAAAAGTCAAAGGCGAATTCCTCGATCGCTTCAAAGCAAAAGCGGAGACCGTAAGCGTAGGTGATCCGGCCCTTAAGACAACTCAGATGGGCCCGCAAGTTTCAAAGGAACAACTTGATCGGATTCAGAGTTACGTCGGCATTGCTCGTGAAGAAGGCGCCAGCGTCTTAACAGGCGGCCAGACGCCAAAGCTTGAAGGAGGCTTGCAGCGTGGCTATTTCTTCCAGCCAACGATTTTCTCGGACGTCAGCAACACTATGCGCGTTGCCCAGGAGGAGATATTCGGCCCCGTGACCAGTGTCATCACATTCAAAGATGACGACGATTTGATCAAGCAGGCCAACCAAACAATCTATGGCCTCTCCGCGGGGATCTGGACACGCGACCTGGTCCGGGCGCATCGCTTCGCAAAGGCGATCAAGGCAGGCGTCATCTGGATAAACACCTTCAACATGTTCAATGCCGCGTCACCCTTTGGCGGCTACAAACAATCAGGCTACGGCCGCGAGATGGGCAAGCACGCGCTCGACCTTTACACTCAGATCAAGAGCGTGTGGGTCGATCTTTCTGGCAAACCGATAGGCTGGTTCGGCAAGTAGAAATTATTTCTAGCGCCCACCCCGCTCTTCCTTTCGGACGACGTCGCCGGCCTGGTTCGCGAGCACCACGGTGTAGATAGCTTCGCGGGCCGAAGCATTTTCTATTCCCCGATGTGGATACCGATGCGCGGCCGTGGGTCTCACGCAAATTGATTTCCGCTTAGCGAGCGGGTAACCTTGGCGGCCTTTTGAGCTTAGAGCTTGTGAAAAAACCTGCTGCGCTCGGGATCTCGCGTTCCGGCGGTGCTCGGAATCCTCATGTATTTCAATATACACTCCGGTTGCTCGTCCCATCCTTGGGACTCGCCCCTGCGGGGCTCACGCTCCGTTTCGCTCCCGGCGAAACGCTCCTGCGCTCCGGCGAAACGCGACCTCCCATCACTCGCGACGATATTTTCGCAACCTCTTAAGAGGAATGGGCAGGATGAGACCTCGGCTGGTGGCCGGCAATTGGAAGATGCATGGCACGCGCGCCGCGATTGAAGCTCTCGTCGAGGAACTAAAACGCGGGATCGATGCGGCCGTGCGTGCCGAGGTCGCGGTGTGTCCCCCGTATGTGTATTTGCCGTGCGTCGCGGAAAGGCTCGCGGGAACGGCGATCGCGCTGGGAGCGCAAAATCTTTGGACCGAGGAGTCCGGCGCTTACACGGGCGAGGTGTCGGGTTTGATGCTGAGGGACTATAATTGCCGGCACGTGATCGTCGGTCATTCCGAGCGCCGGACGCTGATGGGCGAAGACGATGAGCTGGTAGGGCGAAAGTTCGCGCGCGCGCTTGCCCACGGTTTGATCCCGATCCTATGTGTGGGTGAGACCCTGGCCGAGCGGCAGGCAGGCAGGACGGAGCGGGTCGTGGCGCGGCAACTGGGCGCGGTACTCGATCATGCCGGCGCGGCGGCGTTTCGCGCGGCGGTGGTGGCCTACGAGCCGGTGTGGGCGATCGGCACCGGGCGGACGGCCTCCCCCGAGGAAGCGCAAGCCGTGCACGCCTTCGTCCGGCGCTGCGTCGCCGCGCGTGATCCGGAGCTTGCCGGGGTGTTAACCATCCTCTACGGCGGAAGTGTCAAAGCCTCGAACGCCGAGGCCTTGTTTGCCATGGCGGATATCGATGGGGCGTTGGTCGGCGGAGCCTCGTTGGTTAGCGATGAGTTTTTAACCATCTGCCGAGCGGCATAGCATAGATTGTGGAGTCCTAATTAATGCACGCAGCGGTCGTAGTAGTTCACGTGCTGATCTCGTTATTCCTGATCGGTCTCATCCTGGTCCAGCACGGCAAAGGCGCGGATGCGGGGGCAGCCTTCGGTAGCGGCGCGTCCGCGACAGTGTTCGGCGCGCGCGGCTCGGCCTCGTTTTTATCGAAAACGACGGCGGTACTCGCATTGTGTTTTTTTTCGACCAGCTTCTGGCTCAATCATCTGTCGGCCAGCACGGTCGAGAAATCGAGCCTGATCCAGAACGCCGCGGACACCGGCTCGACCGATGTCGTGGAAACCACGATTGAGCCGATCGAGGACGATGAACCCGCAGGCGCGGAAGACACCGATCTGCCCGACGTGCCCGGGACCGAGGGGGACGACGATCGGCCCGCTATCGGACCGGATCCGAAACCCGAAGACATGTCCGAAGGCGCTAAAGACGCGGATGAGCCCCCGACGGATAAGGGCATATCCAAGGCGAGAGAAGATGCGCCCGTCGCACCGCCGGATGACAAGAAAACGGCACCGCCCGATCCTGAGCCGGCGCAGCCCACGGCAACCCCGGCGCCCGAGAAGCCGAGCGAGCCGAGCGGCCCGGACGCGCCGCGTCCCTCCGTTAACGCTCCGGTCAAGGGCGAGGTAAAACCTGCCCCGGAGCCTGGGGCCGCGCCGCTTGAAAGCTCCGAGAAGCCTGCGGACAAAGCCGCGAAACAGGCCGCGGCGGAGAAGGTCCCGGCGGAGAAGAAGCCGGCGGAGAAGAGCCGCTGATGCGCTCGGCGATGAGGCGCAACTGCGATTAGATTCGATATAGAATAGATTTTCACTCAACCAATGTTAGGCTCTACGGGAATGTTCCTTCAGTAGGGCAAGAGTACCAAAATCGGGACGAACATTGAGGAGATACAGCATGGCAAAGTCCAGAACTACGAAAGAAGGCGGACCGCCCATCTTAGGAGGTCTGTTTGGCGTGAGATCACATTATAAGACGACAATCTCGGAAGGAGGTAAGAAACGATCTGGGGCTGGCAAGACTCCCGAGGAATCCCAGAAAAACGCATCCAAGAATTGGAAGAAACGTTAAGGCACACCGAACGAGGAGACATAGTATGACCTTATACTGCCCCAAATGTAGCAGTGGACTTGGTGAGCCGCTTGAGATGGAAGAAGTGGAATCTAGCTTCTCAGAAACAATATTTCGATGCCCGCGTTGCTTACATTTGCGAAGGGTCACGCCTCATCTCTTACGCATGGATGACATTGAAGATGTATCGCTCGCCCATCTTCACGAGGGCAAAGGACAAAAGAAGAGCAACAAGTTATGGACTGCCGCAAAAGTTGGGCTGGGGCTGATAGGTACTGCTGCCGTAATTGGAGCAATGGGGTCAAAGAAATCGGACGGTGGTGAGGGTTGAGTAGAACCCTCTATTGCGGAATTGCCCACAGCACAAACGAGGTACGGTCAAATTGCCTAACAATCGCTTCGAGAGGGACGCGGCAAAAAGCGCCGCGCCCCTCAAGCAGAGCGTTTATACAGAATGACTTCGACAAATCTGCAAGTCCCTTCTCTCTCCGGGAGAAGGTTAGGATGAGGGGAATAAAATCAAACACTTTCGTCGATGATTTTGATCCCCTCACCCCAACGGTCATGTCGTCTTGTCGTCACCCCGGACAATGAAAGATGATGGGGGTGGGGGGCAGTCGTGAGGTCGATGTAGGAATGGTGGCATTGACCCCGAACCCCAACATGACC
>JBIMKD010000139.1:0-31416 GCA_043673815.1 Chromatiales bacterium
GTCATCGAAGGAATCTCCCGCCGTCAGGATTCGGCCGATTTCTTCCACGGTCGGCGCCTGGAAGAGCGTCGCGACCGACAAACGCCGGCCGCACGCCTTTTCGATTTCGGCCAACACGCGCAACACCAGAAACGAATGCCCGCCGAGATCGAAGAAGTTGTCGTGTATGCCGACCCGATCGATTTTCAATACCGAGGCGAAGATCGCGGCGAGTTGCTGCTCGAGCGGCGTGCGCGGCGCAACGGGTGCCGAATCGGAGCGCAGCCTATCGGGCGCCGGAAGCGCTTTCCGGTCGAGCTTGCCGTTCGGGGTTAAGGGGAGCTTATCGAGTCCGATGAAAGCCGACGGCAGCATGTAGTCGGGAAGTTTTTGACGAAGGGACTCGCGCAAAACCCCTGAAGCAACGGGGGGGGGTTCGGCGGACACGATATAAGCGACGAGGCGCTTGTCGTTCGGTTGATCTTCTCTGGCGATGACCGCGCACACCTTGACATCGGGATGCTCGTTCAATACCGATTCGATTTCACCCAATTCAATCCTGAAGCCGCGAATCTTGACCTGATGATCCATTCGCCCTAGAAACTCGATATTGCCATCGGGAAGATAACGCGCGAGATCGCCAGTCTTATACAGGCGGGCGTTCGTCTCGTCGCTGAATGGATTGGGAATGAACTTGTCGGCGGTTAGCTCAGGTCGATTAAGATAACCACGCGCAAGTCCCGCGCCGCCGATGTGAAGCTCACCTGCGACACCGATGGGAGCCGGACTTAAGCGCGGGTCGAGCAGATAGACCTGGGTATTAGCGATCGGGCGGCCGATGGGGACGGCGGCCAGATCGTTGATTGCTAGCGGCGCTTTCCAGCGCGTCGCGACCACGGTCGCTTCGGTCGGCCCATACGTATTGATGAGCTCAACGCGGCTTCCGGTCCATTGCTGCCAGCTCGCGAGCCTTCCGGCTGCCGCGGCTTCGCCGCCTATGATGACGAGTCGTAATGACGGCGGAATCGTAAGCTCTTCCGGGATCACGCTCGCCGCGATCTCGTGCCACCACGCGGTCGGCACGCTCAACACACTCACTTTCCAATCGGCGCAGGTACGCAGGAACTGCGCGGCCGAGCTCAGCATCTCGTCGTTGCGCAATACCAGGGTTGCTCCCTGTATCAGGGACGGATAAATTTCCTCGGCGCTGGCGTCGAAATTGATCGACGCGAATTGCAGCACCCGGTCGGTCGCGCGCAGAGCGTAGTCCGCCACCGCGCTCGCGCTGTAGTTGACCAGCGAGCCGTGTTCGACCATTACTCCCTTCGGGGTTCCGGTCGAGCCCGAGGTGTAGATGACATAGGCGAGCGCATCGGCATCCCGATTGACCGGGTTGTGATCGGGTTGCGCGGCGATCGCACTCCGGTCGCTGTCCAGCCAGACCAGCTTCGCACCGTTCGCCGGCAGCCGTGAATCGAAGCCTTGCTGCGTCACCACTACCGGTAGCGCCGCATCGCTTAGCATGAAACCCAACCGCTCGGTCGGGTAGGCGGGCTCGAGCGGCACATACGCGCCTCCCGCCTTCAAAATGCCCAGCAGACCGACAATCATGTTAAGCGAGCGCTCGACAAGGATGCCAACCAGAACACCGGGGCCGACGCCCAGGCCGATCAAGTGATGCGCGAGTTGATTTGCGCGGCCATTCAGCTCTCGATAGCTCAGCTGCTGGTCTTCAAAAACGACGGCAATAGCCTCAGGTGCTCGCTCTACCTGCGCCTCAAATAGCTGATGGATGCACGCATCCTTGGGGTAATCTACCTGGGTGTCGTTCCACTCCACGAGCAACTGATGCCGCTCTGCTGCTCTCAAAAGTGGCAAGGTTGAAATCGGCTGGTTTGGGTTGGTGACGACGCCTTCGAGTAAGGTCTGAAAATGTCCGCTCATCCGGGCAATAGTCGCGGCCTCAAACAAGTCTGGCTTGTACTTAAAGACGCCAAAAAGTAAGCCGCCGGTCTCGATCATCGCTAAGGTCAGATCATACTGACCCTCCTGCTGTACCAGATCAAAAGGTTCTATCTCAAGCCCTCCAAAATTCATCTTGGCCTGGATTCGGCTCGGCTCGATGAAAGCTGATAGTTCCTCGAATCGGTGTAGCTTCCGTACAATGAGCATGACCCCGAAGAGCGGCGAACGACTGGGATCTTGAGTTAGACGGAGTCGCTCGATTAGGAGTGGGAAAGGGTAGTCCTGATGATTGAGAGCATTTAACACCGTATGGCGCACCTGCGTAAGAAACGGCTTGAATGTGGGATTTCCGGAAAGATCCGCTCGCAAGACAACTGGGTTGATGAAGTCACCCACTATCCCTGAAAATTCACGCCGACTCCGACCAGGTGCGGGGGAGCCTACCAGAATGTCTTTTTGACCGGTGTAACGATAAAGCAACACCTGGAAGGCCGCCAGGAGCGTTATATAAAGAGTTGCTTCCTCGGTCTTCGCCAGCGCCTTGATCTTCTGCGTCAACTCCTCGCTCAGCTTGAAGGCGTGCGAAGCACCGCGATACGTCTGAATCGGCGGTCGAGGTCGATCAGTAGGCAGATTCAGCACAGGCAATTCACCAGCGAGCTGTTTCTGCCAATAGGTCCAGAGCCGTTCTCCTTCTCCGCTTGCTAGCATTTCGGTCTGCCAGCGAACGTAGTCTGTGTATTGCCAGTCGAGAGGAAGTAGAGGTGCCTGTGTGCCAGCTCTTTGGGCAGGGTACAGCACGCGGAGCTCGTCCAACAACACTGTAAGGGACCAGAAATCGACTGCAATGTGGTGCATCGTGAGCAAAAGGATGTGTTCTGTTGCTGATTGAGTGAACAAGTTCACCCGCAGCAAGGGTCCTCGTTCCAAATCGAAGGGACGGCGTGCTTCCTCAACCAGGCGGTTGTTCAACGCTGTCTGGGTGCAAGTTGAAGCGTCTGTCTCCTCAAAGTGGACGTGAGTGTGCTCGTGGACTTGCTGCACCAGTCTACCCTCGCGCAAAGTATAAGTGGTTCGGAGGGAAGGATGGCGATCAATCAGCGCCCCAAACGCGCGTTGCAAGGCCGGAACGTCTACAGGTGAGCGAATTCGGGCTGCAAACAACACATTGTAAGTCCAGCTTTGGGGTGCAAGCGTGTACAAGAACCACAGTGCCTGCTGACCGGGGGAGAGAGGAAGCAAGGATTTGGACTGGCTAGCCTTTTTCTGCAGTAGCTGCGCTAGAAGCGCGCGCTTTTCCTCCGGTGAAAGCTCAGTTGTAAGTTTGGAGATAGCACTCATGAGCTAACTTCCTCGCCCGCCAACATCTGAAACTTCCTATTAAACCGCTCTCTAAGCATATTTAGGGAGTAAAGACTTGCCAGAACCGAATCTACGTCGACTCCAAAGTCGATTAAACAAGCAATTTCATCAACACCAATTTCCTTTAGTCGATTGACCATTTCTAAGCATGTGCTTGGCGTCCCAAATAAGGCGTTAGTGCGAGAGTAACGCTCAAATGCATAAGCCACAAGTTTTTCCCGCTCTCTGTCGCTCAACTCGCCAATACTCTTTGAGCCATGACGCCACAAGTCAACCGAAGTTTTAAGATATTCTGTAAACGGCCCTCGCACCTTGTCGCGAACAACACCTATCTCTTCGCCGACAAATGTATGCAGCATTAGAGTTACATGACCAGTTTGGGGGTCGTGCCCATGTTTTGCCCTGGAATCGCGATAGAGGGCTATTTTTTCGGTCAATTCTTCAATCTCTTGGAAAAGAAGGGCAGTCAAAACATGGTACCCAAAGGCACCAGCCTCAATAAACGTTTCTTTACTACCGCTAATCGTGATCCAAATAGGCAATTCGCGCTGCTTGGGCAAGGGGTAAATCTTGATCTCGGTCTCTTTCCCAACGCCATCGGGTACCAAGATTGCCTCACCCCGCCAGAGCTTTTGCACGGTTTTAACCCCTGAAAACAGGACTTCTCTACTGTTGGCGTAGTGCTGCGGCCAAAGGACAAAGTCCTGAACATTCCAACCTCTAGCAAAGGCGAGATCTACTCTGCCTCGTGACAAGTTATCTACAACAGACCATTCTTCAGCAACTCGAATCGGGTTTTGTAGAGGCATGACAACACTGCCAGCTCGTAAGCGGATTCGCTCGGTCACCATAGCGAGTGCGGCGCTTAAGACAGACGGATTGGGGTAAATGCCACCAAAGGCGTGAAAATGACGTTCTGGTGTCCAGACGGCAGTAAAGCCGTGTTGATCGGCGAACTTTGCCCCTTCCAGCAACAGTTGATACTTGTTATCTGTAAACTTAGACTCGTTGCTGGAGAAGTAAAGCAGACTGAATTGCATGCCTTTAACCGGAGTGGGGAGAGGCCGCTTTCCGTCCAGACTCTTTGCTAGTAGCCCATCAACTGGTGCGACAGTTCTTTCCCGCTCAAGTCTCGCCTGAGCTGATGCCGCTGGCAGCGAAGAGATATCGCTCTCCTTGACTAAATTCTCAGCAAGGGCCTCGCTGGACTGGCTAGCCTTTTTCTGCAGCAGCTGCGCTAGAAGCGCGCGCTTTTCCTCCGGCGAAAGATCAGCGGTACGTTTGTCACTCATGAATTACCTTCCTCCGGCGCTAACATCTGACTTAGCAAGGAATCCACTTCTTCATCCGAGAGGTTATCAAGATTTGCCAACGATTCTTGTGCCTTTCCCTGGTTGATTTTGTCGATTACATTGACCTGGCTATCTTTATACTCGCTTTCCTGAGCTAAATGCTGGGCAAGGGTCTCGATGGTAGGATAATTCCATGCCAGAGCGGGAGGAAGCTGGCGTCCAAGCCAAACCTCGAGGTCAGATGAAAGCCCGATCGCCGTCACTGAATCGAGACCGTAAAAGAACAAGGACTTGCGCCTGTCAATCGAAGTGAGCACTATTTTTAATTCATCAGAAACCCATCTTGCTAGCCAGGTTTCAATGGACTCGGCGGTGTAGCTAGGAAAGGGAGAATGAGGAGATGGGGCGAGGATTGATGAAGATTTCCCTTGTCCCTTTGTCCCCTTCTCTCCTTGTCCTCTTCTGCCCTCTTGTTCTGTCATGTTCCTCTTCCTTCACGCGTTGTTTCTTCGCGCCGTAGAAACTCGTCTAATGCACGATCTTCACCCGCGAGGGTTTGTTCGAGATCTCCGATTGTTTCAGCATAGCTGGATATAAGATCCGTAGCTTCATTGGCGTTAAGCAACACAGGTTCAACGGGTGTGCCAGTAAGGGCTCGCTCAAGGGTCTGGTCGAACTGCGATCGCGCCCATTCAACAGCACGACCCAGCTGGTTTGATGGAGTGCGCTTAACCGCTCCCTGCACTGCTGCTAGCAGAATTGCGGATGTAGCAACTTCACCGATGAGCATGGAAGCCCAACGTAGGGCAGAAGGACCGTCTGAGGAAGGAGCAGTTGGCTCTGACCACCACCGCGCCTGAATTCGTTCCGCAGCATCTCTCAAACTGTCTGAGACGGCAGGAGCGCCAAGACCATTGCACAGGAACTGATGCAGTTCGGCGCTTCGGTGGAGCACGCGTGACCCAAGGAACATATTTAAGGTCTCGGTGGGGCCTTCAAAAATCCGAAATACTCTAGCATCGCGCAGGATTTGGGCAGCAATATTCGTCTCTATATACCCGCGACCCCCCAAAAGCTGAACGAGATTGTCAGCAGCCTTCCAAAGCAATTCCGGACCGCCTGTCTTGCAGGCGACATACGCCTCCGCCGGAACCAAATAGCCATCGTCAAGTAACTCGGCAATCCGAGCAACAAGCGTTTCAAATGCCGCGATCGCTGCTGTGAGGTCACTCAAGCGTGCCAGTGTGACTGGGTTGTCCAGCAGGCGTCCTGTACCGATGTCACGACGCGTTGCATAGCGGAGCATCAACTGCGCGCAGCGCTTCATCCCGCCGACACACATTGCTCCAATGGCCAGACGGGTATACAGCATCGCATCTTGGGCAGCTTCCATCCCAGCTCTGGGTTCGCCTAGCACATGGACCGAACCTACTCGAACGTCATTGAGGTGGATGAAGTTTTGCACCATGCCACGCATCCCCATCGTCAGCGATTCAGGTCCCGGACGCAAGCCAGCTGTTCCCTGACGCACAGCAAAACCCGCGATGCCGCTTGATTGGTTGTTGGCGTCAACGAGTTTGACAAAGACATTGATCACACCTGCCCAAGCAGCAGAGCCACTCCAAACCTTAGTACCGTTTAATCGCCAGCCACCTGTAGCGTCTACGACTCCTGTTGCTGAGATCGCTTGGGGATTTGAACCAGCGCCTGGTTCTGTCAGTGCGAATGCCGCAAGCTCGCGACCTTTGGCAAGGATAGGGAGAAGCTCATCGCGTGCGGTTTCCGTAGCAAAGCGCTGGATCGGGCGGATCCCAAGAAAATCATTGTTGACAACGAATGTAGCAAGTGTCAGATCTATGGCTGCGAGCTGTTCGACAACGCGCATAGCATCGAGGTTTCCTAGGGCAGTCCCCCCGAATTGCTCAGGGATTTGCATCCCGAGTATGCCGCGATTTCCAAAGTCGAGTACCACGTAGGGGGGTATACAACGGCGCTCATCAATCAGTCCGGAGTTGAGCCGCTCATTTGCATAAGTGCGAAGCCAGTCAATGATAGCGTCAGCACGCTCTGTGCTTATGCTCTGCGCTGCGGTGACATCCGTAATCCTGACAGATGAATCAGTTAGGATATCTGTAGCACCAGGGGTGCGAATATCTGGTGCAGGTGGCATTGGCACAGTACCGCCTTCTGGTTTTGTAACCTTGTTTGCAGTCCAAGTCCCTATAACATCTAAGCCTCCATCCAGAAAGCTGGCCCGGCAAGCCTTGCGCTGGATCTTCCCACTGGAAGTCTTAAGAATGCTGCCCGTCTTAAGCAGCAATATGGCATAAACTGCCAACTCGTGATGGTCCGCCACCGTCTGACAAACTGTCTCAAATACCTCATCGAAGTTCAAATTCGGGTAACCACGCTCGATTTCCTGAGCAACTACCAGTCGCTCCTCGTCATCTACAACCGAAAACGCTGCACCGTGTTCATGTCTTAGTGCCGGGTGACTCCGCTGCACTGTCCACTCAATGTCTTGAGGATAATGATTAGTGCCTCTAATAATGATCAAATCTTTGATGCGACCGGTGATAAATAGCTCACCATCTTTCATGAATCCCAGATCTCCGGTGCGGAGAAAGGGACCTTTGCCTGTATCTGCCAAGTGTGCCCGAAAGGTGCATTCTGTCTCTTCGAGTCGATTCCAATAGCCTTGAGCCACACTAGGATCTGACACCCAAATCTCACCGACTTCATCGGGCGCACATTGAATCAACGTTTCTGGATTAACGATAGCTACCTTTGTATCGCAAACAAGGCGACCACATCCAACTACCGTCCGCGCAACGTTGTCGTGTTTGTCCGCGTCAACAATCCGATTTTTTTCCAGCGCTGCCGCATCGAGCTTGCACAAAACGGGCGCCGCAGTTTGCTGACTCGAAGAAACTAACAGAGTGTCCTCGGCAAGTCCATAAGCAGGACAAAAGGCGTTCCAGCGGAAACCACACGGTTCAAAGGCTGCGAAGAAACTCTCCATTACCTTCGGGTTGATTGGCTCTGCGGCGTTGCCTGCTGCACGCCAACTACTCAGATCTAGGGTAGAGCGTTGTTCTGGTGAGATCTTGCGAACGCAGTGCTCGTAGGCAAAGTTAGGGGCTTGGCTATGGGTTCCCTTATATCGGGAAATTGCCTGGAGCCAATGAATCGGTCGCTTGATAAATGCAAGGGGCGACATCGCAAAGCACGGGGTACCGTTGTATAGAGGTTGGATCAGTCCTTCAACCAGTCCATAATCATGGAAGTAAGGCATCCACGTCACAGTTATGCTATCTGGTGTGTACCCGCATGCCTTTTTAAGGTACGCAGAGTGAAACATTAAGTTTCCATGACTGATCATCACACCCTTGGGGGTAGCGGTGGAGCCTGAGGTGTATTGGAGATAAGCCAGCATATCGCTGCTAACTGCTGGATCTTGCCATTCCTTGGCCAGTTCCAGACCAACCTGCTCGGTGTCTATCCAGCGCATAGCCTGGAATTCAGGAATCTGCTCTCGAAATTCCTCAACTAGGGATAGAATTGTGGACGTAGTCAGGACAAACGAGGCTTGGGCATCCTTGATGATCGCCTGAAGTCTAGGCAGGGTTCGCTTCACTCTACTCGCTTCGGGTGGAGGCGCAGGGATGGCGATCGCCCCACCGTAAAGGCAACCGCAAAAAGCAGCTATGACCTCCACACCTTGGGGGTAGAGCAGCAGAGCCCGCTCCCCTGGCGCTCTATGCTGCTGGAGCAAGGCACCAATGCTTCGGGCTTTACAATCGAGTTCTGCATAAGTCAGGTTTTGCCCTTCTACTTTCCCATCAACGAGAAAAGTATAGGCTCGCTGTTCGGGCTGTAAAAGTGTTCTCCAGCGAAGGAGCTCAACTATCGTGGACGGCTCAATAGTTGGACTAAGAAAGCGCTTGTTCTTCTTCACAATTCCAGAACGAGGTGGACTGAGTATTGTCTAATTCAAAGATGAGTCTGAAAGAAGGTAGTAAAGCCTGGGCCTCGAGAAATAGTTAAATGTTGTGTACGGGGCCAGGTCAGGCAGCAATTCTTTCGGGGTCTTCCCATAAGCCGTCTTTGAAAACCACTCCCTCGATGACCTGAGTCAATCGGGGAATGCGATATAGTTTGCGCCAATGTCGCTCGGCACGTGAGTCGCGAAAACTTGGGGAAGTGCTTTCCAGAATCCCAAGGCCCCATCGCCGGTGGCCAGATGGGGGGCGACCGATAAACCGCGGGCTTTCAGATCCAAGCACTTCCCGCCAGGACGCACCTTCCACCCGCACGCACTCTTGTCAATTTGTCCATGGATCCGCCTTGCATCGGACTAAAAGCTGGAGAAATCCTTAACCACGGCAAAGAGACTATCAGATTTCGACTTTCTCGAGCACATTCGGCTAATCTCGGCGGATTCGGTGCTGGTCACGCGCAGGTTACCGGCTCGCCGGCGACCAAAGGTGACGGAGTTGGGCAAAGACGTGCCGCCTCCCGGAGCGCCGATAAGCGCGGGCATGGAAAACGCGGATGTCCGGCCAGCGTCAAACGCCCGAAACGGTGTATTTTAGTGGACTGAACCTACTCATTTCGGCATGATGATGGCGAATTTCACTCAACCTCCTGTCCAAAAATCAGGGTCCAATTCTGCCGCCAGGCGCTCATTTCAGGTTTGGGGAGCGTTCAGCAATCATGGAGACGAAGGCCTTCACAATGAGACAAAGCACCGACCGACTGAGACCACTCGAAATAATTGAGGGGCGAATGAAACGCTCGCTTAGGAAACTCGCCGAAATCAGCCGCATCCCATCCGAAAAGTTCCCGGCAACCAGAGGACTTCACCCGTCCGTGGTGTTTCTATCATACCTTGAGCTTTGGTGTTTGTGTAAATCTACCTGGTACTCACGTGAGGGAAATTGCATGTTGCTCTACCTATTCGAACGCATCAAGAGAGTGCTGTTTGATGTTGCCCTGTATTTTGTTCGCAACCCGAACCTTAAGGTTCATTCCTTGAATCTGAAGCTCAAGCATGAGGGGGATCTGTCACAAATTTCCGAAAAATTCGGCATTAGACTGGAAACGCTTCAAAGACAACGAGACACCGGTCTTGACAACCCTGATTATAGATTTCACCGTGACGAGGGTTTCCTGTCGTATCTTGCTTCCCACGCTGAAGCCCTTAAGGGATGTTCGTGGTTAGACGTTGGAGCCGACACAGGGGCCCTGAGCTTGTATCTTTCCGAAATCCTGGATTCTACCAACTTCGAACTGTGCGATATCACTGTCGCTCGTCGTTCGAACTTCCCCGTGAAGAAAATTGCTGGCACGCATTTGGACTATGAGAGCAACAGCTTCGATCTCGTCTTCTTCAGTTATGTTTTGCATCACGCAGCGGACAATACCATACAGCTCTTACGGGACGCTCATCGAATTGCACGCAAGTACGTCGTTGTGACCGAAGACCCCAAGGAAACTCAGGACGACTGCCTTTGGGCGTACATGCACGACAGAGCAGGTACTTTTAGAGGCCGGAAAGAATGGAGAGAACTGTATTCCACCCTTGGTTTTTCGGTTGTCTACGAGAAGGCGCTCGATTGCCAACCGCACAGTCGCCACTTTTTTCTACTTGCGCCCAATAAAGTCAGTACCACGTAAGCTCGCACATTCACGAACCGCCGCTTCGATCGCCAAGAGTGCTTGATTCGTGAGTTGCGGGAAGTTTTCTCGTCGGCCCTTCGCGAAAACATTCTGGTGGACTCAAGCTATTCAGTTCGGCATGATGATAGGTGAGAAGTTCACTCGAACCCCTGTCAAAAATTCGGGTCCAATTCTGCCGCCAGGCGCTCATTCGGGTCGGCCCTCAGCCCTGTTCGGAAATACTCGAACGTGCGTTGCAGCCCGTCCTGCGTGGACACCGACTGGCGCCAGCCGAGCGACTTCAGGCGCCCATTATCATAACGACGCCCGACATACAGGTTGCGCGTGCGATACAAGGTGAGGGCGGCCGGTAGCTGTCCACGCGACCAGCGGTGGTACCACTCGTTCGCCGCCGAGAGCACGAGCAGCAGCGGGTAGGGCACGACCAGCCTGCGCAGGGGCCGGACTTCGCCGCGGTAACGCTTGAGGTATTCACGGCAAGTACGGAGATCGTCGTCGTGCAGGTTGAGGGTGAGCCCGACGGCCTGGGGGGCGGTGGCGGCGACCACGAGAGCATCGGCACAGTTGTCGACGTAGCTGAGTGGCAGCAGGTTGTCGCCACCCATGCTGAGAAAAAGTCCAGGCAGGTTCAGGCCAATGCGGGCGGACAAGGGATCGTAGCCCCTCGGTCCGTAAACCACGCCGGGTCGCGCGACGACCAGCTCGAAGCCAAGCCGAGCGGCGTATTCGCGGACGAGCTCTTCCTGATGCAGCTTCGCGAGCACATAACCGTCGCGGCGCTCGGGATGGCTCTCGATAGGCGTCTCTTCGTTGACTAACGCCCCCCGTGGCAGCTCTGCCGTCCCGTACACCGCAAACGAGCTGACCAGCACCAAACGTCTGCTCCGGCCGTCGCCCATCGCATCGAGCAGATTGCGCGTTGCGACGACCGTGTTCATATAGATGTTGGTCGCTCCGCCGCCCATCCCCGCGGCGCAATGGATGATGGCGTCGGCATCCGCGACCACCTTCGCGCAATCGGCCCTTGAGAGCAAATTGGCGGCGATGACATCCGCGCGACCCGCCCGGGCTTTCTCCAGCACAGGTTGCAAGCGGCTGAGGTTGGAACCGGTCCTGACTTGGCAAATAAGCGCGTGCTCGGTGCGCGTCAGGAGGGCCCGAACGGCCGCGCTGCCGACGAACCCCGTGGCCCCGGTGACCAGTACTCTCATCGGCGCGGGGCGATGCGCGTTTGCGCGAGCGTGCCGATCAGGGCGTCCATGAGCCCGCTCACACGCAGCATCTCCGCATACGGAATCGGCGGCGCGGTATCGCGGCGGATGCTGTCGTAGAACGCCCGCAGCAGCCGCCGCATGCCTTCGAAGGCATGAAACTCGGCCCACAGGAACTGGCGCAGGTTACCATACGCGCAACGCCGATAAGCGCGGGCATGGGAAAACGCAGCGAGGACCCGCCCCAGCACGGTCGGTACGGTCGTTGCTGTTTCCACTACGACCGTGCGTTTCTGGAAATCGACCTGTATCGTGTTCCGGGTCCCGTAGACGCGGAGAGTCTGGCCAGCCGGCCGCGCGTGGGAGCTGATCAAGCCGTAGCCGGATACCCGCTCGCCCTGCATCAGAAACCGTAGCTCATCCATCACGGCGTCCGTGACCGCATCGCCGCTGGCGGGCCGGTGGCGGTGGTCGAACGCAGAGACCTGGGGGTCAGCATCCGGCATGAACAGCGCGATTTTGTTGACGACATGGTCCAGGACGTTATGAAGCAGTTTGCCGGGCAGATGATGAACCCAATGCTCGTTATCGCTGAGCAGAGCGCTACCGAAGACACCGCTTAGATCGTAGCCAAACACGCTTTCGACGTGCACGGGCTCGCCCAGCACGCCCTCCTCGACGAGCCGGCGCAATGCCTCGCCCGGCGGATCGTAGTTATACCAGTAATTGATGCAGAGCTTGCGCCTGTGGTGCTCGGCGGCCGCAACGATCGCCTGGGCCGCCTTCAGGTTGAGGGCGAGAGGCTTCTCGACAAATACGTGGCAGCCCGCCTCCATCGCGATGCTCGCGAGCGCGGGGTGCGAAGGGGGCGGTGTCGTGATGTGCAGGACGTCGAGACGCTGCTCGGCCAGCATGCGGCCGAGATCGGAATACCTGGCCGGCACCGAGTAGCGCACCGCCATCTGCCGTGCCATGAGCGGCTCAAGATCGCAGACGGCCACCACCTTGGCGTTGTCCAAGACCTGGACCTGCTGGATATGGACATCGGCAAACTTACCGCAACCCACGATGCCGACGCGAAGTTTCACTCGCTGTCTCTCCCCGGTTGTTTTTAGGACAGGGGATGATAATCAATCGATGATGGCTTTTCTACGTTCGTCGCACGTCCGATAGCTCGGCGTTCTTCACATGCTTGGGATTTGCGTCGCGGTCCGTTGCGTACTACCCCCTCCACCCCCTATTATGCAACCGACGGCATTGGGTCTGTTCGACCGGTGTGCCGAAGGCAGTCAGAAGCCATGCCGGACACTTGTCACTGCTATAACCCACGACCGCTGGTTGAGCTCCGAGACCTATGGCCCACGCGAATGATACCCGCCGCGCGTCTCTGTCGGCATGCCCGTCTATAACGGTGAGCGCTACGTGAAAGCTGCGTTGGACGCTGTGCTGGCGCAGACATTCCGTGATTTTGAGCTAATCATCTTGGATAACGCCTCGACCATGCTACCGGGGAGATCTGCCGCGAACACGCGGCTCGCGACCTGCTGACGGTGTTTGGCGCCGACTTAGTCTCTGGAGCAACGGCGTGGCCACGTGGAATATCCTGCTTGCGGTATGGGTTTACCGGCGACTTGGCATTTACACCACGGCTGCGGGCAGCTTGGGTTTGAGGAGTACCCCGTGAGAAAGCCAGACTTTTTCATTGTCGGAGCGCCGAAGTGTGGAACAACAGCCATGCGGTATTACTTGAGTCAGCATCCGGATATTTTTTTGCCAGAGAAGGAGATGGATTTCTTCGGTAATGACCTGCTGTTTACACATCCCAGGTGCACCATTGAGCAATACCTGGCGCACTTTGATACTCCCGAGGCGAAGTTTCGCAGGCGAGTAGGCGAGAAATCAGTGTTCTATTTGTATTCAAAGCGCGCAGCTTACGAGATTCGGGATTTCGCTGGTGCCGCAAATATAATTATTATGCTCAGAAATCCAGTAGATATGCTTTACTCTCTGCATAGTCATATGCTACGCACTGGAGGAGAAGAGATCGAGGATTTTAGGGCAGCCCTTAAGGATGAGAGTATAAGAAAACCAGGAGCCAAGCTTCCTGAGAATGAGTTGATAATCAGTGGCTTCTTTTATATGGAGATTGGCAAGTATACAGATCAGGTCAAGCGCTATTTTGACAGGTTTGGGCGGGAGGAAGTGCACATCATCATTTATGACGACCTTAAGCAAGATGCGGCATCTGTCTATCAGGAGACGCTGTGCTTTTTGAATATAGACGACCGCTTCCAACCCAGGTTGGAGGTAGTGAATCCAAACAAACAGGTGCGTAGCAAGACCTTCAGAAGCTTGTTGCGGACCTTGAAGAGCCACCCTTTGGCTCGATCGCTCGTCAGGGCAACGGTGCCCCGACCTTTGCGTCACGAAGTTCTTCAAAGACTGGGGCAGCTTAACACCAAATATGTGTCACGTCCTGCGATGGATCCAGAGTTGAGGGTCGAACTTCAGCGTAAATTCCACCCCGAGGTGCAACGCCTGAGTGAGCTACTTGGTCGGGATTTGACCCACTGGTGTCGGTGAGAGGCACTGGCACGCGGTACGCTATTTGCCAAGCTGGCCATAGCGGAACTTCCTCAGCGTGGTGTGTATAAAGGTGTAGCGTCCGTCGGTGGATTCGATCGAAGCCTCAACGATCTCGGTGCTCGCTAAAGACTGACCTGCTTAACCGTCTCGTGTGTCTGTCGTTTATGATCGTCTTCATCCTCCCATCATGAAACGGTCGCCGCCTTACTTCAGACTCATCTAGCATTGGAAGAGGCTGCCACTTGACGCAAGTCACCACAACATCTAGTGTTCGCTACCCATGGGGACAGGGGAAGGGCCAGTCGGTGGGGCCGATCTACCCTCGGACATTCGGCGAGTTCCATGATTTTTTTGAGGACGATGCGGCCTGTCGCGAGTATCTTGCGGGCTTTCGCTGACCAGCGGGTTACCACTGTCCACGCTGTGGGTCCAGCGGTGCGCCCTGGATCACGGGACGAGGTTACCTGCATTGTCGGGATTGCGGTACAGAGCACTCGGTCACGGTAGATACGATGTTCGAGCGAACGCGTATCTCGCTGAAGACCTGGTTCGCGGCGATATGGTTTTTGACGAGTCAGAAGCATGGAGCCAACGCTCTCGGCCTGAAGCCGGTTTTGGTTCTGGGGTTAGGAAGCACGTGGCCGTGGACCAGAACGCAAGGAGATTGTGGTCATCGCCGTCGAACTACACGAACCGAAGGGATTTGGACGCGTGCGCCTGAGACGTATGCCCGACGCCTCCGGTGCCAATCTCCTCCCTTTCGTATGCGAGAGCATTGAGCCAGGTTCGGAAGTTCTCACCGACGCCTGGGGGGCTACAACGACATGACAAAGTCTGGGTATACGCGCATTAAGACGAATCTTTCCGCCAGCGGAGACCCTGCCCATGTCCTGATCCCCGGTGTCCACCGCATCTCCTCTCAATGAGGAACAAGAATGGCCAAAGCTCTGTTAAGCTCTCTAGCATCTATCGTCAACAAATTTGTTTTTCGCCCCTTCGGGGTGCGTCTCAACAAAATACGCCGATATGATCAAGATGGATTAAGTACAGTGCACAGCTGCGATTTTATGCGAGATCCTGACTTCATAGTGGCTTATCAAAGGGGAATTCAAGCTGCTGGAGAGGATTATCGGTTTCATTGGAGAGCGTATGTCGCTTTGTGGGTAGCTTCCCGTGCGGCTCAATTGCCAGGGGATTTTGTCGAATGCGGTGTCAATCGCGGGTTTTTGAGCTCTGCAATCATGCAATATCTCTCTTGGAACAAATTAAATAAAAAATTTTATCTTTTTGATACATTTTGCGGTCTCGATGAATCTCAACTGAATGAAGAGGAGAAAAAAATAGGAAGACTAGGGAGCACGCGAGACTACAAAAAGACAAATTTCGAGCTAGTTCAAGAGAATTTCAAGGAATTCTCGAATGTGATTCTTGTTAAAGGGAGCGTCCCATCCACTCTTAGCAAGGTGGATGTTGCCTCAGTAGCCTATCTCTCATTGGACATGAACTGCGCTAGTCCTGAAATTGCGGCGATCAGGCATTTCTGGCCAAGCCTTGTTCCTGGGGCCATGGTTCTATTAGACGATTATGCTTTCAAGGGATTTGAACCCCAGAAAAAAGCAATGGATCAATTTGCCAATGAAGTGAAAATTAAAATTCTATCTTTACCCACAGGTCAAGGACTGATCATTCGGTAAGGACACTCTGGAAAACCCGCTTTTCTCTCTCGAAATGAGACCGGCATTATGTCACCGACTTAGTTGATTGAAGCGCGGATAAAAAAGTCATTGACGTGGATGCGCTCGTCGAGGCGGTAGCCGCGGGGAGCGAGATAGGCGGCCGTTGCTTTAGATTGGGCGGGGTTCTCCCTTGCGCCCGAAGTCTAAAGATCTGTCCGCGACGTCGGGAAGAACGGCCAGATGACCGATGGGCAACAACGAGCGCGCCCGTCATCGGCATCGTCCGTGGCGTCTTTCGGGATGGTGCCGATCTTCGAATTGTGGCTCTAAATCAGTAGACGAGACGTGCGGATGATTTCCTTTTCGCCTCTTTGTTCCATGGGAGTCACGCATGTTGTCAGAAATCCAGGTTGCCGTTGATGTCGGCTCAACCCGTCACCGCGTCGCCATCGGCGCCCCCGATGGCGAGCTCTTGGCGAGTTCGACATCTCTCACACCCCCGCCGGCTTCGGCGAATTCTTCCGGCGTATCGAGCGTCTCAGCCTAACCGTCTCGCGTGTATGTCGTTCATAATGGTCTTCATCCTCCCATCATGAACAGTCGCCGCTTTACTTCAGACTCATCTAGCATTTGAAGAGGCTGTCCGTTGCGTACTACCCCTCCACTCCGTATGATGCAACCGACGGCAGTGGACCTTTTTTACCCGGTGTGCCAAAGACAAAGGGTGTCAGAAGGCCATGCCGGACACTTAAGTGCCATAACCCACGACCGGCTGGGTGAGTGAGACCTATGACCCATGCGAATGATATCCCGCCGCGCGTCTCTATCGGCATGCCCGTCTATAACGGCGAGCGTTACGTGAAAGCCGCCTTGGACGCCGTGCTGGCACAGACATTCCGTGATTTTGAGCTAATCATCTCGGATAACGCCTCGACCGATGCTACCGGGGAAATTTGCCGTGAATACGCGGCTCGCGACCTGCGCATACGCTATTCCCGAAACAACGAGAACATAGGCTGTGCGCGCAATAGTAACCGCACTATCCAGTTGGCAGCCAGTAAGTACTTCAAGTGGGCGCATCACGATGACCTGTGTGCTCCAGAGTTTCTCGCTCGATGCGTCCAGGTCCTGGAGCAGCACCCCGCGGGCGTCCTGTGCTATCCTCAGAGCCGAGTGATAGACGAGCATGGAGACTTCGTTAGCTATCCGGAGGACGGACTCGACCTGCGCGCGCCCGGTCCGGTCGAGCGCTATCGAGCTTTCCACCGGCGGTTCCGGGGCGGGAACTGGTGGATGAATCCGCTGTTTGGCCTCATGCGAACCGAAGCTATCAAGAAAACTCAGCTACACGGCAGTTATTTCGCCGCAGAACTCGTGCTACTGGCCGAGCTCGCCCTGATGGGGGAGTTCCACGAGCTTCCCGAGCGCCTTCTGTACAGACGGCGTCATCCGGAGGGATCGGGTAACCTGGATCCCTGGGAGAGATCTGCATTCGAAGACCCCGTCAATAAGGGCCGCATCCTGCTCCCTCGATGGAAGCTCCTTTTCGAGCTTGCAAAGGCCCTTCGGATCTCGGATTTGAGCCTTTATGACAAGCTGCGATGCTACCCTCAGATCGGCTTATGGTTTGTGCGCTTTTTCAAAGGCTTTGTCAAAGACCTGCTGGTCGCAGCCAAGCGGATAGCGCAGCTGTCCATCCAGAGGCTCAGGAGCCAAGCTAGAGGAACCTGAGCCTGCACACGATGATGATCCCGCCACGAGGCGCGACCGGCCTGCGCTTGCTTGTGCTGGTTCGCTAAAGCTCGCACAATGACTTGACGCCACTGCGTGGCCATCGCGGGCGGAACACGATGCAAGGGGGTGCTCCGCTCGCGCCCGTTGCTCTGACTAAGCACCAGGTGAGAAACTAATCATCAATTGCCGAGGGACATGGTTGTGGATCCGGTATCCGGAGGTGGCCAATGAACACAGTGTATTTTGATTCGTCGATGACTGACGACCAGAGGCGGCAGGAGATCTTTAGAGGGCAGTTGTTTGTCTATTCGCCTCGACCCGGTGCTTTGGCCTTATGTCAGTTTGCCAGAGGACTGATCGAGGAAGCTTTCGGTAATGTAGATCCGGAGATAGCCCAGCATTCGCTGCCGGTGGAAGAATATGCCGCGGTGCTTGGGAAGCTAAAACCGGCTTTCATCCATCATCCGGAGTCGAAGCGGCATATCCAGCAGATCTTTCGGGAGATGGGCTGTGATCTCCAGAACACATATTTTGATGTTCCGAAAATGAGGAGCTCAACGAGTGATGGCTATTTGACGAGCGGCATTGCGTATGCGTGGCACCCTCACCGCGACACGTGGTACTCTGCGCCCCCCTGTCAGATAAACTGGTGGACCCCGGTTTACAATTTCGAATCCGATAATGCGATGGCGTTTCACCCGCGCTACTGGAACCGGCCTGTGCGAAACACCTCGAGCGGATACAATTACTATGAGTGGAACAAGCTCCATCGCGGCGCCAGCGTGGCAGGCTATACAAAAGAGGACCCGCGGCCCCTCCCACGCGCCACAGAGCCGATCGAGTTGGATCCGCAGATCCGGCTGATCTGCCCGGTCGGCGGACTTATTATGTTCTCAGGCGCACAAATGCACTCCAGTGTTCCCAATACCTCGGGGAAGACCAGATTCAGCATCGACTTTAGGGTTGTTCACCTCGAGGACGTCGTCGCGAAGCGGGGAGCGCCCCCAGGGGATGAGACGTGTACGGGCACCACCATGAGGGATTATCTGCGCGGGACCGATTTCTCGCACATTGCCGACGAGGTTGTGGCTCTTTATGCTGACGGAACAGAGACTCGAGGAAATCTGTTGTACCAGCACAGGGATTGAGCACATAGCGAACCCGCCGAAGCGCCGAGGCACGCGCATGCTCGAGCCGTAGGTCGTCGAGAGAGACGAAGCCCTCGCCTTCCAAAGCTAGCCCCTCCGCTTTCTCTCGGGGGCATGCTGAATAGTTTCCTTTGTGCAATATTTGAGACCCTTTGAGACCCGGATAATCCTCGAAGACAGAGCGGTGATAGGCAAATGAGCTTTGATAAATCCCGAACAATGGCACAGCGGTTCCATGCGTTAATCCCGGGTGGCGCGCATACCTATGCGAAAGGAGACGACCAGTATCCGGGTTCTTGTCCGCGTTACATCGATAGAGGCCTGGGATGCCACGTATGGGATGTGGACGGCAATGAATTCATCGAGTACGGCATGGGCCTAAGGGCGGTGACGCTGGGGCACGCTTACGCGCCTGTGGTGGAAGCCGCCCATAGGGCCATGCTGCGAGGAACGAACTTCGTGCGTCCCGCGCGCATCGAGCTTGAGTGCGCAGAAGAGCTTCTCAGCCTCATCGAAGGCGCCGAGATGGTGAAATTCGCCAAGAACGGGTCTGACGTAAACGATGCGGCAATCCGGCTGTCCCGCGCCTATACGGGCAGGGATCTGGTGGCGGTTTGTAGCGACCACCCATTCTTCTCGGTTAGTGACTGGTTCATCGGGACCACCGCGATGGCGGCCGGAATTCCGCGTACGATACAGGCATTGACCCGCAAGTTCCGCTATAACGATATCGAAAGCCTGCGGCGTTTGTTTGCCGAGGAGCCGGCGCGAATAGCCTGCGTAATCCTCGAGCCCGAAAAAGAGACGCCACCTAAGAATGATTTCCTCCACGAAGCCCAAAAACTCTGCCGTGAGAATGGCACGGTTTTTATCCTGGACGAGATGATCACGGGCTTCCGCTGGCATAACGGGGGTGCCCAACGCTTCCACAACGTAGTTCCCGATCTGTCGACCTTCGGGAAAGCTCTGGGAAATGGTTTCTCAGTGTCGGCTTTGGCTGGTAAGAAAGAGATCATGCGGCTCGGGGGGCTTGATCACGAGCGGGAACGGGTGTTCCTACTTTCGACGACACACGGAGCAGAGAGTCACGGCCTGGCAGCCGCCATGGAAACAATGCGCACTTACAAGCGCGAACCAGTTATCGATACCCTTTGGCGGCAAGGACAACGCCTCGATCAAGGCATCAGGAATTCGGTTACGGAACATCGCTTGGAATCGTACTTCGAAGTCATGGGAAGACCGTGCTGCCTCGTGTACGCGACTCGGGATGAGACTAAGCAAGCCTCTCAGGTCTTCAGGACCTTGTTTCTGCAGGAAACAACAAAGCGCGGCATCCTCGCGCCGTCTCTCGTGGTGAGCTATGCGCACACGGATGCGGATATCGACAGGACTGTCGACGCCATCCACGAAGCCCTTGGGATCTACCGCAGGGCGCTCGATGAAGGTGTGAGCAAATTCATGATCGGCCCGCCTGTTAAGACCGTCTATAGACAATATAACTAGTGTACTGTTCAACAAATAGATGAGGTTATAACGCTCCAGAAAACCATGGCTAACTCGAACCGGGACCGAGAGCTTTATCGGGAAGTCATTGGGTTGCTCCCGGCAGGCGGGAAAGCAACGCGGCTGGCCCCATTACCTTGCAGCAAAGAGTTATATCCAGTGGGCTTCCGGGCCTTGGACGAAGGTGAGCGTGTGCGTCCGAAAGTGGTTTGTCATTATCTGCTCGAGAAGATGCGATTGGCAGGTATCATCAAGGTCTACATTGTGTTAGGCAAAGGCAAATGGGATATTCCTGCCTACTTGGGAGATGGCGCAATGTTGGATATGCATTTAGCCTACTTGTTAATGGGTTTGCCTTTTGGCGCGCCCTACACCTTGGACCAGGCTTATCCCTTCGTGCAAAGCGCGTTGGTGGCATTTGGTTATCCCGATATTATTTTCAAGACTGACGATGCATTCATTCAATTGCTAGCCAGGCAAGCAACCACGAATGCCGATGTAGTGTTGGGGCTCTTCCCCACCGATCAGCCGCAGAAATGGGACATGGTGGATCTAGACGACGACGGTCGAATAAATCTCATTGCAATAAAACCTAAAGAGACTCAGCTACGCTACGGATGGAGTATCGCTCTTTGGACACCGGTCTTCACACATTTCATGCATGAATATCTTAGCTCTATCCAAAAAGCAAACAAACAGGACAATGTGCGCGAGCAGCGAGAACTGATTGTTGGGGACGTTCTCAAGGCTGCAATCGAAAGTGATCTACGATTAGAAGGGGTGATTTTTCCCGATGACACCTGTCTCGACATCGGGACACCCGACGATTTAGTAAAGGCGGTGCGAAAGTTTTCCTAATCCTGTTTGCGCAGTGCTATATAAACCGCACTAAGGTAATCGAGCACCACTCAGCGCACAATGACACGCGACGGCTTTTCCTGCGCCAGTATGCCGAGTTAGTATCACCCTATTTCCAAGGCTGGGAAAACCATGTCAGCAAAAAACGCCTTCTACGCGCAGTCCGGTGGGGTCACCGCCGTCATCAACGCCAGCGCCTGCGGCCTCATTCAAACGGCCCGCCGGCATCCCGAGCGCATCGCCAAGGTCTACGCCGGGCGCGATGGGATCATCGGCGCCCTGACCGAGGACCTCATCGATACCTCCAAGGAGTCGGATAAGGCCATCGCCGGGCTCCGCCACACCCCTGCCGGCGCGTTCGGCTCCTGCCGCTATAAGCTCAAGGGCCTGGACAAGAATCGCGCGGAATACGAGCGGCTCATCGAGGTCTGCAAGGCCCATGACATCGGTTACTTCTTCTATAACGGCGGCGGGGATTCGCAAGATACCTCGCACAAGATCGCACAGATGGCGGCTACGGTCGGGTATCCGCTCGCCTGCATCGGGATCCCCAAGACCGTCGATAACGATCTGCCGGTCACCGACGCCTGCCCGGGCTTCGGATCGGCGGCGAAATACGTGGCGGTCTCGGTGCGCGAGGCGGCCTTTGACGTGGCCTCGATGGCCAAGACCTCGACCAAGGTCTTCATCCTGGAGGTCATGGGGCGGCACGCGGGCTGGATCGCGGCCGCGGGCGGATTAGCACAGGAGCGGCCGACCGATCCCCCGCATATCATCTTGTTCCCGGAGATCCCTTTCGATGAGCCGGGATTCTTGGCGCGCGTCAAACACGCCGTCGACACCGAGGGCTATTGCGTCATCGTGGTCTCGGAAGGACTAAAAAACAAGGCCGGGGAATTTCTATCCGAAGCCGGGACCCGCGATGCTTTCGGCCATGCACAGCTCGGCGGCGTCGCGCCGGTCATCGCGGGGTTGGTAAAAAAGTACTTGGCGTACAAATACCACTGGGCAGTCGCCGATTATCTTCAACGCGCGGCGCGCCATATCGCGTCGAAAACCGATGTCGAACAAGCGTATGCCCTGGGCCGGGCCGCGGTCGAATTCGCGCTCATCGGCAAGAACGCCGTCCTGCCGATCATCGTGCGCAAGTCCGATGATCCCTACGTGTGGGAGGTGGGGGAAGCCCGGCTCGAAGAGGTCGCCAACGTCGAGAAAAAGATGCCGCGCGGGTATATCGCCGAGGACGGCTACGGGATCACCGACGACTGCCGCCGCTATCTCAGCCCGCTCATCCAGGGCGAGGATTATCCCCCGTATGAGAACGGGCTGCCACGCTATGTGCGGTTAAGGAACGAGGCCGTGCCGAAGCGGCTAGCGACGGAGTACCGGTTCGGCGAATAGCCTAAGAGGCGTACCAGTGCGCGGTCAGATTCTGTCCCGAAAAGGCCCGCCGAGAGGACGCCTCTCAGCGGGTACCTTCAGGTCGTAAAATGTAAAATAACGCCGTGGCGTTCATATGCGGTGCTGATGCTCGCACCAGCAAGGCATACGCGACGGTATTTGCCTAGTCGTTGACCGGGACTCCGCAGAGAGCCGCAGCGTTATTAGCGGTGGCGGTCGTATACACATACTCGACCCCAATCACTGCTTCGCTCGTAATGCCGGGGGCTGGCTCGAAGTCCACGGCGCCAGCCTCGGCCACGTCCTCGTCTAAGCGTACGCTGTCACCACTGACGCCGATACCGCCGACAAGTTCGCCGTCCTTGTAAAGTGGCAAGCCGCCGGGGAAGACGATGATCCCGCGTTCTCTTATGCTGTTATTACCGGTGGCTGGGTCATTGCTATTGCCGAGTTCAAAGAGCGGCCCGTCCGGTTGCGCGGCGCAGCCTAGCGTGCGCGTGCTGAGGGCGTTTTCGTTGCTGCTAAAGGCCATCGCCGAGTACGCCTTTGCTCGCGCGATATCGATGCTGCCGACCCACGCATCGGGATCCACATGGGAGGCAAGGATCTTGCCCGTCCTATCAAGGCAGGCGATCTGCATCTTGGGTGGCACAACGCCGGGCCTGAAGTCGGAGTCCGCTAGCCCCGCGGCCGTTACGGCGGCCGCGACGATACCTTGGCAATCCGCGTTGGTAAGCCGTGCAAAGGCCGAACCCGAAGCCAAGCTCAAGGCCACGGCGCTCGCGACTGTAATTAATGGGAAACAATTGGTGATTGACATCAGTAATTACTCCATGTTGTTTATTTAGGACGTCTCTACCTGCGTGACGAGATAGGCCTGCTGTCCCTTGGGAGCACCAACCGCATTCCCCAAGGTGTCTCGCACCCCGAAGGGACCATGCGCAATGTAGGTTAACGGAGATGATTTATCAACGGCGGTCAGACAAATTGTGAAAAAGTCACAAATTTTCTAGCGCGTGGCGACCGGTTACCTGGGTCGGTGGCCGCATTAGCGGGTACCAGAGACATTTAATGTATCTACTTCGGTTGCAAACCTACGTTGACCATCCGTGTTAGCGAAGATACACCTATCTGCACAAGGCTTGCCTAGGTAAAATAGGAAATACCCCTCTTTAAAAGCAACGTGTGATGAGCTCAGTACCGGCATTAATAGAACGCACGACGGCAAACCGACTGGGTGATTATCTCATCCGGGCAGGCAAGCTCTCGCGGGAAGGGCTCGAGAGCGCCTCGCGCCTGGCGCAAACCAGTGCCGAACATCTCGGGACGGTGCTGGTCAAGCTGGGCCATGTTTCGGAGCGGGACCTCGCGGAAGCCCTCGCGGCGCTGCTCGAAGTTCCGCTCCTCGCCGCGGACGACTACCCGGTCACGCCGCTCTATGAAGAGCAGGTCTCGGCGAAGTTTTTAAAAACCGCCCGTGCGATCCCGGTCTTCGAGCAGGATGGCACCCTGGTCGTAGCGATGGCCATGCCCGAGGATACCTATGTCGTCGAGGCGCTTGCGCTCGCCTGCGGCCGGCCCGTCTGGCCGGCCATCGGCGTGCCTTCGGAGATCCTCGCCGCGATTGAACGGCTGTACGGAACCGGTAAAACGGTTCTCGACCAGATCGTCGATGACATCGAAACGCGCACCGATGTGAGCGAGCAGGAAGATATCGAGCGGCTCAAGGATCTGGCCAGCGAAGCCCCGATCGTGCGCTTGGTGAACCACCTCATCAATCGCGCCATCGACTCGCGCGCCTCCGACATCCACATCGAGCCGTTCGAGAACCGGCTCAAGGTGCGCTACCGCATCGACGGCGTGCTGCACGAGGTCGAAGCCCCGCCCGCTCGTTCCACGGCCGCCGTGATCTCGCGCGTGAAGATCATGGCCAAGCTCAACATCGCCGAACGCCGCCTGCCCCAGGACGGCCGCATTCAATTACGCGTACAAGGCAAGGAGATTGATCTCCGCATCTCGACGGTCCCGACATTGCACGGGGAAAGCGTAGTCATGCGGGTATTGGACAAACAGGCCATCAGCTTCGAATTCCAGCCGCTCGGTTTTAGCGACGATGTGCTCAAAGCGTTTCTCGAGATCCTGGATCTTCCCCACGGGGTCCTGTTGGTGACCGGTCCGACGGGAAGCGGCAAGACGAGCACGCTGTATGCGTCACTCAAGCGGCTCAACACCCCCGAGCGTAAACTCTTCACCGTCGAGGATCCAGTGGAATACCAGCTCGAGGGAATCAATCAGATCCAGGTGAAACCGCAGATCGGCCTTAATTTCGCCAACGCCCTGCGATCCATCGTCCGCCAGGACCCCGACGTCATCATGATCGGGGAAATCCGCGATCTCGAGACCGCGGAGATCGCGGTCCAGTCGGCGCTCACGGGTCACTTGGTGCTCTCCACCCTGCATACTAACGATGCGGGCAGCAGCGTCACGCGTTTGCTGGACATGGGCGTGGAAGACTATTTGCTGACTTCGACCGTCAACGGTGTTCTGGCGCAGCGTTTGGTGCGGACGCTGTGCATGCAATGCCGGCGTCCCTATGAGGCGCTGCCCGAGATCGTGGAGGAACTGAAACTGCGTGACTATGTGCAAGATAAGAACGTCGTGCTTTATGAACCCGTCGGTTGTCCCCAATGCGCGGGGACGGGGTTCCGAGGGCGCACCGCGATCCTCGAGTTTCTTGCCATGACGGACCCGATCCGGCGGCTGGTGCTCAAGCGCGCCGATGCGGGACAAATCCAAGCCGCGGCGGTCGAAGCCCGCATGCGTACCATGTTCCAAGACGGTGTCGACAAGGCGCTCCGCGGGATCACGACCATCGAAGAGGTGTTGCGCGTGACCAACGTCTCTTGAGCATGGCGCTGTATCGCTACAAGGCCGCCAACCCCGAGGGCGAGGTCCTCGAAGGCGAGTTGGAAGCACGCGATCAGGCCGCGGCCATCGAGCGCCTGCAATCGCTCGGTTACATCCCGATCCGGGCCGAGGAAACTCTAGCCGGGGGCGCTAGGCGCTCGGGCTGGATCACGCTGCGGCGCTCGAAGCGCCTATCGCAAGCGCAGTTAGTGGTCCTGACTCAAGAGCTCGCCACCTTGCTGCGCGCGCGGCTGCCGCTCGACCGCGCCCTGGAGGTGCTCATTGATCTCTCCGGCCAAGGAACCGCAGGCCAATTGCTGACACGCATCCGCGAGGGCGTCCACGGCGGCGCCACGCTCTCGGCAGCCATGGAAGCCCAAGGTGGCGTCTTCTCGCGGCTTTATCTCAATATGTTGCGCGCAGGCGAAGCCGGCGGCGCCCTCGAGCTGGTGCTGACGCGTCTTTCCGAGTACCTCGAGCGCGCCCGCGAGCTTCAGGAAAGCGTGACCTCAGCGCTTATCTATCCGGCCATACTGCTCGGCGTGGCCGGGCTCTCGGTACTGGTGCTCCTGGTGTACGTTGTGCCGCAATTCGAGCAGTTATTTTCGGACGCGGGCGCGGCCTTGCCGTTCGCCACCCAAGTGGTCATCTCGATGGGGAATTTTCTGCGTGATTACTGGTGGGTGCTCATCCTGGCCACCGTGGTGATTGGACTCTATTTTCGCAAGCAACTCTCGCAACCCGCGACGCGTTACCGCTGGGATCAGCGTTTGCTCAAGCTACCCCTGGCCGGAGAGCTGATTACGAAGATCGAGGTGGCGCGCTTCAGCCGCATGCTCGGCACCCTGCTCACAAACGGCGTGCCCTTGTTGAGCGGGCTATCGATCGTGAAAGAGACCCTGGGGAACCAGGTCTTGGCGGAGGGCGTGGGCACCGTCGCCGAGCGCCTGAAGCACGGCCATGGGCTTGCTGAACCCTTGACAGAGATCGCTTATTTTCCTCGCCTTGCCGTACACATGGTCCGCGTGGGGGAAGAGACCGGACAGCTCGAAGAGATGCTAATGCAAGTGGCCGAGGTCTATGATCGCGAGGTGCGGGCCACGGTCAAGCGCATGCTGGCGCTCTTGGAACCGGTACTCATCCTGGGCCTCGGTCTCGTGATCGCGGCGATCATCATGTCGATCCTGGTCGCGATCTTGAGCGTAAACGAGCTTGCGTTTTAAACTTACGTCAACTAGAGGACTTAGCGAAATGAAACGAACGAAGGAATCCCGTTCACCGCGGGGTTTCACTCTCATCGAGTTGCTGGTGGTGCTGGTGATCCTAGGGCTGCTCGCGAGTCTCGTGGGACCCCAGGTTATGAAATATCTGAGCGGGGCGAAAAGCGACACAGCGCGGCTGCAATTAGAGGATCTCGCCGCCACCTTGGACATGTACCGATTGGAGATCGGCCGCTACCCCACGAGCAACGAGGGACTTGATGCGTTGGTCGAGGCACCGGCCGGGACCGAGCGCTGGAACGGACCGTATTTAAAGAAGAAGCAAGTGCCCAAGGATCCTTGGGGCTTCGACTATCAGTACCGGTTTCCGGGTGAGCACGGGGATTTTGACCTGTACACGCTTGGCGCGGACAACGCCGAGGGCGGTGAGGGCGAGAACCGGGACATCGCCAATTGGAATTAGCACGTGCCCTCCCCGTCAGGATTCACCCTCGTCGAGCTATTGGTGGTCTTGGTCATCGGCGGCCTCATGCTGGCGCTGGTCCCGCCCCTGTTCTCGAAAGGCGCGACGGGCGTGGAGCTGCGATCCGCCGCGCGCGAGCTGGCCGCGGCACTACGCTTCGCCCGTAGCCGGGCCATTAACCGCCACGTTGAATCCACCGTTACGGTATACGTCAGCCATAAGCGCTATGAGATCAGCGGACGCAAAGGTACCCGGGCGCTACCGCGAGGGGCTGACATCAAGCTCGACACCGCCCGTTCCCAGTTGCGGTCGGAAAGTACCGGGGCGTTTCGATTCTACCCTGACGGCAGCTCGACGGGCGGCCAGATCACCCTCGCGAGCGGGCCCTTACGCTATGTCGTTGATATCAGTTGGTTGACCGGCCGCGTTGCGATTTTCTAGTCCTATCCGAGTCGCACGCGGCTTTTCCTTGCTCGAGGTGTTGGTCGCGTTCTCGATCTTGGCCATCGCCTTAGGCGTGCTGCTGCAGATCTTCGCCACCGCCCTGCGTAGCAGCAGGCTCGGCGCCGACTACACGGAGGCGGTCCTGTGGGCCGAATCGTTGCTGGCGGGTGTGGATCTAGAGACCACCGCGCTGTCCGGCGAGGAGTCGGGAGACATCGCGGGCCGCTATCAGTGGACACGCCGCATCGAACCCTATTTTCCCGCCCATCTCGACCCGGAAAAGCTGCCGCTCGACGCCTATCGAGTCACGGTCAGCGTGCTCTGGCAAGAAGCCGCGAAAAGGCGCGCGGTCAGCCTGATAAGCTTGAGGCTGCGGCCGCGGCCGGGGCCATGACGACGCGGCAACGCGCGGGCGGCGGATTCACGCTCGTCGAACTCTTGCTCGCACTTACACTCACCGGCCTCATCATGGTGGCGCTCTACAGCGGATTGCGGGTCGGGACCCGCGCTTCCGATGCCGCCGAGACGCGGGCAGCGATGACCGAGGATCAGCGGGCGGTCGCCGGTTTCATTTCGCGCCAGGTAAGCCGCGCCTATCCCCTGGTCTGGCTAGACCAAGCCCAACAGCAGCTTGTATTTCGCGGCGGATCTCGATCGCTCATCTTTACCGCCGACTCGCCCATCCGGGGCGAGCCGGGCGGGCTTTATATCGGTGCGATCGAGCTCGTCAGCGGCGGCCAGCTCGTATTCACCTATTGGCGCGCCGAACCCGATCTCGACGATCCGTTGGTTGCCCCCGAGCACGCCCGCCGAACCGTGATGCTTAACCACGTTCAAGACGCCCTGTTCTCCTACTACGGGAAATCCCGCCGCGTCACCGCGTGGCACGACACCTGGAACGACGACGAACGGCTGCCGGCGCGGGTACGGCTCAATATCAAGACCGCAAGGCACGGCGCCTGGCCCGTGCTCGTGATTCCGATCCATTCGGAACCGGACACCGGCGAGCCACAACTGCTCATGCAGCCGCCCGAATCCGCAGACGAATCGGACCCGAACCTGGATTCTGATGAGTTCGGCGACGAGGATCCCGGAGATATCTAGCCTCCTGCACGTTTACGCATTATGAAAGCTATTCAGGCGCCGGCGACGGAGCAGGGATTCGCCCTCGTGATCGTTCTCTGGATGGTGGCCTTGCTCAGTATCGTGGCCGCCAGCCTGGCGTTCAGCATGCGGACCGAGACCACGCTGGCTCACGATCTCGTGGCACACGCACAGGCCCGCGCGCTTGCCGAGGCGGGCCTGTATCGGGGCATCCTAGAGCTTACGAATCCCGATCGCTTGCGCCGCTGGCGCGGCGATGGCAGCCGCCACCGGATCCGCTTCGGGGGGGCATCGATCACGGTGTCACTGCAGGACGAAGCAGGCAAGATCGACCTCAATAGCGCTCAACGCGGTCTCCTCGACGCCGTGCTCCGGGCATTGGATATCGAAGACGACCGGCGTGACGCCCTGCTCGACGCGATAGAAGACTGGCGCGATCCGGATAGCTTGCGGCGCTTGAACGGCGCCGAAGATCAAGAATACGAAGCGGCCGGCAGGACCTACGGGGCCAAGGACGCTACGTTCAATACGGTCGAGGAACTGCAACAGGTGCTCGGTGTGACACCGCGCTTGTTCAAGCGTCTGCGGCCCGCGCTTACCGTGCACTCCCATTCGGCCGGGATAGACGATAAGGTGGCTCCGCCCGAGGTACTGCGCGCATTGCTGCTGTCCGGTGAAGACACCGGCCGCGATCTCGAGGAAGCCCTTGCCCGCCGGCGCGACAACGCCGAGGAACCGGGCGAGAACGGGCGCGATGCGCTCAAGCCGGTCATCGACGCCCGCTTTGTTGTGCCAAGTAATGGTGTAATCTATACGGTGCGGGCCGAAGCCAGGTTACCGGCCCAGACGCTGGCGTCCGTCGCTGCAACCGTAAAACTAATTCAGCAGTCCGGAAAACCGTATAGCGTGCTCGCGTGGCAGGAAGGCGATTGAGAGTTAGAGAAAAGTAGTGTCTAGCGACTCGAGGCTAAACATCGATTGGGTGCGGGCACGGCTACGGCCGTTCTTCGATTGGTGGTCGAGCGAGCTTTGGATGCTGTTGCCGGACTCGATACGGCGGCTGGCGAACATAGAGCCGGAACGCTGGGTCATTCAGTGGCTCGACACCGAGATCGAGGTTGTTCGGGAGACCAACGGGCATGATCCGGCCGCGGGCCGCTTTCGCTTTTCCACCGCAGCCCCCTCGGAAGCTGCGTTGGCGGCATTGCGGCATCTCGGGAGTGATCGGACGCCCGCAACCGAAGTGATACTTGAACTACCGCCGCAGCGCGCGTTGCGCCGGGAGGTGCACCTGCCGCTGGCTGCCGAGGAAAACGTCCGGGAGGTCCTCGGTTACGCCATGGACCAGGAGACGCCTTTTAAAGCCGGCCAGGTCTACTACGACTTTCGTGTCCTCGAACGAGTTACGGCAGCAAAGCGGTTGCGGGTCGAGCTGGTTGCCATCCCCCGCGTCTCATTGGATGAGATCCTCGGCAAACTCGCGCCCTTCGACCTGCATCCCGACCGGGTACGGACGCCGGAAGCGAGAGGCAACGGCCATGAGATCAATTTACTGCCGCTCGATCGGCGGCGGGTGAAAACGCCTGTCTGGCAAGGCCTGAATCTCGCCCTCGCAGCCGCGGCCGCCGGTCTACTGGCCGGCGCCGTGACCGTGCCCTTGATACAGAAGCAACGGTCCATTACCGAGATCGAGGGTCGAATCGCCGAAGTTAAGACACAGGCCCAGGCCGTGGACGATCTGCATCGGCAACTCGAAGTCTTGGCCAGCGACTCCCGCTTTCTCATCGAGAAAAAGAAAACGACGCCCATAACGATCGGGGTTTTGGACGAGCTTACCCGCGTGCTTCCCGACGACACCTGGCTTTACCAGTTCGAGATCAGCGGGACGGAAATGACGATGCAAGGTGAATCTTCCACCTCCTCAGCGGTCATTGGCCTCATAGAGGCATCGCCGTTATTCAAGAATGCCTCGTTTCGGTCGCCCGTGACCCAAAACCGCTTAACCGGCGCCGAGCGTTTCAATCTCGCCGCCGAAGTGGTTGCGGAGGCGGGCTCATCGTGATGGCGGGCCTCACCGCGGGTCAACGCCAAGGGGCGGCCGTCGGCCTACTCTTACTGCTGCTCGCCGCGTTTTACATGGTCTTGATTCAACCGCTGGTTTCGATGTACGGAGATTACGGAGAGCGAATCGCGGATCTCCAGAACCGATTGGCTGGTTACGAGCGCATCGCGAGCCGTAGCAGCGACTTACAGCAACAGTTTGTGCGGCTCAAGGAGCAATTATCCAAGCAACAACGCGGGTATTTGCAGGGCAAAACGCGCGCACTCGCGGCCGCGGAGATGCAGCAGCATGTGAAGAAGGTCGTTGAAGCAAACGCCGGACGGCTCAATAGCATACAGATCATGCCCGACACGACGGAGGACGGGGGCAAAGCCGACGCCAAGCAACCCGTATCGATCAAGGTGCAAATGTTGGGTTCCACCGAGACGGTACAGCGCGTGTTTCACACCTTAGAGGCAGGACAGCCGCGCATGTTTGTCGATCAAGTGTATCTACGCGGCCGGAGCGCTTACCAGTTCCGGCCGGGGAAACCAGCGAATGACGAGATGGATATTCGCTTTAGTCTCTCCGGCTACATGGCGCTTGAGAAGTCATGAAGTGGCCAGGATCCCTGAGTGCCGTCACCATGACCTTGGGCGCGCTGTGTACGCTATTGGGTCTCGTGCTCGCCTATGAGCTTGCGGTCCCCTCGGAACCAGTGCAGGTCGACGCGGCATCGACGGACCTGCCTTGGAAGGCGCCCGCCGTCGAAAGCGATTTTACCTTACCGCCGTTGAGCCAATTCCAGGAAATCATCACCCGTCCCCTATTCTTGAAGAC